>JAGWMW010000057.1 GCA_028871575.1 Burkholderiales bacterium | reverse complement strand
GACGCGGCCCGCCAGGCTGGGGCGGCGCGGCATGGCGGCTTTAGCGCGCGGCGCCGCGCGGCGTCTGCGCCGCGAAGGTCAGGCGCGACAGCCCGGCGCGGCGCGCGGCGTCCAGCACGTTCATCACGGCTTGGTGGGCGCTCATCGCGTCGGCCGAGATGACGACCATGGTGTCGGGCCGGCCGGCGGCAGCGGCGCCCATCTCGGCCGTCAGCCGCTCGACGCTGCGGCCGTCGACGGGCCTGCCGTCGACGCTGTAGCGGCCGTCGGCGGAGACGGCGACGATGACCTCGCCCGGGCGGTCGCGCAGCTTGTCGGCGTCCGCCGTGGGCAGCGTGACCTGCAGCTCGGTGAAGCGCGAGTAGGTGGTGGAGAGCATGAGGAAGATCAGCACCACCAGCAGCACGTCGATGAACGGGATCAGGTTGATCTCGGGCTCTTCGATGTGGCGGCGGCTGAATCTCATCGCCCGGTGCTCCCGGGCCTGCCGCGATGCGGCATGCGACGCGCCGTCATGACTTCACCGCGAAGCGCATCAGGTGCGGCACCATGCGCTCGGCCGCCAGCTCCATCTGCAGCTGGTATTCGTCGACGCGGCCGCGGAAGTAGCGGTAGAACATCAGCGAGGGCACGGCGATCATCAGTCCGAAGGCCGTGTTGTACAGCGCCACCGAGATGCCGTGCGCCAGCAGCTGCGGGTTGGAGGCCCCGGCCGGCGCCTGCGAGCCGAAGATCTCGATCATGCCGATCACGGTGCCGAACAGCCCGAGCAGCGGGGCCGCGGCGGCGATCGTGCCCAGGGTGTTGAGGTAGCGTTCCAGCCCGTGCACGGCGATGCGGCCGGCGTTCTCGAACGATTGGCGCAGGGCGGCTTCGGCGATGCGCGGCTCGGCCACCACGCTGCGCAGCCCGGCAGCGAGCACAGCGCCGAGCACCGAGGTGTCGGCCAGCTTGTTGACCACGTCGGCCGGCGGCAGGCTGGCGCGGGTTACCCCGATCACCTCGTCCAGCAGCTTGGGCGGTGCGACCAGCGGCGTGCGCAACCGGTAGCTGCGTTCGATGACCACGGCCAACGCCACGATCGAGCAGAGGATCAGGGCCCAGATCGGCCAGCCGGCCGCTTGTATGATCGTCAGCAAGGGGTGGGAGCGCGGGCGCTGGGCCGCTGCGAGAGCTCGAAAGAGGCGCGATTATGGCCGATGCCCCGCGTGCAACCGGACGCGCTTCGCAGCGTCTCGAGCCGGGCCCCCGCCGCCTGTGGACAACTCTGTGGAAAGCGACCGGGCCTCGCGGCTGCCCGGCCGCCTGCAGTCTGCGAGCGGCGCGACTGCTTAAATATCGGGCACTGCTTTCTTCATGAAAATCAATCGCTTGCACGAACGTGACGGTTCGGTGACGGGCGCCATGCCGCGTCAGCCCAGGCGGGCCGCGCCTGTGGAGTTCACGGGCCGCACCAATCCTTGCGATCCGCATGATTGAGCCCCCAGGCACCGCGCCAGGCCCCATGACCTGGGGCGTCGCTGCGCTGCTGGGGGCCCTGGGCGATGCGATGGCAGCCCGCTTCGGGGCGGTGGCGGTGCGGGGTGAGCTGTCGGGCTTCTCGCGCGCCGCCAGCGGCCATTGCTACTTCTCGCTGAAGGATGCCGACGGCGCTGCGGCGCTGGTGCGCTGCGTGCTGTTTCGCCGCGCAGCCGCGCTGCTGGACTTCTCCCCCGCCGACGGCCAGCAAGTAGAGCTGCGCGGCCGGCTGGCCCTGTATGAGGCGCGCGGCGAGCTGCAACTCGTGGCCGAGTCAATGCAGCGTGTGGGCGCCGGCACCTTGTTCGAGGAGTTCCTGCGCCGGCGCGCGCGAATGGAAGCCGCCGGGCTTTTCGATGCCGCGCGCAAGCGGCCGCTGCCGGCCAGCCCGCGGGCGCTGGGCATCGTGACCTCGCTGGGCGCGGCAGCGCTGCACGATGTCCTGGCCACGCTCGCCCGCCGCGCGCCCCAGGTGCGCATCGTGGTCTACCCGAGCCCGGTGCAGGGCGCCGAGGCGCCGGCGGCGCTGGTCGCGGCGCTGCAGGCGGCCAACCGGCGGCGCGAGGTCGACCTGCTGCTGCTGGTGCGCGGCGGCGGGTCGATCGAGGATCTCTGGGCCTTCAACGACGAGCGCTTGGTGCAGGCCGTCGCGGCCAGCGCGCTGCCGGTGGTCTGCGGGGTGGGCCACGAGACCGACATCACGCTGTGCGACCTGGCGGCCGACCTGCGCGCCCCCACGCCGACGGCTGCGGCCGAGCTGGCGGCACCTTCGCGCGACGAGGCCCTGCAGGCGCTGGCGGCGCGCCTGCAGCGCCTTCAGCGGGCCATCGAACGCGCGGGCCAGGTGCAGGCGCAGCGGCTGGACCGGATCGCGCAGCGCCTGAGCCAGCCGGCCCAGGCGCTGCGCGCCGAGAGCAGCCGGCTCGACGAGCGCGCGCGCCGCCTGCGGCTGGCGCCACGCCAGCAGTGGGCGGCGGCCGCTGCCGCGCTCGCCCCGGCGGGCCGGCGCCTGAGCCTGGCCGTGGCGGTGCAGGTGCGGGAGCAGGGGATGCGGCTGGCGGCTTCGGGCCGACAGCTGGCGGCGCACGACCCGCAGCGCGTGCTGCGGCGAGGCTACGCCTGGGTCGAGGCGGCCGACGGGCGCGCCATCGTCTCGGCCGCGCTGCTGCACCCGGGCCAGGCCGTGCGCGCCGTCTGGGCCGACGGGCGCGCCCAGGCCGAGGTCAAGTCGATCGAGCCCATCGAGCCCCTGCGCGAAGTCGGCGCTGTCACGCTGCCTACAATGAAGTGAGCCGTGCCCCAGCGCACCGAAGCCGAGCGTCGCGCAAGGCACGCTCTACCGCCTCCATCCGAGCAAGGACGATGACCATGGAACACACCCTTCCCCCGCTGCCTTACGCCATCGATGCCCTGGCGCCGGCGTACAGCCGCGAAACGCTCGAGTACCACCACGGCAAGCATCACAACGCCTACGTGGTGAACCTGAACAACCTGCAGAAAGGCACCGAGTTCGAGTCGCTGCCGCTGGAGGACATCGTGCGCAAGGCCTCGGGCGGCATCTACAACAACGCCGCCCAGATCTGGAACCACACGTTCTTCTGGAACGGCATGAAGCCGGCCGGCGGTGGCGAGCCCGGCGGCGAGCTGGCGGCCGCGATCCAGGCCAAGTGGGGCAGCTATGCCGCGTTCCGCGACGCCTTCGTCAAGTCGGCCGTCGGCAACTTCGGCTCGGGCTGGACCTGGCTGGTCAGGAAGCCCGACGGCAGCGTCGACATCGTCAACACGGGGGCGGCGGGCACCCCGCTGACCACGGCCGACAAGGCCCTGCTGACGGTGGACGTGTGGGAACACGCCTACTACATCGACTACCGCAATCTGCGGCAGAAGTACGTCGAGACGTTCTTCGACAAGCTCGTGAACTGGGGCTTCGCCGAGGCGAACTTCGCCTGACCGACCCACCCGCGCGGCCCGTCGCCGCGCGAGGCTGCCGCGTGCGCCTCAGGAGCCGAAAGGTGCGCCGCGCAGCCGGTCGCCGGCTTTGAATCCGCGCTTGGCGAACCAGCCGAGCGGTACCTCGAGCGCGTAGCGCACGGGTTGGGTCGAGCAGTGGGTGGCGTCGGTTTGCGGCGCCATGTCGGCCAGGTTGACGATGCGGCCGTCGTCCGCGATGAACGCGATGCTCAATGGCAGCAGCGTGTTGTGCATCCAGAAGCAGCGCACGCTGCGATGGTCGTCGACGAAGAGCATGCCGTCGCTGTCGCCCATCCTGCGCCTGAACATCATGCCCGTCTCTTGCTGGTCGGGCGTGACCGCGAGCTCGGCGTGGATGATGTACATCCCGATCGTGAGCGGGGTCGTCGGCAGCTTCGGCTGCGGCTCGCCCTGGGCGGCAGCCGGATGGCTGGCCACCAAGGCCAGTGCCAGTGCGCAGGCGCAGGTCAGCGCGCGCCGCAATGCAGAGCACGGCCTCAAGCAGCGCACTCCCGCGGGCCGGCTTCGTCTCGTCGGCAGATCAAGGGCGCCGGCACAAGCCCGAAGCCCGGCATGGAGCCGGGCTTCGGTTTGTCAGCCGTGTCTTCGGCCAGCAGATCGGCCATGAAGCCAGATCGGCCGATTACTTCGTCGCGCCCGAGGCGGGGGTCTCGGCCTTCTTCGCGTGCTTCATCGGAGCGTGGTGCTTCGCGGGGGCGTGGTGCTTCATCGGGGCGTGCTTCTTCGCGGGATGCTTGGCCATGGCGCCCGAGGCGGCCGCTTCGGCGGCGGGTGCGTCGGCGGCGAAGGCGGTACCCGAGGCAATGGCGGCGATGGCCAGGGCGGCCAGGAGCTTGTTCATGAATGAGCCTTTCTAGGTTCGTTGGAAGGACCTTCCAGATGGAGGGCCCCTACGAAACGCTCATCGGCGACCCAAGGTTGACAGCCCGGGCGCTGACATAGAATTTGAGGCTCGACCTAGCGCAAGCCGCCGCGAGACTCCGCGCCGGCGCTCCGGAGAAGCGATCCATGTACCAGCACATCAAGGTGCCCGCGGGCGGCCAGAAGATCAGCGTGAACGCGGACTTCTCGCTCAACGTGCCCGAGCAGCCGATCATTCCGTACATCGAGGGCGACGGCACCGGCCTGGACATCACGCCGGTGATGCTGAAGGTGGTCGACGCGGCGGTGGCCAAGTGCTACGGCGGCAAGCGCCGGATCCACTGGATGGAGGTCTACGCCGGCGAGAAGGCCACGCGGGTCTACGGCCCGGATGTCTGGTTGCCGGCCGAGACGCTGCAGGCCGTGCGCGACTACGTGGTGTCGATCAAGGGACCCTTGACGACGCCAGTGGGCGGCGGCATCCGCTCGCTCAACGTGGCACTGCGGCAAGAGCTGGACCTCTACGTGTGCCTGCGCCCGATCCAGTATTTCAAGGGCGTGCCCAGCCCGGTCAAGGAGCCCGAGAAGACCCACATGGTGATCTTCCGCGAGAACTCCGAGGACATCTACGCCGGCATCGAATACGAGGCCCAAAGCGACAAGGCGCGCAAGCTCATCAAGTTTCTGATCGACGAGATGGGCGTCACGAAGATCCGCTTCCCGGCCACCTCGGGCATCGGCATCAAGCCAGTGTCGATCGAGGGCACCGAGCGCCTGGTGCGCAAGGCGATCCAGTACGCCATCGACAACGACAAGCCCAGCGTCACGCTCGTGCACAAGGGCAACATCATGAAGTTCACCGAGGGCGGATTCCGCGACTGGGGCTACGCCCTGGCGCAGAAGGAATTCGGCGCGGAGCCGGTCGATGGCGGCCCCTGGTGCAAGTTCAAGAGCCCGAAGTCGGGCAAGGACATCGTCGTCAAGGACGTGATCGCCGACGCCTTCCTGCAGCAGATCCTGCTTCGTCCGGCCGAGTATTCGGTGATCGCCACCCTGAACCTGAACGGCGACTACGTCTCCGACGCCCTGGCGGCCCAGGTGGGCGGCATCGGCATCGCGCCCGGGGCCAACCTGAGCGATTCGGTGGCCATGTTCGAGGCCACGCACGGTACCGCGCCCAAGTACGCAGGCAAGGACTACGTGAAC
Source organism: Burkholderiales bacterium (assembly GCA_028871575.1). Lineage (GTDB taxonomy): Bacteria > Pseudomonadota > Gammaproteobacteria > Burkholderiales > Burkholderiaceae_C > Rubrivivax. The sequence goes on along the minus strand of JAGWMW010000057.1, from coordinate 11,300 downwards.
CCGGGCTCGGAGATCCTCTCCGCCGAGATGATGCTGCGCCACATGGGCTGGACCGAGGCTGCCGACCTGATCATCCGCGCCATGGAAAAGGCGATCCTCAGCAAGAAGGTCACCTATGACTTCGCGCGCCTGATGGAAGGCGCCACCCAGGTCTCCTGCTCGGGCTTCGGGCAGGTGATGATCGACCAGATGTAGGGCCGGGCCGGCGGCTGGCGCCGGCCCGACTCAACCGGCGTCCGCAGGCTGCGCCACCACCACCGGGGCGTCGACCGGCTGAATGTTCTGCGCCAGGTTGCCCTTGGGGCCCTGCACCAGTTCGTAGCTCACCCGCGCGCCCTGCTTGAGGGTGCGAAAGCCCTCCATCTGGACGGCGGAAAAATGGGCAAAAACGTCGGGCCCACCTCCCTCGGGTTCGATGAATCCGAAGCCCTTGGCGTCGTTGAACCACTTGACCGTGCCGAGCGCCATGGTGTACCTCGCTTGTCCAATGCTGCGCGAAATTTTCGCGCTGGCGAGCGCACAGTGTCAAGGATTCGACCACGCTGCTTCTGTACGCGGCCTTGACAGCAGCGCCTGGGCGTCCGGCCGGCCCCGGGGCCCGGAAGACTTGATCCCGGCCGAATCGGTGCCACATCCTCGACAGGTACTTGGCGGCTTGCGCCGCGCGCCGCGGGGCCAACTCGATAGAATGATTTCATGCCCGACGATCCGCCTTCGTCGCCTCCGAAACTCCCCGTCCAGCCGCGCCGCGAGGGGGGGCAGGGCGTCGTCGTGGCCGAGCGCAAGGCCGCCCGGACCAAGCCGCCCCAGCTGTTCCAGGTGGTCATGCTGAACGACGACTACACGCCGATGGAGTTCGTCGTCATGATGCTGCAGCAGTACTTTCAGCGCGACCCCGACACGGCCACGCTGATCATGCTCAAGATCCACCACGAGGGCCGTGGCGTCTGTGGTGTGTACACCAAGGACGTCGCGGCGACCAAAGTCGAGTTGGTGCTGGCCGCCGCGCGTCGCGACGGGCATCCGCTGCAATGCATTATGGAGGCCGCATGATTGCGCAAGAGCTTGAAGTCAGCCTGCACATGGCGTTCGTCGAGGCGCGCCAGCAGCGACACGAATTCATCACCGTCGAGCACCTGCTGATGGCGCTGCTGGACAACCCGTCGGCGGCCGAGGTGCTGCGCGCCTGCGCGGCCAACATCGAGGACCTGCGCAAGAGCCTGGCCACCTTCATCAAGGAGAACACGCCCACGGTGGGTGGCTCCGAAGAAGTGGACACGCAGCCCACCCTGGGCTTTCAGCGCGTGATCCAGCGCGCCATCATGCATGTGCAGAGCACCGGCAGCGGCAAGAAGGAAGTGACCGGTGCCAACGTGCTGGTGGCGATCTTCGGCGAGAAGGACTCGCACGCCGTGTACTACCTGCACCAGCAGGGCGTGACGCGGCTGGACGTGGTCAACTTCATCGCCCATGGCATCAAGAAGAGCGACCCGCCCGAGCCGGCCAAGGGCAGTGAAGGTGGCAGCGGTGGCGGCGAGGCCGAGAAGGAGGAGGGCGGCGACGCCAAGGGCTCGCCGCTGGAGCAGTTCACCCAGAACCTGAACCAGCTGGCCCGCGATGGCCGAATCGACCCGCTGATCGGGCGCGAGCTCGAGGTCGAGCGCGTGATCCAGGTCCTGTGCCGCCGGCGCAAGAACAACCCGCTGCTGGTGGGCGAGGCCGGGGTCGGCAAGACCGCGATCGCCGAGGGCCTGGCCTGGCGCATCACCGAGAAGGACGTGCCCGAGGTGCTGGCCGACGCGACGGTCTACGCGCTGGACATGGGCGCGCTGCTGGCTGGCACCAAGTACCGCGGCGACTTCGAGCAGCGCCTGAAGGGCGTGCTCAAGCAGCTGAAGGACCAGCCGCACGCGATCCTGTTCATCGACGAGATCCACACCCTCATCGGCGCCGGGGCCGCCAGCGGCGGCACGCTGGACGCCAGCAACCTGCTCAAGCCGGCCCTGTCCAGCGGCGCCATGAAGTGCATCGGCGCCACCACCTTCACCGAGTACCGCGGCATCTTCGAGAAGGACGCGGCGCTGTCGCGCCGCTTCCAGAAGGTCGACGTGGTCGAGCCCTCGGTCGAGCAGACGATCGAGATCCTCAAGGGCCTGAAGAGCCGCTTCGAGGAGCACCACAGCGTGAAGTACGCCGTGGGCGCGTTGCAGGCGGCGGCCGAGCTTTCGGCCAAGTTCATCAACGACCGTCACCTGCCCGACAAGGCCATCGACGTCATCGACGAAGCCGGCGCAGCGCAGCGCATCCTGCCGGCGAACAAGCGCAAGAAGACCATCAACCGGGCCGAGGTCGAGGAGATCGTCGCGAAGATCGCGCGCATCCCGCCGGCCAGCGTCTCCAGCGACGACCGCGGCAAGCTCAAGACGCTGGACCGCGACCTCAAGAGCGTGGTCTTCGGCCAGGATCCGGCCATCGACGCGCTCGCGGCCGCGATCAAGATGGCGCGTTCAGGGCTCGGCAAGGGCGACAAGCCGATCGGCAGCTTCCTGTTCAGCGGCCCCACCGGCGTCGGCAAGACCGAGGTCGCCAAGCAACTGGCCTACGTGCTGGGCATCGACCTGATCCGCTTCGACATGTCCGAGTACATGGAGCGCCACGCGGTCAGCCGCCTCATCGGCGCGCCCCCGGGCTATGTCGGCTTCGACCAGGGCGGCCTGCTGACCGAGGCCGTCAGCAAGAAGCCGCACTCGGTGCTGCTGCTCGACGAGATCGAGAAGGCCCACCCCGACGTCTTCAACGTGCTGCTGCAGGTCATGGACCACGGCACGCTGACCGACAACAACGGGCGCAAGGCGGACTTCCGCAACGTGATCATCATCATGACCACCAACGCGGGCGCCGAGACCATGAACAAGGCCACCATCGGCTTCCTCAACAAGCGCGAGCAGGGCGACGAGATGGCCGACATCAAGCGCCTGTTCACGCCCGAGTTCCGCAACCGGCTGGACGCCATCGTCAACTTCCGCTCGCTCGACGAAGAGATCATCCTGCGCGTGGTGGACAAGTTCCTGCTCCAGCTCGAGAGCCAGCTGGCCGAGAAGAAGGTCGAGGTCACCTTCAGCGACGTGCTGCGCAAGCACCTGGCCAAGAAGGGCTTCGACCCGCTGATGGGGGCGCGGCCGATGCAGCGCCTGATCCAGGACACCATCCGGCGCGCGCTGGCCGACGAGCTGCTGTTCGGCCGCCTCGTCGACGGCGGTCGGCTGGGGGTCGACATCGACGAGAAGGACCAGGTGCAGCTCGACATCCAGCCGCCGCGCAAGAGCGACAAGCCGCGCGCCGAGGCGACGCCGGCCTGAAGTCGGCCCGGGCTCGCCGATCCGGCCCGCCTTGCGCTCGCGCTCAGGCGCCGCGCCGGCGGGGCCCGGACCGCCAGGGCGTGGCCGCCGGCATCTCCTCGGCCGGATCCTGGCCGTAGTAGCGGCCCAGCAGGGCGTAGAGCGCCGGGTCTTCGCGGCGCAGGGCGGCCGGGCTGACGAAGAAGGCCTCGCTGGCGACGGCGAAGCATTCCTCCTCGCCCTGGGCGCCGTAGGTGTCGATCACCGACCGTGTGCCGCGGGCCTCGGCTTGCCGAAGGCGCTGCAGGGTCTCACCCAAGGTCCGGCGCCACTGGGTGGCGGGCAGCCCCGCAGGCAGCAGCGGCATGCCGTCGGCCTCGCCGTTGGTCCCGTCCAGTACATGGGCGAACTCGTGGATCACGACGTTGTAGGCCATCCCGTCGGTGCCGCCGGCGGCGCGCACGTCCTGCCAGGACAGCATGACGGGGCCGCCCTCCATCGATTCGCCGGCCAGCACCTCGTCGTACTCGTGGACGATGCCGTCCTCGTCGGCCACCTCGCGCCGGGCCACCACCTGGTCGGGGTGGACCACGATGCCGACGAAGCCGTCGTAGGCCGCCAGGCCCAGGCGCAGCACCGGCAGCACGGCCTGCGCCGCGATCGCCACCGCCATCGCATCGGTCAGGACCAGGCCGCCGACGGCACTGAACTCCTTGCGGTCCAGGAACAGGCTGGTCAGGCGCCGCAGCTCGGCCTCGTCCGCCGGATCGCGTCGCTGCAGGAAGGGGTAGCGCACGCGCGTGCGCTTCCACAGGTCGTCGGCAATGGCGCGCCGGCGCAGCGCGGCCGCCTCCTGCCGCGCCTGCCACTGCCGGCGCCAGCGCTGGAACATCGGGCGCGCCCTAGGAGCCGGCCGGCGGCAGCCGCTGGAAGCCGCCGCGCGTCAACCGAAGCACCTCGGCCCGCGGCCGCGCCGCGTCGTCGAGATCCCAGTCGCTCAGCACGTGCCGCTTGAAGCCCGGCGCCAGCGCGTGGCTGGCCGGGCGGTGGGTGTGGCCGTGCACCAGCTCGGCGGCGCCGCTGGCATGCAGCCAGCGCACGGCCTCGGCCGCGTCGGCGTCGACCCCGGCCTGGCCGTCGAAGCGCTGGCGCGCGGCGCTGGCGCGCCGCATCTCGGCCGCCAGCTGCCGCCGCTCGGCCAGCGGCCGCGCCAGGAAGGCGGCCTGCCAACTGTCGGCGCGCACCTGGCGCCGCCAGGCCTGGTACGGCTCGTCGTCCAGGCAAAGCGCGTCGCCGTGGCTGAGCAGCACGCGCTGGCCCCAGGCCGCCAGCAGGGTCGGGTCGGGCAGGCCGATCAGGCCGCTGGCCCGCAGCATGGCGTGGCCGAGCAGGAAATCGCGGTTGCCCACCATCAGGGCCAGCTGGCGATGGCTCGCAGCCTCGGCCATCACTTCCACCGCGCTGCGCTCGAAAGCGCCCTCGCGCGCGTCGTCGCCGACCCAGACCTCGAACAGGTCGCCGAGCATGAACACCGCATCGGCCGGCGTGCGGCGCAGGTGGGTGGCCCAGGCCGCGAAGGTGCGCGGCATGGCGGCGCACAGGTGCAGGTCGGAGATGAAGTCGATGGCGCGCCAGGCGGGGGGCGCGCTGAACTCGAAATGGGCCGGCAGCGCGCCGATGCCGGCGGGCGACGGGCCGGCGGGCATCAGCCGATCTCGGTGACGCGCTCGATCCGCACGTCCTCCAGCGGCACGTCGTCGTGGAAGCCCTTGCGCCCGGTGCGCACGCCCTCGATCGCAGCGACGACCTCGTGGCCCTCGACGACGCGTCCGAAGACTGCATAGCCCCAGCCCTGCGCGCTTTCGGCCTTGTGGTCGAGGAAGGCGTTGTCGACGGTGTTGATGAAGAACTGCGCCGTGGCCGAGTGCGGGTCGCTGGTGCGCGCCATGGCCAGCGTGTAGCGCAGGTTCTTCAGGCCGTTGTTGGCTTCGTTGCGCACCGGCTGCGCCGTCGGCTTCTGCTTCATGCCCGGCTCGAAGCCGCCGCCCTGCAGCATGAAGCCCTTGATCACGCGGTGGAACACCGTGCCGTCGTAGTGCCCCTGGGCCGCATACGACAGGAAGTTGGCGGTGGACAGCGGCGCGCGCTCGTCGTCGAGCTCGATGCGCAGGGTGCCGGCGCTGGTCTGCATCTGCACGGTCTTGGTCATGTCATTTCTCCACGGTGGCTTTGCGGATGATCACCGGCTTCACCGGCACGTTTTCGAACTCGCCTCGCGCCTGGGTCGGCACGGCCTTGATCCGGTCCACCACGTCCATGCCCTGGACGACCCGGCCGAACACCGCGTAGCCCTCGCCGTCGGCGGCGTTGGGCTGGTCCAGGCGCAGGTTGTCGGCGACGTTGATGAAGAACTGCGCGGTGGCCGAGTCGGGCACCGCGGTGCGCGCCATGGCGATGGAGCCGCGCACGTTGGACAGCCCGTTGCGGCTTTCCAGGGCGATCGGCGCGCGCGTGGGCTTCTCGCTCAGGTCGGGCCGGTAGCCGCCGCCCTGGATCATGAAGCCGTCGATCACGCGGTGGAAGATCGTGCCGTCGTACTGGCCCGCGCGGACGTAGGCGAGGAAGTTGGCCACCGTCTTCGGCGCCTTCTGGGCATCGAGTTGCAGGACGATGTCGCCCTCGTTCGTCGCCAGGCGCACCTTCTGCGCCCAGCACGGGCCCGCGGCAGCGATCAGGGTGGCCGCGAGCAGGCCGGCGAACAGCTTCAGCATGGGGTCTCCAGCACAGGGTGTGCGTGTTTCAGCGCGCCGCCAGCAGCGGCTCGGCCAGCAGCCCGCGCGTGGCCTCGAGCTTGCGCAGCAGCGCAGGGTCGGCCGGGCCCTCGGCCGCGGCCGCCTGCCAGGCCTGCACGGCCAGCATCAGGTGCACCTGGCCGAGATTGGCGCGCGCCCTGCGGTAGGCGGGGTCGTTGCGCAGCGCGGTCAGCAGCGCGTGCTGCGCCTGCTCGAGCCGGCCGGCGCGGGCATCGAGCACAGCGATGTTGTTGTAGGGCTCGGGCAGCTCGGGGTATTCGCGGCTAAGGGCCACGAACACGGGCATCGCCTCGTCGTCGCGGTGCAGGCCCATCAGCGCGACACCGGCCAGGAAGCGCGCCTGGCCATCTCGCGGGTCGGCCCGGGCGGCGCGCTGCGCACGCTCGAGAGCCGCGGGCAGGTTGCCGCTGACCAGCAGGGCGCGGATCTCGCCCAGCTCGCTGCCGTGCGCCGGGGCCGATGCCGCCAGGGCCGCCAGCAGGGGCAGGGCCATCGCGAGAGTGAAGGAGCGCATCGGGGCGGGGTCGGTTCGGGGCGGGCCGGGCAGGTCGCGTCGCTATACTAAGCCACGCCTTTCGCCACCGCCGACGCTGCGCCGAGCTTGCGCGCGCGCAGTCCGCGCCCCGCGTCGATGGCGCTCTCGGCCGGTCCGCCTCCCTCCGGGCCCGGCGCCCGCCCCATGACCCTACGCATCCACAACACGCTCGCGCGCCGCCTGCAGGACTTCGTGCCGATCGAGCCCGGCCACGTGCGCATGTACGTCTGCGGCATCACCGTCTACGACCTGTGCCATCTCGGCCACGCCCGCATGGTGCTGGCCTTCGACCTGGTGCTGCGCTGGCTGCGCGCCAGCGGCCTTCGCGTCACCTACGTGCGCAACATCACCGACATCGACGACAAGATCATCCGGCGCTCGGTCGAGCGCGGCATCCCCATCCGCCAGCTCACCGACGAGATGATCGCGGCCATGCACCGCGACTTCGCCGCACTGGGCCTGCTGCCGCCCACGCACGAGCCGCGCGCCACCGACTACGTGCCGCAGATGCTCGACCTGATCGGCCGGCTCGAGGCGCGCGGCCTGGCCTACCAGGCCCCGGGCGGCGACGTGAACTACGCGGTGCGGCGCTTCGCCGGCTACGGGCGGCTCTCGGGCAAGTCGATCGACGAGCTGCGCGCCGGCGAGCGCGTGGAGGCGGCCGCCGACAAGGAAGACCCGCTGGACTTCGTGCTCTGGAAATCGAGCAAGCCCGGCGAGCCCGAGGACGCCCGCTGGGCGAGCCGCTGGGGCAGCGGCCGTCCGGGCTGGGCCATCGAATGCTCGGCCATGAGCACGGCGCTGCTGGGCGAGCCCTTCGACATTCACGGCGGCGGCATGGACCTGCAGTTCCCGCACCACGACAACGAGATCGCGCAGAGCGAGGGCGCCAGCGGGACGGAGTTCGTGCGCACCTGGATGCACAACGGCTTTCTCAACGTCGACGACACGAAGATGTCGAAGTCGCTGGGCAACTTCTTCACCATCGCCGAGGTGCTGGCGCATGTGGATGGCGAGACGCTGCGCTTCTTCATGCTGCGCACCCACTATCGCAGCCCCTTCAATTTCAGCGACCAGGTGCTGGAGGAGTCGCGCGCCGCGCTCAAGCGCCTGTACGGCGCGCTGGCGGCCGCCGGCGACCTGCCGCCCGCCGGCGCCATCGACTGGGCCGAGCCCCGTGCGGCCGCCTTCAAGGCCGCGATGGACGACGACTTCAACTCGCCCGCGGCCATCGCCGTGCTGTTCGAGCTGGCCGGTGGTGCGAACCGCGGGCGAGCCGAGGACGCGGCGCTGCTGAAGTCGCTGGGTGGCGTGCTCGGCCTGCTGCAGCAGCCGCCGCAGGCGTACCTGCAGGGGGGCGTCGCGCTGGACGAAGCGCAGGTGCAGGCGCGCATCGCCGCGCGCGCCGCGGCGAAGGCGGCGCGCGATTACGCGCTCGCCGACCGCATCCGCGCCGAGCTGGCGCAGGCCGGCGTCGAGCTGATGGACTCGGCCCAGGGCACGACCTGGGTCAGGGCCTGAGCGACGAGGGCATGGCCCGTCCCGCGGCGCCTGCCGCCCCTGCCGCGGCCCCGGCCGCCGAGCTCGAGCCCGGCTACTGGGAAGAAGCCTGCCGCCACCTCAGCCGGCGCGATCGCGTCATGAAGAAGCTGATCCCGCGCTTCGGCCAGGCGCGGCTGAAGAGCCGCGGCGACGCGTTCACGACGCTGGCGCGATCCATCGTGGGCCAGCAGATCTCGGTCAAGGCGGCGCAGTCGGTCTGGGACCGCTTCGCCGCCGCCGTGGGCGGCGCGCCGGCGCGGCTCGAGCCGCAGCAGGTCCAGGGGCTGCCGCTGGTCCGCATGCGCGAGGCGGGCCTGTCGGCGCGCAAGTGCGAGTACCTGCTCGACCTCGCGCGGCACTTCGGCGGCGGCGCGGTGCATCCCGACCAGTGGGCGGCGATGGACGACGATGCCATCGTCGAAGAGCTGGTGGCGATCCGCGGCATCGGCCGCTGGACGGCCGAGATGTTCCTGATCTTCCACCTGCTGCGGCCCGACGTGATGCCGCTGGACGACCTGGGTCTGCTCAAGGGCATCAGCCAGAACTACTTCAGCGGCGAGCCGGTGTCGCGCGCCGAAGCGCGCGAGCTGGGCGAGGGCTGGGCGCCCTTTCGCTCGGTGGCCACTTGGTATATTTGGCGCAGCCTCGATCCGCTGCCCGTGGACTATTGAAAGGCGCCGATGAGCAAACGCCATTTCCTCGAGTTCGAGCAGCCCATCGCCGAGCTCGAGTCCAAGATCGACGAGCTGCGCTACGTGCAGAACGAGTCGGCGGTGGACATCAGCGACGAGATCGAGCGCCTGAGCCAGAAGAGCCAGCAGCTCACGCGCGACATCTACGCCAGCCTCACGCCCTGGCAGGTGACGCAGATCGCGCGCCATGCCCAGCGGCCCTACACGCTGGACTACGTGCACCAGGTCTTCACCGACTTCCAGGAGCTGCACGGCGACCGCCACTACGCCGACGACTTGTCCATCGTCGGCGGGCTGGCCCGCTTCAACGGCCAGGCCTGCATGGTGCTGGGGCACCAGAAGGGGCGGGACACGAAGGAGCGCACGCTGCGCAATTTCGGCATGAGCCGCCCCGAGGGCTACCGCAAGGCGCTGCGGCTGATGAAGCTGGCCGAGAAATTCGGCCTTCCGGTGTTCACCTTCGTCGACACGCCCGGCGCCTACCCCGGCATCGGTGCCGAGGAGCGCGGCCAGAGCGAGGCCATCGGGCGCAACATCTACGAGATGGCGCAGCTCGAGGTGCCCATCGTCAGCACCATCATCGGCGAGGGCGGCTCGGGCGGCGCGCTGGCCATCAGCGTGGCCGACCAGGTGCTGATGCTGCAGTACGCGGTGTACTCGGTCATCTCGCCCGAGGGCTGCGCCTCGATCCTGTGGAAGACCGCCGAGCGCGCCAGCGACGCCGCCGAGGCGCTGGGCATCACGGCGCACCGCCTGAAGGCCCTGGGGGTGATCGACAAGATCGTCACCGAGCCGGTCGGCGGCGCGCACCGCGACATCCCCTGGATGGCGGCGCAGCTCAAGCGCGCCCTGGGCGAGGCACTGCGCCACAGCGCCGACCTCAAGCCCAAGGAGCTGCTGCAGCGCCGCTACGAGCGGCTGCGCGCCTACGGCCGCTACACCGACACCAAGGACCGCTGATGGCCCTGCCGCGGGTCGCGGTCGCGGCCAGCGGCGGCCGCGATTCGACGGCCCTGCTGCACTGCGTGGCCAAGGCCGCCTCGGCGCTCGGCCTGCAGGCCGTGGCCCTGCACGTGCACCATGGCCTGAACGCGCAGGCCGAAGCCTGGGCCGCGCAGGTGAGGCGCCAGGCCCGGCGCTGGGGCGCCGCGTACTCGCTGCGCCGGCTCGGCGGCCGGCCCGCCGCGGGCGACAGCGTCGAGGCCTGGGCGCGCCGCGAGCGCTACCTGGCGCTGGCCGAGATGGCGCGCGAGGCCGGCTGCCCCCTGGTGCTGCTGGCCCACCACCGCCGCGACCAGGCCGAGACCTGGCTGCTGCAGGCGCTGCGCAGCGGCGGCGCCGAAGGCCTGGCGTCGATGCCGCGCCAGGTGACGCACAACGGGCTGGTCTGGGCCCGGCCGTGGCTCGGCCTGCCGCGCGAGGCGATCGAGGCCTACGCGCGCCGCCATCGCCTGGCCTGGGCCGACGACGCCAGCAACGACGACCCGCGCTACGCCCGCAACCGGCTGCGGCTGCGGGTGTGGCCGGCACTGCAGCTCGCCTTCGCCGACGCGGAGACCGCGCTGGCCGGTGCCGCCGTGCAGGCCGCGCACGCGGCCGCGCTGGCGGCCGAAGTGGCCGCGCTGGACCTGCCGGCGGTGGCCGACGCCGAAGGCCTGCGGGTGGCCGACTGGCAGGCACTGCCGCCGGCCCGCCGGCGCAACGCGCTGAAGGCCTGGCTGCAGCACCGCCTGCGCCGCGGCCCGCCCACCAGCCTGATCGACCGCCTGATGACGGAGCTGCAGCCGGCCGGCGCCGGCCGCTGGCCGGCGCCGGCCTGCGAGTTGCGCCTGCATCGCGGGCGGCTCACATCGGCACCGCGGTCTGACCCTGCGGCCGATGCAGCCGATACAGCTGATGCGGCCGATGCGGGCGACCGCGCGACCCCGATCGACCTGAGCCGCCCCGGCGCGCGGGTGCTGCCTCAGTGGCGGGGCCGCTTCGTGGCGCATGAGGCCCTGGAGGGCGGGGCGGCGCCGGCCCGCCTGCGCCAGCTGCACCCGCGCGAGCGCCTGGGCGGCTAGCGCTTCCGGTCGGCCCCCGGAGCCTGCGCTCGCAGCCTGAAGAAGCAGTTCCAGGCCCTGGGCGTGCCGGCGTGGGAGCGCGACGGGCCGCTGCTGTTCGACGCCCAGGGCGCCCTCGTGTTCGCGCCGGGCCTGGGCATCGATGCCGGGGCGCGGGCCGAGCCCGGCGCGCCGCAGCTGCTGCTGAGGTGGGTCCCTGACCGGGGCGGCGGCTAAAATCTCGCGCTTTCGCGCGGCCGTCCATCGGGCGCCCGACGCTTCCTCGATGCGAACCGCCGTGCCCCGGGCCGGCCCCCAGCCATGGCCTTGATCGTTCA
>JAGWMW010000056.1 GCA_028871575.1 Burkholderiales bacterium | reverse complement strand
TGCCGGCCCCGGCCAGGGCCACCGCGCCCCAGGCCAGGCGGCGGCGCAGCGCGCCGCGGCCCGCGGCCCGGCCGGCCGGCGGATCGGCGTCGTAAGGCTCGTCGCTGCCGGCCTGCGGCGCCTCGGCCGCCGGCTCGGGCGGGTGGCGGTCGAGCCAGTGGCGCAGCTCCGTCGCCATTTCCGCAGCGCTGGCGTAGCGCTCGGCCGGGTCGCGTGCCATGGCCCGCGCGGCGATGCCCGACAGCCGCCGCGGCACGCCCGGGCGCAGCTCGTGCGCCGGCGCCGGGTGGTTGGTCAACACCGCCGTGGCGATCTGCTCCAGGCTGTCGCCGCCGTAGGCCTTGCGCAGCGTCAGCAGCTCGTAGAACACGACCCCGAGCGCGTGGATGTCGGTGCGGGCATCGACCTCGCCGCCCTGGAGCTGCTCGGGGGCCAGGTAATGCGGCGAGCCCGCCACCAGGCCGCCGAGCGCCGCATCGGGGTGGGCGGCATCGGCCGGTGCCGTGCTGCGCCGCGCCACGCGGGCGATGCCGAAATCGAGCACCTTGGGCTTGTCGCGGCGGCCGAGGAAGATGTTGGCCGGCTTGATGTCGCAATGCACGACGCCGCGCGCGTGGGCATAGGCCAGCGCGTCGGCCACCCGGCGCACCAGTTGCGCCGCCTGCGCCGGCGTGGGCTTCCAGCCCTGGGCCAGGCGCTGGCGCAGGTCGCAGCCGCGCAGCCGCTCCATCGCGATGTACACGCCCTGCGCCGACAGGCCGGCGTCGTGCACGGTGACGATGTGCGGATGCGACAGCCCGGCGGCGGCGCGGGCCTCGTTCAGGAACAGGCCGTCGAGGGCCACGCGCGAGGGCAGGGCGGCGTCGAGCTGCAGCGTCTTCACGGCCACCGTGCGCGACAGCAGCGGGTCCCAGGCCTCGTGCACCTGGCCCAGGCCCCCCTGGCCGAGCAGGCCCTTCAGCGCGTAGCGGCCGATGTGGGAGATCGTGGGCTGCTGCTCGAGCGCCGCCTCGGCGGCCAGGCCGCCGGGCAGGCTGTCGCCCAGGTCGCTCGGGGCGGCTGCGGGCTCGGCCTCTCTGCCGCTGTCACTGCCGCCCTCACTGCCCCCCTCGGGGCCGGCCGCCTCGGCGCCGTCGGGCACCGAGACGACGGTGGCGGCGAAGTCGGAGACCGGCGCGTCGCCGCGCCCGCGCCCGAGCCGCTGGAAGAGGTTGTAGCCCACAGTCGCGCAGCTTATGCCGGCGCCGCCCGGGTTGCTGTTGCAAAAGCGGGGCGATCGTGGAGTGTTTGCGAGGTCTTGCCGCCGGCTTCGGCGCCGGCGGACCGGCGGGCCGGCTCAGCGCGCGCCCGAGGCGCGTTCAACGCGCGTTCAACTCGCGACCGAGGCGCGCCAGCGCCTGCTGCAGCTCGCCCCCGGCGCTGGCATAGGACAGGCGCACGAAGCGCGGCGCCAGCGAGGGCCCGAAGTCGCGCCCGGGGGTCAGCGCCACGTGGGCGCGCCGCATCATCTCGAAACAAAAATCCCAGCTGTCGGCGCTGTAGCGCGAGCAGTCGAACCAGGCGTAAAAGGCGCCATCGGGCGTGACCGGCACGTCCAGGCCCAGCGCGCGCAGCGCCGGCACGACGGCGTCGCGCCGCGCCTGCAGCTCGGCGCGGCGGCGCTCGTACTCGGCCAGGGATTCGGGCTCGAAGCAGGCCAGCGCGGCCTGCTGCGCCAGCGTGCTGGGGCAGATGTAGAGGTTCTGCGCCAGCCGCTCCACCGGCCCCACCAGCGAAGGCGGCAGCACCAGCCAGCCCAGCCGCCAGCCGGTCATGCCGAAGTACTTGCTGAAGCTGTTGATCGAGACGATGTCCTCGCCCAGGGCGAGCGCGGTGTGGCCGTAGGCCGGGTCGAAGCTCAGGCCGAGGTAGATCTCGTCGACCAGCGTCACGCCGCCGCGCCGGCGCACGTGCTCGGCGATGGCCGCCATCTCGGCGGCGGCGATCGAGGTGCCGGTGGGGTTGCTCGGCGAGGCCAGCAGCACGCCGCGCGTGGCCGGCTGCCAATGCGCGGCCACCGATGCGGCGTCCAGCTGGAAGCGCGCTTCGGCCGCAGCCGGCAGCAAGCGTGCAGTGGCCCCGGCGGCAGCGACGAAATGGCGGTTGCAGGGGTAGCTGGGGTCGGGCATCAGCACCTCGTCGCCGGGCTCGAACAGCGCCAGGCAGGCGAGCTGCAGCGCCGCCGAGGCGCCTGCGGTGACGACGATGCGCTCGGGCGCGACGGCCAGGCCGAAGCGGCTGCCGTACCAGGCCGCGATGCGCTCGCGCAGCGCCGGCAGCCCGGTGGCGGCGGTGTAGGGCAGGCGGCCCTGCTGCAGCACCTGCTGGGCGGCGCGCAGCACCGCCGGGGCGGCGCCGAAATCGGGCTCGCCGATGTTCAGGAACAGCATGCGCTCGCCGCCCTGCGCCGGGTCGCACTCGGGGCTGCGCGCGAGGGCTTCGGCGGCCTTGGCGCACTCCATCACGTAGAACGGCTCGATGTGCTCGAGCCGGCCGGCGGTGCGGATCATCGGCGCGCCGGCCGCGCCTCGTCGGGCCGCAGCTCGGCGGCGCACTTGTCGAGCACCCCGTTGACGTACTTGTGGCCGTCGGTGCCGCCGAAGGTCTTGGCCAGCTCGACCGCCTCGTTGATGACGACGCGGTAGGGCACCTCGAGGCAGTTCGTCAGCTCGTAGACGCCGATCATCAGCACCGCGTGCTCCACCGGCGACAGCAGCGTGGTCTTGCGGTCGACATGCCGGGCCAGCACGGCATCGAGCCCGGCCGCCTGCGCGATGCCGCCGTGCAGCAGCGCATCAAAGTGCAGCCGGTCGGCCTTGCCGAAGCCGTCCATCTCGTGGATGTGGGCCTCGATCGCGCCGGCCTCCCCGCCACCGATCAGCCACTCGTACAGGCCCTGCATCGCCAGCTCGCGCGAACGGCGCCGGGCCGACTTGGGCGGGGGCCGCCGCGGTGGGTCGGCCGCCAGGGCCGGCGCCGGGCCCGGCGCTTCATCCGGCCCGATGCTCACGACAGGTCGTCCAGAAGATTGGCCATCTCGACCGCGACCCGGGCCGCGTCGCGCCCCTTGTCGTCGGCGCGGGCCCAGGCCTGGGCTTCGTTCTCGACCGTGAGGACTGCGTTGGCGATCGGCACCCGGTGGTCGAGCCCGACGCGCGTGATGCCGGCGCCGCACTCGTTGGCCACCAGCTCGAAGTGGTAAGTCTCGCCGCGGATGACGCAGCCCAGGGCGACGAGGGCATCGAACTCGCCCGACTCGGCCAGCGCCTTCAGCGCCAGCGGGATCTCGAGCGCGCCGGGAACGACCAGGTGCCGGATGTCCTGGGCATCGACGTCCAGCCGCTCGAGCTCGCCCAGGCAGGCCTGGGCCAGGCGGCGGGTCAGCGCATCGTTGAAGCGGGCCCGCACGATGGCGATGCGCAGGCCCTCGCCGTTGAGGTCGCCGGCCGAGCCGGTGTCAGCGGCCTGCATCAGGCCGCCGCGGCGGTGAAGCCGGTGATCTCGAGGCCGAAGCCGGTCATGCTGGGCATGCGGCGCGGGCTGCCCAGCAGCCGCATGCGGCGCACCCCGAGCTCGCGCAGGATCTGGGCTCCCACGCCGTAGGTGCGCAGGTCCATCTGGGCCTTCGGCACGGGCGCGGCGCCGGCGTCGGGGGCCACCTGGGCCAGCAGCGCGGCGGCGTCGGCGCTGCAGTTCAGCAGCACGGCCACGCCGCAGGGTCCGCCGCGCAGGCGCTGCAGCGCTGCCGGCAGCGGCCAGGAATGGCCGGCACCGCCGGCGTCGAGCAAGTCGAAGGCGGTGAAGGGCTCGTGCACGCGCACCGGCACCTCGTCCTGCGCCTGCCAGCGGCCGTGGGTCAGCGCCAGGTGCACGCCGCCGCCCTTGTCGCGAAAGGCGTGGCAGGTGAAGTCGCCCATCGGCGTTCGCAGCGGGCGCTGGCCGGCGGCCTCGATCAGGGTCTCGTTGCGGCTGCGGTAGCCGATGAGGTCGGCGATGGTGCCGATCTTCAGGCCGTGCTCGCGCGCGAAGGCCTGCAGGTCGGGCAGGCGGGCCATCGTGCCGTCGTCCTTCATGACCTCGCAGATCACGGCGGCGGGCAGCAGCCCGGCCATGCCGGCGAGGTCGCAGCCGGCCTCGGTGTGGCCGGCGCGCATCAGCACGCCGCCATCCTGCGCCTGCAGAGGGAACACATGCCCGGGCTGCACCAGGTCGGAGGGCCGCGCGTCGCGGGCCACGGCCGCCTGAATCGTGCGCGCGCGGTCGGCGGCGGAGATGCCGGTGGTCACGCCGGTGGCGGCCTCGATCGAGACCGTGAAGGCGGTGCCGTGCTTGGTGCCGTTGCGCGAGGCCATCGGCGGCAGCTGCAGCCGCTCGCAGCGCTCGCGCGTGAGCGTCAGGCAGATCAGGCCGCGCGCATGGCGGGCCATGAAGTTGACCGCCTCGGGCGTCACGTGCTCGGCGGCCAGCACGAGATCGCCTTCGTTCTCGCGGTCTTCCTCGTCGACGAGGATGACCATGCGGCCAGCCGCCAGCTCGGCGACGAGCTCGGGAATGGGGGCCATCGACATCCGCGGATTGTAGGCGGCCGCTAGAACGCCTCGCGACCCGGGGGCCGGGCCCGCAGCCGGAGGTCCTCGCCCAGCGGCTGCACGTCGATGAAGCGCAGCGGCAGTGCGCCGTCCAGCGCCGCCAGGGCCGGCAGCGCGGCCATCGCCCGGCCGGGGCCGATCAGCTTGGGCGCCAGGTAGACCAGCAGCTCGTCCACCAGCCCGGCGCGCAGCAGCGAGGCGTTGAGCCGCTCGCCGGCCTCGACGTGGAGCTCGTTGACGCCGCGCCCGGCCAGGGTCTGCAGCATCGCCGCCAGGTCGACCTTGGCCGGTGCCGACGCCGGGCCGGGCTGCAGGATCACCTCGGCGCCGCGGGCGGCCAGGGCGGCTCGCCGCTCGGGCTCGTCGCCGGCGGCGAAGATCCACACGCCACGGCCCGGTGGATCGAGCAGGCGGGCCGCTGGCGGCGTGTCCAGGCGCGAGTCGACCACCACGCGCAGGGGCTGCAGCACCGTGGGCACGGCGCGCACGTCCAGCCGCGGGTCGTCCTCGCGCACGGTGCCCACGCCAGTGAGCACGGCCGAGGCGCGCCGGCGCCAGGCATGGCCGTCGGCGCGGGCGGCCTCACCCGTGATCCACTGGCTGCGGCCGTTGTCCAGGGCCGTGCGGCCGTCCAGCGAGGCTGCTATCTTCATCCGCACCCAGGGCCGGCCGCGCTGCACGCGCGAGAAGAACCCGATGTTGATGTCGCGCGCGGAGGCGGCGATGTCGGCGCCGGCCAGATCGACGGTGATGCCCGCGGCGCGCAGCCGCGCGATGCCGGCGCCGTCGACCTGCGGAAACGGGTCGCCCACGGCGACGACGACGCGCGCCAGGCCGGCCGCGATCAGCGCATCGCAGCAGGGCGGCGTGCGGCCGTGGTGGGCGCAGGGCTCGAGCGTGACCCAGGCCGTGGCACCGCGCACCGAGTGCCCGGCCTCGGCGGCGGCGCGCAGGGCCATCACCTCGGCATGCGGGCCGCCGGCCTGCTGGGTGGCGCCGCGCCCCAGCACCCGGCCGTCGGCCTGGCCGATGACGCAGCCCACCCGCGGGTTGGGTTCGGTCACGCCGAAGGCCGATTCGGCCAGGGCCAGCGCTTCGGCCAGGCGCGCGTGGTCGAGCGGCGCGTCGGGCCCGGGCGAGGCCGGGGAAGGTCGTTCGGCGGTCATCGGCCGGCCAGTGTAGGCCGCGCGCGGGGCCGGGCCCTTGCGGCGCTCAGGGTGCCGTGGCCGGCTGCGGGTAGGTGGTGCTGCCCGAAGGCAGGGGCGCACCGTCGGGGCAGTCGGCGACGCCGCCCTCGTCGTAGGGCACGACGAGGAAGTTCTGCGAGGACAGTGGCCCAGCCACCAGCCGGTAGGCGCGGGGATGCTGGAAGTTCGCGATGGCGGGCACGACGAGGTCGCCGCGCGAGGTCACCGCGGGCGGGCCGGCGGTGTAGCGGCAGACGCTGTAGCCGCCGGCGGCGCCGGTGATCCGGGCCCCGGCGACGTAGCTGAAGCCCGACCAGGCCAGGCCGGGCAGGCTGCGGGTGGCCACCGGCACGGCGCAGAGGTAGGCCAGCGAGGAGGCGCCGCCCGTGGTCGGCGGCGTGGTGTAGCAGGCGGGCGCGCCGACGCCCGTGCCCGGGAAGGTCTGGGTCAGCGCCACCGCCACCACCTGCGCGGCGCCGCTGGGCGCGACCGCCTGGGCCGCGGTGCCGGCGCTGGCGAAGTTGACCACGCCGGCCAGCGGCCAGGCCTTGCCCGCGGTGCACACGAGCTGGCTGGACGTGCTGAGCAACTCGTTGCTGGCCACCGCGGTGGAGCACAGGGTGATCATCGCGCTGAGGTTGTCGAAGCGGAACGCGGTGGTGTCGCCGGCCGGGCGGCCGGGCGGGATGTAGCCGCTGCTGCCGTCGCCGAAGTTGACCGCCGGGCGCGGGATGTTGGGGTTGCGGCCGCGGCCCCATCGCGTGGGCACGCCGTCAGCCCCCACGTCGGCGGCCAGGGCCACGCTGCCGGCGACCTCGGGCGCCAGCCGCGCCAGCGTCGTGCGCAGCACCACGCTCTGCGCGCCGCCGGTGCGGTCGGTCCAGCTCACGGTGACCTGGAGCGCCTTCATCCGCGGGTCGGTCGAGTCCGGCGCGTCGCCCGAGGCCACGAAGCGGCTGGCCACCGTGTAGCTGGTGTTGCTGCCGTACACCGGCAGCACGGCGCCGTAGTTGGTGATGTAGCCATGGCCGGGGTCGACGACCTGGGTCTGGTTGACGAGGCTGGCGTAGTTGGGCACGCCTGCGGTGGCCGGCAGAGCGACCTGCACGAACGAGCGCGCGTCCTCGATGGCCTGCTGCGCCAGGCGCACGGCCTCGGAACGCTGCTTGGCCACGTCGGCATTGAAGCGCAAGGTGGCCTGGATGCCGACGATGCCGAGCATGCCGAAGGCCATCACTGCCAGCGCAACCAGCGCCTCGACGATCGAGACGCCCCGCGGCCGGCCCCGGAAAAGCGTGCGCCGCATGGTCAGTTGTCCGTCCAGCTGCCCGGCACGCGCACGAACGAGCCCGAGGTCAGGCGCAGCCGCGACAGCGTCGGCAGGTCGTAGCTGATGCTCAGGTTGCCGCCGCCCAGGACATCGCCCTCGACGACGGCAGCGCCGACGATGCTGAGCGGCCCGGCGGTGGTCCAGGCGCCGGCCGCGTTGTAGCTGTAGAGCAGGCCGTACAGCGTGACCGGCGCACCCGTGACCGTGAGGTTGCCGTGCGAGACCAGCACCACCGGGGCCGCGGGCGAGCCGATGCTGGCCGCGCTGCCGCCGCCGAGTGCGGCGTCGCCCTCCAGCCAGAGGATGCGGCCCGGGTTGGCGGCGGCCACGGCCGCCAGGTTGGCGGTGCCGCACTCGGCCGGGCAGCTCAGCGTGATCGTGGCCGGCTGCTGCTGGTAGGCGGTGCGCGACATGCCGAACAGGGTCGCGAACAGGCCGTCGTTGGCGCTCGGCGCCGGCGTCGTGGCCAGCGGCGCCGGCACGGCCGTGTCGCCGGCCAGGAACGAGCCGGACCCGGCGGAGCCGGGCGTGCTCGTCAGGCTCAGGTTGGCGGTCGAGACGTTGCCGGCGGCGTCGATGGTCAGGCCGGCCACGCGCGGCTCGGCGTTGGTCACCGCCAGCGTGCCGCCGGCGCTGAAGTCGACCTGCCCGGCGGTGCCGGCCGCGGACCGAGCCGTGGTCAGCGCCGCCGCCGGCGGCGTGGCGACGGCGCCCTTGAGGGCCACGATGGCGGTCATGACCTCGCTCGCGTCGCCTTCGGAGACGCTGGGCGGGAAGCTCAGGCAGTTCTGATCGAGCCGCGTGCACCCCTGAGACCGAATCGTCACAAAGCCAGGGCCGCCGGTGGAAGACAGAAAGCTGGTCTTGAAGGCCGGCGCCGTGGCCGCCGTGACAGGAGGCGTCAGGTTAGGGGCGGCGTTGGTCGGGCAACTGCACGACCAGGCTCCGCCGTTGGCCACGCATTGAACGGCATAAGTGTTGGGCCCGCCGACGGGGTTGGGCCAGAGCTGACTGCTGACCGCGCCGGTGGAGGTGTCGATGTTCAGGTAGCGGGCGCGGAAGCTGGTGCCGGTGGCGCTGGACAGGCAGCTGGCGTCGACCTTGCCGCCGTTGAGCAGGGCCAGGGCCCACTCGATGCCGGCTTCGGCCGCCTCGAAGGCCTGCGTGGAGCGGTACTGGTTGGACGAGATCTTCTGCTCGAAGATGATGTTGCGGTTGGCATAAGCCGCCACCAGCGAGATCACGAAGAACAGCACCAGCACCACGATCAGCGCGCCCGCGCCGCGCTGGCGGCCAGGCGCCCGCCCACGCCAGGCGCAACGCGCGGACCGGGCCGGAGCAGCGTGCATCGTCATGGACGGCTCAGCCCGGGCACAGCGGACCGGCCAGGCCGGTGCCGTTGTGGTTGACGATCTGGTCGTTGCGCAGCCTCACCGCGCTTTGCAGGGTGCGCACCACGCTCGGGTCGCTGACCGCCTGGCCGGTGATCGTGATCAGCAGTTCCTGCGGCTGCACCGTCGGCCAGCAGGTCTGCGTCCCGTCGGGGCAGAGGGCCGGGCAGCTCATCTGCGCCGCGGGCAGGGGCGCCAGCTGCAGGTTGAAGCCGGTGATGCTCATCGTGGTGCCGTCGGTGAGGGCCTGCGACGGGTTGGGTCCGAATTTCTGCATCAGCACGCCGGGCGGTCCGGGGTTCAGGTAGTAGCCGGTGACGGTCGAGCCCGACAAGGCGATCGTGACCTCGGTGGGCGAAACCAGCGTGATGGCGTTGCCCGGATTGAGCGACCACGCCGCACCGGGCGACCAGACGGTCGAGCTGGCCGCGCTCCAGTAGCCGGCGCGGCGCAGCTGGCGCACCATGATGTCGGCGGTGGCGCGCAGGTCCTGCTGCATCTGCGTCTCGAGCGTGAGGCGCCGCGTGTCGGCCAGCTGCGTGGCCACCACGGTGGTGGCGCCGGCCACGATGAACAGGCCGATCGCCACGCCGACCATCAGCTCCACCAGCGACAGCCCGCGCTGGGCGTGTCCGGTGTGGCGCCGTCGCTGCGTCGGCGTTCGATTCAGCATGTGGGCACCCCCGAGACCGAGCCGTCCGGGGTGCAGACGCTGGGGCGGCCCATGGGGTTGACGGTGGTGACCAGCGTGCCTAGGGCGCCGCTGATGCGACTGGTGCGGATCTGGAAGGCGGTCGCGACGGCGGAACCCGACAAGCGTCCGTCGGAGGCAAAACTCAGCGGTGCCGACCCCGCGGTGATCCGGTTCACCTGCACGTCGGTGGCGGCCGGCACCTGCGTCGTCTGCAGCTCGGCTCCAAGACCCAGGACGCAGGCGTTGCCCGGTGTGCGGGTGCAGTCGCAGTCGGTGACGCCGCCCTCGATGAACACCATGTAGCAGGTCATGGCCGACGACTGCATCAGCATGAACTGGATCGAGGTATTGCGCGACACCGCCTCGGAGCGGGCGTACTGCAGTGCCGTCACCAGCTCGGCGTTCACCCGCTTCAGCCGCTGCTGGGCGATGAACTGGGTGAACGAGGGCGCCGCAATCGTCAGCAGCACCACCAGCACGGCCATGGCCACCAGCAGCTCGACCAGCGTGAAGCCGCCGCCGCCGCACGGCGGCGTGGCTGCGCCCGGAGCGGCCTCGCGAGCCATCACTTGGACCAGCAGCGGTTGGGATCGCTCACCTGCGCACCGGCCGCCGGGGTGCTGCAGGCATTGCATCCGCCGTAGAAGATCGCCCCGTTGAACAGCTGCAGCCGCATCGTCTGGCAGCCCGTGTCGCCGGCCTGGGACGTGCCCGCCACGGCCTGGGCCGCCAGCACGTAGCCCGTGGCGCCAGCCTGCTCGATCGACAGGGCGTAGTAGCCGCCGGGCCCGGTCACGGCGCCGCTGGCCGGCATGCCCGAATTCAGGTCGGTCAGCGAGGTCGTGTACTGCTGGTTGTTGGCGCGCCAGCGCTCCTGGCCCTGCTGCACGGCGCTGAGCGCGGCCACGGCCTCCGAGCGACGGCCCTTGCGCAGCGCGTTCAGGTAGCTCGGAAAGGCCACCGCGGCCAGCACTGCGAGCACCACGATCGCGATCATCAGCTCGACGAGCGTGAAGCCGGCCACTCGGGGGCCGTGCAGGGGGGTCGGGCGGCGCATGGCCTCGATTATCGGCAGGGCCACGCCGGGCGGCGCCGGCCGGCCACGCCGTTCGTCGCCGCCGGCCGACCGCCGGTCGCCGGTCCCTCGCCGGGAGGGGTCGGCCGCCGCCGGTCGTTCTCGAGCCAACGCGGCTTCGCCGCATCGCCTGACCCCCCTCGGGGGCGGGCTGGGCGCAGCCCGGCCCTGGGGACGCTCAGCAAGCGGCGTAGCCCGCGACGGCGGCGCCGGGGCTGCAGGTCCGCACCCGGCCCAGGAGGTTGACGATGACCTTGGTGCTGCGGCCATCGCGGGCTTGCAGTTGCACCGTGCCGGTGGGCGTGACGGTGCCGTTGCGGGGGTCGAACAGCATCGAGCGCACGTTCGAGCGCAGCGCGACGGCGCCGTCGCCGGCAAAGGGCAGGCTGCGCAGGGCCAGCGCGCCCCCGCTGCATTGGGGATGGCCCTGGGCGTCGCAGACGCAGGCATCGGCCGCGCCGGTGTGGATCACGTAGCAGGCCATCGCCGGCCCGCTGCTGAAGCTCAGGCGCACCGGCGCGTTGCGTGCCACGGCCAGGCTGCGCGCGTAGTGCAGGTCGGTCTCGAGCTGCGTCGAGGCACCTTGCAGATGGTGCCGCTGGCGCGCCGGGCCCAGGTCGGGCACGACGGCGCCCAGCCCGAACGCGGCGACCGCCATCGCGGTGCAGCACTCGATCAGCGTCAGGCCGCGCTGGCGGCGCGAGGTGGGGCCGGGGCGCATGGGGGTTGTCATGGGGGTCTCCTGGTCGAGGCAGCGTGTGGCCTGCACTCTAGGAAACCGCCCGCCGCGGCGCGTCCCCCGCGCTGGCGGCTCGCGGAGGGCGCCCGGCCGGGCGCCCCCACGACGGGGGAGGCTCAGATGTCCCGGATCAGCTGCCGGAACGCGTCCACGTCCTCGAACTCGCGGTACACCGAGGCAAAGCGCACGTAGGCCACCTTGTCGATGCGCTTCAGCTCACGCATGACGAGCTCACCCAGCCGGGTGCTGGGCACTTCGCGCGCCGCGGTGGCGATCAGCTTGTCCTGGATGCGCTCGATGGCGGCGTCGATCTGCTCCACGCTCACCGGCCGCTTGCGCAGCGCCAGCAACATCGAGGCGCGCAGCTTGGCGGGGTCGAACTCGACCCGTGCGCCGTCCTTCTTGACCACCGCCGGCAGGGCGATCTCGGTGCGCTCGTAGGTGGTGAAGCGCTTCTCGCAATGCGTGCAGCGGCGGCGCCGGCGGATGACGTCGCCCTCGTCGGACTCGCGGGTCTCGACGACCTGCGTCTCCTCGTGGGTGCAGAACGGGCAGCGCATGGCAGCCGGCAGGCGAGCTCAGCGGTAGACGGGGAAGTCGCGCGTGAGTGCCGCGACCTCGGCGCGGACGGCGGCCCGCACTTCGGCGTCGTGCGGCCGGTCCAGCACGTCGGCGATGAGGTGCGCGGTGCGGCGCGTCTGCGCCTGGCCGAAGCCGCGGGTGGTCAGCGCCGGCGTGCCGAGCCGGATGCCGCTGGTGACCATGGGCTTCTGCGGGTCGTTCGGGATGCCGTTCTTGTTGCATGTCATGTGGGCCTGGCCGAGGAGGGTCTCGGCCTCCTTGCCCGTCAGGCCCTTGGGGCGCAGGTCGACCAGCATCACGTGGCTTTCGGTGCGCCCGCTGACGATGCGCAGGCCGCGCTCGGCCAGCGTCTCGGCCAGCACGCGGGCGTTGGCCACGACCTGCTGCTGGTAGGCCTTGAACCCGGGCTCCAGTGCTTCCTTGAAGGCCACGGCCTTGGCCGCGATCACGTGCATCAGCGGGCCGCCCTGGATGCCGGGGAAGATCGCGCTGTTGATCTTCCTGGCGATCGCCTCGTCGTTGCAAAGGACGATGCCGCCCCGCGGGCCGCGCAGGCTCTTGTGCGTGGTCGAGGTCACCACGTCGGCATGCGGCAGCGGGTTCGGGTAGACGCCGGCGGCGATCAGCCCGGCGTAGTGCGCCATGTCCACCATCAGGATCGCGCCGACGGACCGCGCGACCTTGGCAAATCGCTCGAAGTCGATCTGCAGGCTGTAGGCCGAGGCGCCGGCGATGATCAGCCGGGGGCGGTGCTCGCGGGCCAGGCGCTCCATCGCGTCGTAGTCGATGGCTTCCTCCGTGTCCAGGCCGTAGCTGACCACCTTGAACCACTTGCCGCTCATGTTCAGCGGCATGCCGTGCGTCAGGTGGCCGCCCTCGGCCAGGCTCATGCCCATCACGGTGTCGCCGGGCTGCAGCAGGCCGAAGAACACGGCCTGATTGGCCTGCGACCCCGAGTTGGCCTGCACGTTGGCGTGGGCCGCGCCGAAGAGCTGCCGGCAACGGTCGATGGCGAGTTGCTCGACCACGTCGACGTGTTCGCAGCCGCCGTAGTAGCGCTTGCCCGGGTAGCCCTCGGCGTACTTGTTGGTGAGCTGCGAGCCCTGGGCGGCCATCACCGCGGGCGAGGCGTAATTCTCGCTGGCGATGAGCTCGATGTGGTCTTCCTGGCGCCGGTTCTCGGCCTGGATCGCGGCCCAGATTTCGGGGTCCACCTGGGCGATGGTGGAAACGCTGCGGTCGAACATGGCAGTCCTCTTCGGGTGGAAGTGCCGTCGCGTCCCGATCCGCGCACGCGGCGGGGGCCGGGAACCGAGGGCTGCCCAGGCGAACGGCTGACGTCGCCTCGGCCCCAAGGCCGCGGCGGCCCGCGCTTCCCGGTGGTCGTCCACCTCAGGGCCCGGTGGGCCCGTATCGCCAGTTGCGCAAGGCCCGCCAGTGTAGCGTCGGCCCGGGACCCAGCCCGGGCCGGGCCCCGAGGTCAGCGCGCCAGCGCCACGCGTTCGGTCCGTGGGCCGGCCTGCGAGGTCTCCACCGCCGGGGGCGGGGTCGTCGCGCCTGCAGCCGCGCCGGAGGTCGGCTGCAGGCCGCCGTCCAGGCTCGCCTGGGCGGTGGCCGGCGCGGTCGCGCCAGGCGCCACCAGCGGCACGTTGACCGGCACCCGCTGGCCGTCGGCCACGGCGCGCATGTGCGACTGCTCGGCCAGCACCCGGCTCACGTAGCCACCGTCGTTGCCCAGCAGCGCGGCCCCGACGTAGTAGCGCAGCCCCTCCTGCACGCTGCCGGCCTGCACGATGCAGTCGTGCAGCACCTGCACGCCCACGCGCAGGTTGCTGATCGGATCAAAGGCGGCGCGGGCGCCCCCGAAGGCCTCGTACTTGTCGTCGTGCACCCGGGTCAGCACCTGCATCAGGCCCTGCGCGCCCACGGTGCTCTGGGCGAAGGGGTTGAAGCTGGATTCCACCGCCATGATGGCCAGGATCAGGGTCGGATCGAGATGCGCGCGCTGGCCCACCGACCAGGCCTCGTGCACCAGGGCGGCAATGGGTTCGGGCGCGACGCGGTAACGGCGCGCGATCCAGCTGGCCAGCGTGGCCTGCTGGCGCGGCAGGTCGGCCAGGCTCGTGGCCGTGGCGCGCGTGACGGCGCTGGGGTCGGCGACCGTCGCCAGCACGTTGCCTGTTGCAAGGTCGCGCGCCTCCTGCCGGCTCTGCAGCCACTCCAGCGCCACGACCTCGGCCTGGTGGCGCAGGTCGGCCCTCCCGAGTGCGAACACGATCAAGCCCACCGCCATCAGGCCTACCAGGGCCAGAGCGTTGTGGCTCACCTCGAACACGCCGCTGACCACGTCGCGGACGAAGACGCGCAGCGATCCCGCGGTTTCGCGCTGCGCCCGGCGCAGCATGGCGATGGCTCGCATGACTACTCTCCTTACGACAAACCGACTGCGGTGCCCCCTGCGGCTAGTGCCAGGGGCTGCCGCAGCAACCATTCCGGGCCGCCTGGCGGCCTTGAACGAAGCGGGCGCGGGGCCGCAGACTCCGTTCCTTCACTGCGAGCGACCGACGTCCCGAGCGCAGCGGGTAAACCCTGAAATCAGGGCGTTGCAGAATTCTAGAAACCGCTTCATACGCGGTCAAGAATATCAATTATATTTTAAATAACTAGCTTGTATGAAATACAAGGACTTGCGCGACTTCATGGCGCAGCTCGAACGCCTCGGCGAGCTGCGAACCTTGGCCGAACCGGTGTCCCCGAGCCTCGAAATGACGGCAATCGGCGACAAGCTGCTGCGCGCCGGCGGACCGGCGTTGCTTTGCCGCAACCCCACAGGTTACAAAATTCCCTGCCTGATCAACCTCTTCGGCACCACGCGCCGCGTGGCGCTGGGCATGGGGGCCGAAAGCCTCGCCGACCTGCGCGCCATCGGTGAACTGCTGGCCAGCCTGAAAGAGCCCCAGCCCCCGAAGGGCCTGAAGGATGCCGGCCGCCTGCTGCAGATGGCCAAGGCCCTGTGGGACATGAAGCCGGCCCTGCAACGCAGCGCTAGCTGCCAGGAGGTGGTGGTCGGGGGTGCCGACATCGACCTGGGCCGGCTGCCCATACAGACCTGCTGGCCCGGCGATGCCGGCCCGCTGATCACCTGGGGCCTGGTCGTCACGCGGGGTCCCCAGACCGTGGCGCGCCCGAGGTCGCGGCAGAACCTGGGCATCTACCGCCAGCAGGTGATCGGGCCCCGATCCGTGATCATGCGCTGGCTCGCCCACCGCGGCGGAGCACTGGATTTCCGCGAGTTCGCCCAGGCCAACCCGGGCCGGCCGTTTCCACTGGCCGTGGCGCTGGGCGCCGACCCGGCGACGATCCTGGGTGCCGTGACGCCCGTGCCGGACACGCTGTCGGAGTATCAGTTCGCCGGCCTGCTGCGCGGCGGCCGCACCGAAGTGGTCGAGACCTCCGTCGGCGAAGGCGCCTTGCGGCTGCAGGTGCCGGCCAGTGCCGAATTCGTGCTGGAGGGCCACATCCCGCCGGCGGCCCCGGGCTACATGGGCGAGTCGGCGCATGGTGTGAGGCTGCGCGAGCAGGGCGGTTGGCTGCATGCGCTCGAGGGGCCTTTCGGCGACCACACGGGCTACTACAACGAGCAGGACTGGTTCCCGGTGTTCGAGATCGACCGCCTGACCCACCGGCGCGATCCCGTTTACCACTCGACCTACACCGGCCGGCCGCCCGACGAGCCGGCCGTGCTGGGCGAGGCGCTGAACGAGGTGTTCGTGCCGATCCTGCAGAAGCAGTTTCCGGAGATCGCGGACTTCTACCTGCCACCCGAGGGCTGCAGCTACCGCCTGGCCGTGATCTCGATCCGCAAGGCCTATCCGGGCCATGCCAAGCGCGTGATGTTCGGCCTGTGGAGCTTCCTGCGCCAGTTCATGTACACCAAGTTCATCGTCGTCACCGACGACGACGTCCACATCCGCGACTGGAAGCAGGTGGTGTGGGCACTGACCACGCGCATGGACCCGGTGCGCGACACGACGCTGGTGGAGAACACGCCGATCGACTACCTCGACTTCGCCTCGCCCGTCAGCGGCCTGGGCGGCAAGATGGGCCTGGACGCGACCCACAAATGGCCGGGCGAGACCCAGCGCGAGTGGGGGCGCGTGATCCACATGACGCCCGAGATCGAGCGGCGGGCCGCCGCCGTGCTCGAGCGGCTGATGGGCTGAAGCGCCGGCCTCGGGGCCTGTCGATGGCCTTTACAGATCATGCGGACGGATGCGGCGCGGAGCGCGCCACATCCATCCGAGGGGTGATCCAAGCCGTTGATATCTGTTCGAATTTGGGGCTTGACGTGGTCGTGGCACGTGGCCTGCTTTGTTGGCCGGCCGGGCCAAGCGAGGCCCGCTGGCAGTCGATCGGCCAGTCGAGGGCAGGTCTGGGACAAGAACAGAGGAGCGATGGATGAACAAGGCAGGCGCGTTGGGGTGGTTGCTGGCCGGCTGGGTGGCCGGGTCGGCCTGGGCCGGGCCAGTGACATTGACCTTTGACCAGTCGGGTCTCGTGCCGGCAGCAGGTGCCTCGAATCCGATCGGCAATTTCTACGCCGGAGGCAGCGTCGGGGGCATGACTGGTCCGTCGGATGGAGCCACGTTTGGCACGTTTGCGCAGGCCGTGACGGCTTCGACGTCATCGAATGCAGGCCCCGCCAACGGCCTTGGCGTATTTCTGCTGCTCGACAGCGCTGCAACGCCAAGCGCTCCGCTGACCACGACTTTGACGATCTCGCCCGGCTTCTCGGGGACCTTGACCTTCGACTGGAGCGCGCGCGACAACTTCACTGTCAACTTGTTCGATGCGGCTGGGCAGTTGTCGAGCACCACCTTCGCACCGAGCAACACGACGATCTCCAGCCCGTTTTCCGCGTGGACCAACGCCAGTCTCACGACGAACGGTGCCGTGGCGACGAGAGTGAGCTTTGTCGGCGGCTCCAACGCACTCTTCCTCGACAACATCGCGTTCAACCTGCAGGGCACCCCCGGCGGTACGGTGCCCGAACCGGGCTCGACCGCGCTCGTCGGCCTCGGGCTGGTGGCCGCCTGGGCCGTCGGGCGCCGCCGTCGCCTCGCGTGACCGGCCTGCCGGCCTGAAATTCGGCTTGTCAGCGACCGGCCGTTGATCTAAGGTTGCGGCGCCTGCTTGCAGGCAACCCAAGACGGCGCAGACTCTGCGCGTCAGGAGCCCCGGACCTCATTCCTCCGGAGCCCCATCGGTGGCATGCCACCCGCCCCTTCGGCCTCCACGGGTCGAAGGGGTTTGTCGTTTTGGGGGCCGCCGGCGCCTGCGTGGGCTTCGGCGCGAGTCGCTTCAGGCGGGGACGGCGCCAGCGCGCGCGTCGGCGCGGATCATG
>JAGWMW010000055.1 GCA_028871575.1 Burkholderiales bacterium | reverse complement strand
CGAGATCGCCTGGCATGCGCGCTCGCTGTGGCGCCATGTCCAGACCGAGCAGCCCATCGTGCGCGCCCGGCCTTCGTCGGTGGGCGACGGGCTGCAGGTGCTGGTCTACGCCCCCGACCAGACCGACCTGTTCGCGCGCATCTGCGGCTACTTCGACAGCGCCGGCTTCAGCATCCAGGACGCCAAGATCCACACCACGCGCGCCGGCTTCGCGCTCGACACCTTCCAGGTCGTGGTGAGCCAGGGCGCGCCCGAGTCGCCGGCCGGCTACCGCGACCTGATCTCGCTCGTCGAGACCCAGGCCCTGCAGGCCCTGACCTCGGCCGGCCCGCTGCCCCAGCCGCGCAGCGGCCGCGTCTCGCGCCGGGTGCGATCGTTCCCCGTGGTGCCGCGCATCTCGCTGACGCCCGACGAGCGCGGCCAGCGCTGGCTGCTCACGGTCTCGGCCAGCGACCGCTCGGGCCTGCTGTACGCCATCGCCCGCGTGCTGGCCGGCAACCGCATCAACCTGCAGCTGGCCAAGGTCACCACCCTGGGCGAGCGGGTGGAGGACACCTTCCTCGTCGACGGGCCCGAGCTGCAGCGGCCCAAGGCGCAGCTGCGCATCGAGTCCGAGCTGCTGGACGCGGTGGCCGCGCCGGCGCCCTGAAGCCCGCGGGCAGGAGCACCGGTCGGCATGAGCCTCAGACGGATCGCGGCCGAGGAGGCGATCGCGCAGCTGGCCGGCTTCGACGCCGTGATCGACGCCCGCAGCGAGAGCGAGTACGCCGAGGACCACCTGCCCGGCGCCGTGAACTGGCCCTCGCTGAACGACCAAGAGCGGCGGCTCGTCGGCACCGAATACAAGCAGGCCTCGCCCTTCGAGGCGCGCAAGCGTGGGGCGGCCCTGGTGGCGCGCAACATCGCCCACCACCTCGAGACCCAGGCGATGACGCTGCCGCGCGGCTGGAAGCCGCTGGTGTACTGCTGGCGCGGCGGCCAGCGATCGGGCGCGCTGGCCACGGTGCTGGACCAGGTCGGCTTCGGCGTGCAGGTGCTGGACGGCGGCTACCGCGCCTTCCGCCGCGCCGTGCTGGCCGAGCTCGAGACGCTGCCGGCCGGCCTGCGCTGGCAGGTGGTCTGCGGCCGCACCGGATCGGCCAAGAGCCGGCTGCTGCAGGCGCTGGCGGCCGAAGGCGAGCAGGTGCTGGACCTGGAGGCGCTGGCCTGCCACCGCGGCTCGGTGCTGGGGCCGCTGCCGGGGCAGCCGCAGCCCTCGCAGCGGGCTTTCGAGACGCGCCTGTGGCAGGCCCTGCGCGGCTTCGACGCCGCGCGGCCGGTGTACGCCGAGGGCGAAAGCCGCACCATCGGCCGGCTGCGCGTGCCCGAGCGGCTGCTCGAGCAGTTGCGCGCCGCACCCTGCCTGCAGGTGCAGATGCCGCTGGCGGCGCGGGTGGCCTTCCTGCTCGAGGACTACCCCCATTTCGTGGCCGACGCCGAGAGCTTCTGCGAGCGCCTGCAGGCCCTGCGCGAGCTGCGCGGCGCCGCCGTGGTCGAGCGGTGGCAGACGCTGGCGCGCCAGGGCCATTGGGCGCAGGTGGTGGGCGAGCTGCTCGAGCAGCACTACGACCCGGTCTACGACCGCTCGATGCACCGCAATTTCGCGGGCCTGGCCGCAGCCAGGGTGGTCGAGCTGGGGGAGGCCTCGCCGATGTCGCTGCAGCAGGCGGCGCACCGGCTGCTGCGCCCGCGCTGAAAGCGCATCGGTCCGGCCGCGGTGGCGCGATCGTTCATCTGACTGGAGCCCCTCCCGGAGGGGGCGCGGGGGAGCCGTACGCCAGCCCGCAGGGTTGAACGCCTGAAGGGCGTTCAACCCATGTGCAGCCCGCCGTTGCAGCTGAAGTCGGCGCCGGTGGTGAAGCCCGAATCCTCGCCCGCCAGCCAGGCGACGATGGCGCCGATCTCCTCGGGCGTGCCCAGCCGCTTGACGGGGATGGTGGCGACGATCTTCTCCAGCACCTCGGGCTTGATCGCGCGGACCATGTCGGTGCCGATGTAGCCCGGGCTGACGGTGTTGACGGTCACCCCCTTGGCCGCCAGCTCCTGCGCCAGCGCCATCGTGAAGCCGTGCATGCCGGCCTTGGCCGCCGAGTAGTTGGTCTGGCCGGCCTGGCCCTTCTCGCCGTTGACCGAGCTGATCTGGATGATGCGGCCCCAGCCCTTCTCGACCATGCCCGGCACCACCTGCTTGGTGACGTTGAACATGCTGTTGAGGTTGGTGTCGATGACGGCGTGCCAGTCCTCGGGCGTCATCTTCAGGAACATGCGGTCGCGCGTGATGCCGGCGTTGTTGACGAGCACGTCGATCGTGCCGTGTTGCTCGCGCGCCTTGGTGAAGGCCTCGACCGTCGAACCCCAGTCGGCGACGTTGCCCACCGAGGCATGGAAGTGGTAGCCCAGCGCCTGCTGCTCGTCGAGCCACTTCGCGTGGTCTCGGCTGGGGCCGCAGCCGGCAATGACGGTGAATCCTTCCTTGGCCAGACGCTGGCAGATTGCCGTGCCGATGCCGCCCATGCCGCCCGTGACGTACGCCACCTTCTTCGCCATCGCTGTCTCCTGGTTGCCTCGCCGATTGTCAGCGCTCGACCGTCAGCGCGACACCCATGCCTCCCCCTATGCACAGGCTGGCGATGCCCTTCTTGGCGTTGCGCTTGGCCATCTCGTGCAGCAGCGTCACCAGGATGCGGCAGCCGCTGGCGCCGATGGGGTGGCCGATCGCGATCGCGCCGCCGTTGACGTTGACCTTGCTCGTGTCCCAGCCCATCTCCTGGTGCACGGCGCAGGCCTGGGCGGCGAAGGCCTCGTTGATCTCGAGCAGGTCGAGATCGGCCGGCTTCCAGCCCGCGCGCTCGAGCGCCTTGCGCGCCGCCGGCACCGGGCCCATGCCCATGTAGGCCGGGTCCAGGCCGGCACTGGCATAGCTGGCGATGCGGGCCAGCGGCGTCAGGCCGAGCTGCCGCGCCTTCTGCGCCGACATCACCACCACGGCGGCTGCGCCGTCGTTCAGGCCCGAGGCGTTGCCGGCCGTCACGCTGCCGGCCTTGTCGAAGGCCGGGCGCAGGCCGGCCAGGGCCTCGGCGCTGGTCTTCTTGTTGATGAACTCGTCGGCGGCGAAGACGATCGGGTCGCCCTTCTTCTGCGCGATGGCGACGGGCACGATCTCGTCCTTGAAGCGCCCGCCCTCCTGGGCCGCCGCCGCCTTGTGCTGGCTGGCCAGGGCCAGCGCATCCTGCTGCTCGCGCGTGATGCCGTACTTCTTGGCCACGTTCTCGGCCGTGATGCCCATGTGGATCTGGTTGTAGACGTCCCACAGGCCGTCCGTGATCATGGTGTCGACCAGCTTCCAGTCGCCCATGCGCTGGCCCTCGCGGCTGCCGTTGAGCACGTGCGGCGCCAGGCTCATGTTCTCCTGGCCACCGGCGATCACGATCTCGCTGTCGCCGGCGGAAACAGCCTGCGCCGCCAGCATCACCGCCTTCAGGCCCGAGCCGCAGACCTTGTTGATGGTCATGGCCGGCACGGCCTGCGGCAGGCCGCTCTTGATCACGGCCTGGCGCGCCGGGTTCTGGCCCACGCCGGCGGCGAGCACCTGGCCGAGGATGACCTCGCCGATCTGCTCGCCGCGCAGGCCGCTGCGCTCGAGCAGGGCCCGGATGACGGCCGCGCCCAGCTCGGAAGCCGGGGTCTTGGCCAGCGTGCCGCCGAACTTGCCGACGGCGGTGCGGGCGGCGGCGACGATGACGATGTCGGTGCTCATGGCGATCTCCTGCAGGGGGAAAAGACGGAATCTACGCCTTGGCTTTGACGTAGCGTCCGGGGGCCGGTTCGATGGGACGGAATCGCGCGCTGCCGGGGCTGCGCGGCGCGTCGACGAGCTTGCCGCCGCGAGGCTTGAGCCAGTCCGACCAGCGCGGCCACCAGCTGCCCGGGTGCTCGGTGGCGCCGGCCAGCCAGGCCTGCGCATCGGCCGGCAGGGCCTCGTGGGTCCAGTGGCTGCGCTTGCCCTTGGCCGGGGGGTTGATGACGCCCGCGATGTGGCCCGAGGCCCCGAGCACGAAGGTCTTGCGACCCTCGAGCAGCGGCATCGAGGCGTAAGCCGCGGTCCAGGGCACGATGTGGTCCTCGCGCGAGCCGTAGACGAACCACGGCGCCTGGATGCGCCCGAGGTCGACCTTCTCGCCGCACACGGTCAGCGCGCCCGGCTGCCTGAGCTCGTTTTGCAGGTACATGTGGCGCAGGTACCAGCAGTACATCGGCCCGGGCAGGTTGGTGCTGTCGCCGTTCCAGTACAGCAGGTCGAACGGCGGGGGCGTCTCGCCCTTGAGGTAGTTGCCCACGACGTAGTTCCAGACCAGGTCGTTCGGGCGCAGGAAGCTGAAGGTCGCGGCCAGTTCCTTGCCCTTGAGCAGCCCGGGCCCGCCCGGGGCCTGCTCGCCGAGGGTCATCTCGCGCATCTGCACCATCGTCTCGTCGATGAAAAGGTCGAGGATGCCGGTGCTCTCGAAGTCGAGCAGGGTGGTCAGCAGCGTGACGCTGTGCGCCGGCTGCTGGCCGCGCGCGGCCAGCACCGCCACCCCCGTGGCCAGGATCGTGCCCCCGACGCAGAAGCCCAGCGTGTTGACGGTCTCCGCGCCGGTGATCGCCTGCACGGTGCGCAAGGCGGCGACCGGGCCCTGCTCGATGTAGTCGTCCCAGGTCTTGGCCGCCAGGGTCTCGTCGGGGTTGCGCCAGCTGATGACGAAGGTGCGGTGGCCCTGCTCGACGGTGTAGCGGATGAGCGAGTTCTCGGGCTGCAGGTCGAGGATGTAGTACTTGTTGATGCAGGGCGGCACGAAGAGCATCGGCCGCTCGTGCACCTTGGCCGTCAGCGGCCGGTACTCGAGAAGCTGGATCAGATCGTTCTCGAACACCACGCTGCCGGCGCTGGTGGCCACGTTGCGGCCGACCTCGAACACGCTCTCGT
Organism: Burkholderiales bacterium; assembly: GCA_028871575.1. GTDB lineage: Bacteria > Pseudomonadota > Gammaproteobacteria > Burkholderiales > Burkholderiaceae_C > Rubrivivax. The sequence goes on along the minus strand of JAGWMW010000055.1, from coordinate 12,121 downwards.
CGGTCTGCGAGACATGGCCCTTGCCCAGGTCCTGCAGCAGATGCTGCACGCCCTGCGCGATGCTCCCGCCCTGGGTGGCGACGGCCTTGTTCAACGCCTCGGGGTTGAGTGCCAGGTAGTTGGCGGGGCTGGCCGCATCGATCCACTGCTGCACGGCGAAGCGGATGCGGGCCTTGGTCTTGGCATCGCCCTCGACCGTCTCGGCCAGGCGCATCAGCGCGCGCGCGTTGAGCAGATAGAGCTGGGCCGTGAACGCGGCCGCCGGATTGGCGGCCCATTCGCTGGCGCCGAAACGCCGGTCGGCGGGGGCCGGCGCCTTCGCGCCCGGCCCCGGCTGCAGGCCCTGCAGCGAGGCATTCCAGACCTCGGTCGCCTGCCGCAGGTAGTCGGCCTGGATGTCCGCCAGCTGCGGCCAGGGCAGGCTCAGGCCCGAGACCGACTTCCAGATGTCCCCGACGGCAGCCCCGAATGCGCCGGCCGGATCGCCGGCCGCTGGCGTGTCCGCGATAGTCTTGTGGTTCACCGTCGTCTCCTGTCCGCGGCCCGCCACGGATGCCGTGCCCCTGGTCCGCCGCCCGTAGTGTCCCATGCTCATCGTCGCCATCGCCTGGATCTACGTCGTGCTGATGATGGCCGTGGCCGAGGCGATGTCCAGCCAAGGCAGCCTCCTGGGCGCGGTCTTCACCTTCTTGCTCTACGGCGTGCTGCCGCTGTCGGTGGTGCTGTACGTGATGGCCACGCCGGCTCGGCGGCGGCGGCGCCGGGCCGCGGAGTCACACCCGCCAGATGGCGGCCGCCAGCCGCCCGGTGACGCGGTCGCGCCGGAACGAGAAGAAGCGTGAGGCGTCCTCCACCGTGCAGGCCTGGCCGCCGCTGACGGCGTCTACGCCGGCCGCCGCCAGGCGGTCTCGCGCCAGTTGCGGCAGGTTGGCCATCCAGCGCGGCGAGCCGTCGGCCCGCGGCCGCGGCACGAAGCGCAGCGGGTCGGCTGCCGCGGGGTCGGCACCGAAGGCCCGCAGCACGTCGTCGCCGACCTCGAAGCGGCGCGGGCCGATGCAGGGGCCGAGCCAGGCCTGCAACGCCGCGGGCTCCGCGCCGCTGCCCTCGCACAGGGCCCGCACCGTGGCTTGCAGCACCCCGGCGGCCAGGCCGCGCCAGCCGGCATGGGCGGCGGCCACGGCGCGGCCGTCGCGCACGGCCAGCAGCACCGGCATGCAGTCGGCGGCCTGCACCGTGCAGGCCAGGCCGCGCTCGCGCGTCCAGGCCGCGTCGGCGGGCGCCGACGGGCGATCGGGCGTGTGGGCCTGCAGTTGCAGCACGCCGCAGCCGTGCACCTGGCGCAGCCACACCGGCCGCGCCCCGAGCGCGGCCGCGTAGCGGCGCCGGTTCTCGGCCACGGCATCGGCGTCGTCGCCGGTGGCCAGGCCCAGGTTCAGGCTCGCCCAGGGCCCCTGGCTGACGCCGCCTTCGCGCAGGCTCATCGCAGCCCCGATGCCCGGCGGCGCCGGCCAGTCGGGGCGCAGCAGCGGCAGGCCGGTCATGCCGCGTCGGGGCAGCGCTCGGGACGGGTGCGCTCGAAGGCGTCCAGCGCCATGCAGGCGTCGAACACGCGCTGCACCTGCGGCAGGGCGTCGAGCCGGCAATCGAAGCGGCGGGCGTTGAAGATCTGCGGCACCAGCACGCAGTCGGCCAGCGTCGGCGCATCGCCGTGGCAGTAGCGTGCCGGCTGGAGCGCGAGCTGCCGCTCCACCGCCGCCAGCCCGGTCTCGACCCAGTGCCGCACCCATCGGTTCTTGTCGTCCTCGCCCAGCTTCAGCTCGTGCACCAGGTAGCGCAGCACGCGCAGGTTGTTGAGCGGGTGGATCTCGCAGGCGATGTCCAGCGCCAGCGCTCGCACGCGCGCCCGGCCGGGCGCGTCGGGCGGCAGCAGCGGTGGCTCGGGGTGGGTCTCGTCGAGGTACTCGAGGATCGCCAGCGACTGCGTGAACACCCGGCCCTGGTCGCGCAGCGCCGGCACCAGGCCCGTGGCCGTGACCTCGGCATAGGCCGCGCCCTGCTGCTCGCCCCGGGTCAGGTGCACCGGGAGGTAGCGGTAGTCCAGCCCCTTGAGCGCCAGCCCGATGCGCACTCGGTAAGAGGCCGAGGAACGGAAGTAGTTGTAGAGGTCCATCGAGGCGACTGCCCGGCTGTCCTCGCCCTGCCCGGCCTGCGCCTTCAGCGCACCGCCACCTTCAAGGTGCCCAGGCCGGCGATGGCCCCTTCCATCACGTCGCCCCGGGCCACCGGGCCGACGCCGGCCGGTGTGCCGGTGAAGATCAGGTCGCCCGGGACCAGCGTCCAGGCGGCGCTGATCTGCTCGATCGTCTCGTTGACGCTCCAGATGAGCTCGCGCAGGTCGCCCTGCTGCTTCAGGCTGCCGTTGACCGACAGCGTGATCGCGCCGGCCAGCAGCTCGCCGGTGCGTGCCTTGGGCACCAGCGGGCCGATCGGCGCGCTGTGGTCGAAGGCCTTGCCGATGCACCAGGGGCGGCCCTGCTTCTTCATGTCGCCCTGCAGGTCGCGTCGCGTCATGTCCAGGCCCACGGCATAACCCCAGATGTGCTGGGGCGCCTGGGCCGCGGCGATGTCGCGGCCGCCGCGGCCGATGGCCACCACCAGCTCGATCTCGTGGTGGTAGTTGCGCGTCAGCGAGGGGTATTCGACCTGCCCCGTTTCGCCCTCCGCCACCGGCACCACCGCGTCGGCCGGCTTGAGGAAAAAGAAGGGCGGCTCGCGCCCGGTGAACCCCATCTCCACCGCATGCTCGGCGTAGTTGCGACCGACGCAGTAGATGCGGTGGACCGGGAAAGTACCGCCGCCGGAGACCGGAACGCGGGCCTGGGCCGGGGCGGGGATGACGTCGTTCATGGCGGCACGGTGGCAGGGGGTTCGGGGATGATGCCATGGCCCCCGGGCACGAGCGCCGGCGGCCTCGCGCCGAGGCTGGCGCCGCTACACTGCGATCGATGTTCGCGGCCTTCCGCATCCAGCATTGCCGCGTCTGCGGCAGCCCCGTGGCCTACCGCGTGCCGCCGGGCGACAACCGCGAGCGTGCGGTCTGCCCGGCCTGCGGCGAGATCCACTACCAGAACCCGATCAACGTCGTCGGCACCGTGCCGGTCTGGGGCGCTCAGGTGCTGCTGTGCCGCCGCAACATCGAGCCGCGCTACGGGCTGTGGACGCTGCCCGCCGGCTTCCTCGAGCTCGGCGAAAGCGCGGCCGAAGGCGCGCTGCGCGAGACCGTCGAGGAGGCCGGTGCACGCATCGAGCTGCAGGGCCTGTACACGATGCTGAACGTGGTCCGCGTGGGCCAGGTGCACCTGTTCTACCGCGCGCGCATGCTCGACACCACGCTCGACCCGGGCCCCGAGACGATCGAAGCGCGCTTGTTCGACGAGGCCGAACTGCCGTGGGACGAGCTCGCCTTCGGCACCGTGCGCCGCACGCTGGAGCACTACTTCGCCGACCGCCGCGCCGGCGGCTTCGGCTTCCACGAAGGCTCGATCGGCTGAGCTGGCGGGCGGCTCAGGGCGGGCGGCTCAGGGCGGCGCCCCGGCCGCCAGCGCCGGCCCGGTGGCACCATCGAAGCCCAGCGGCCACAGGGCCGCCAGGTCGCGGGCGTCGTCGATGCCTTCGGCCAGCGCCGCCAGCCCCAGGCCGTGGATCAGGGCCGCCAGGCTCTGCGCGTAGCCGCGCAGCGCCGCGTCGGCGGCCACGCCGCGCAGGTGCCTGGCGTCGACCTTGACGTAGTCCACGCCCGCGTTCTGCAGCGCCGGCAGCTGCTGCGGCGAGCCGCTCAGGTGCTCCACGCCCACCTTCACGCCCCAGGGGCGCCAGGCGGCGGCGGCCCGGGCGAGCAGGGCCGCGTCGGTGCCGTTGGCCCCCTGCAGGCATTCGATCGACAGCAGCCCGGCTGCCCGGGGCGATGCGGCCAGGCGCTGCCCGACCTCGGCGATGAACTCGGGCGCCGCCAGCGAGGCCAGCGCGGCGTGCACCGCGCGCGGCCGACCGTCGCCATGGCAGGCGGCCAGGGCCAGGTCGAGCGCGACCAGATCCACCTGCGGCAGCAGCCGGCTGCGACGCGCCAGCGCCAGCCAGCGCCGCGCCGCCTCGAAAGGTCCGCCCGCCGACAGCTGCACCCGCAGTGGGCATTCCAGGTGGATCAGCCGGCCGGCGCGGTCGAGTACGGGGAACTCGCCCAGCTGGGCCCGGCCCTCGGCCAGCGCGGCGGCGATCTGCTCGCGCCAGGCGCGGGCGCCGGCCGCTGCACCCACGAGGTCGCCCTGGGTGTCGATGGCGATGCGGTCGTCGGCCTGGGCCCGCGCCAGCGCCGCATCGGCAGCCGCCAGCGCGGCGCTGGGGCTGGTCTGGGTCAGGCCGTCGACGCCGGCGATCAGCACCTCGGTGCCGGCATTGCGCAGTGCCGGGGCTGCCGCCAGCGCGGTGCGCAGCGATTCGGCCGTCTCGGCCGCCAGCCCCGAGACCGGCAGGCACAGCGCCAGGTCGCTGCCGTTCAGGCGCCCGGCGAAGGCGCCCGGCACGCGGTCGACATAGGTCAGCAGCAGGTCGGCGATGGCCGAGAGCAGTCGGTCGGTGGCCTCGTGGCCCAGGCGCTGGTTCAGGCTCTCGAGCTGGGGCACCTGCAGCAGCAGCAGCGCGGTGCCCGGGCCGCCGGGCGCCGCCACCCGCCGCTGCAGCAGCCCGAGGAAGCCCCGGCGCAGCGGCAGCCCCGTGACGCTGTCGAGCTGGGCCTGGCGTTCGAGCAGGGCCACCTGGCCGGCCTGCTGCGCGAACACGCCGCGCAAACGCCGCACCGCCCGGTTCAGGCTGTGGGCCAGCAGCCGCAGCTCGGCCGGCGCGGGCACGTCCACCTCGACCAGGCGGCCCTGCTCCAGCGCCTGGGCCTGGGCCAGCACCGGCGCGTAGGCCTGCTGCCAGGCGCGGGCGGCAGCCCAGACCGCGGCCGTCAGGGTGACCACCAGGGCCAGGGCCCAGGCGGCAAAGTCGCGGCACAGGTCCCACAGCGCGTCCTGCGCCGCGGCGCGCCGGTCCAGCAACTGCAGCGTGGCAGCTGCGATGCCATCGCGCGGCAGGCCGGCCCAGCCGGGGGCGGCATCGATGGGCAGCAGCGCGCGGAACCAGCGCGGCGCGCGCATCGCGGCCTCGGGGCGCTGCCAGGTCTGCGGCGGCCCGCTGCCGTCCGTCGGCTGCAGGCGCACGAGCAGGGCGTCGCTGTCGTCGAAGAGCCGGGCCAGCGCCTGCGCACGGGCCGACGCCGGGTCGGCCGCGGGGCTCTGGGCCGGCAGCGCCGACAGGCGCTCGGCCCAGGCGCTGGCACGGTCCTGGTTGCGGCGTGTCTCGGCCACCGACAGGGCCTGCCGCGCGCCCAGGCCGAGCAGCATCAGGCTGCTGCCCATTGTCAGCAGCAGCACCGCCGCCACCAGGCCGGCCAGACGGCCAGGCCGCCCGATCAAGGCCGGCCCCAATGGCAAGAAGCCCGCGGCAAGGCGGGCTCCTCGGTCACGGCCTGGACCGGCTCAGGCGTGGGCCGCACGCAGCCTGCGCGAGAACTCCTGCAGCGCGGCGATGCCGCTATCTTCGGCCTTGTGGCACCAGGCCTGCAGGTCGGCCACCAGCTGCTCGGCGGAGACATTGGTTCGCGTCCACAGGGCCCGCAGCTCCTCGCGCATCGCCACCAGCTTGGCCAGCTTCGGGCTCTCGCCCAGGGCCTGCGCGAGCTGGCCCTTGATGCCGTGCGGGATCTTGTCGTCGTCGCGGTGCAGCCAGGTGCGGGCCTGCAGCAGGCTGCGCCAGTGGGCCGTGTTCTCGGCCCCCTGGGCCTTCAGGCGGCTCAACTCGGCGGCCACTGCCAGCTTCAGCTCGGCGGCATAGCGCGCCATCACCTCGTAGCGGTTGGCGATCAGGGCGTCCAGCGTCTTGCCGTCGGCCACCGCGCGCACCCCGCCCAGCGCCAGCTTGGGCGGCAGCTTCTTCACGCGGGCCAGGCCCAGCTTCTGCAGCGTGCTGATGTAGAGCCAGCCGATGTCGAACTCGTAGCGCTTGATCGAGAACTTGGCCGAGGTCGGGTAGGTGTGGTGGTTGTTGTGCAGCTCTTCGCCGCCGATCAGGATGCCCCAGGGCGAGACGTTGGTCGAGGCATCGGGGGACTCGAAGTTGCGGTAGCCCCACCAGTGGCCCAGGCCGTTGATGACGCCGGTGGCCCACCAGGGGATCCAGACCATCTGCACCGCCCAGACCGTGCCGCCGATGGCGCCGAACAGCAGCAGGTCGAGGATCAGCATCAGCCCCACGCCCTGCCAGGTGTAGCGGCTGTAGAGGTGGCGCTCGACCCAGTCGTCGGGCGTGCCCAGGCCGTACTTGACGATCGTTTCGGCATTGCGCGATTCGGCGCGATACAGCTCCACGCCGGTGAGCAGCAGCGCCTTCAGGCCGCGCGTCTGCGGGCTGTGCGGGTCCTCCTCGGTCTCGCACTTGGCGTGGTGCTTGCGGTGGATGGCGACAAACTCCTTGGTCACCATGCCGGTGCCGATCCAGAGCCAGAAGCGGAAGAAATGCATCACCGCCGGGTGCAGGTCGAGCGCGCGGTGCGCCTGCGAGCGGTGCAGGAAGATCGTCACTGCCGAGATCGTGATGTGCGTGGTGACCAGCGCGAACAGCAGCACCTGCCACCAGGCCGCATCGAGCCAGCCGTGGGCCAGCCAGGCCACCAGGGCATCACGCACCATCCACAGTTGCTCCATCAGGAATCCTTCAGCGGCGGCCAATCCCGCACCCCGCATTGTAAGGGCGGCCCTGGCGCGCGCTGCCCGACCGTGGTGCGCCAAGGAATGCCCTCGGAACGGCGCTGTTCCTTGGCCGCCCTGCCCGCGTCCGCCCGCCGGGGCCGTCCGGACCGAAGGACCACCGCCTCCAGCGCCCCGAACGCCCGGCCGCTGCCGCCCCTAGCGGCGGCGCCAGACGGCGGCGAAGAAGCCGTCGGTGCCGTGCCGCTGCGGCCACAGGCGCAGGTAGGGCCCTTGGGTCAGGGCCGCAGGCTGCGCGACGTGAGCCGCCTCCAGCGCCTGCAGCGCCGGCACGGGCTCGAAGGCCTGGGCCTGTGCGCTGCCGAAGGCCTCGGCGACGGCCTCGTTCTCGGCTTCGAGCAGGCTGCAGGTGGCGTAGACCAGCCGGCCCCCGGGCTTGAGCAGGCGCGCGGCGCTCGCCAGGATGGCGGCCTGCTGCACGGCCATCGCCGCCACCGCCTTCGGCGACTGCCGCCATTTCAGGTCGGGATGGCGACGCAGCGTGCCCAGGCCCGAGCAGGGCGCATCGATCAGCACGCGGTCGATCTTGCCGGCCAGGCGCTTGATGCGCTCGTCACGCTCGTGCGCCAGCGCGGCCGGGTGCACGTTGGACAGCCCGCTGCGGGCCAGGCGCGGCTTGAGCGCCTCCAGCCGGTGCGCCGAGGTGTCGAAGGCGTAGAGCCGGCCCGTGTTGCGCATGGCTGCGCCCAGCGCCAGCGTCTTGCCGCCGGCGCCGGCGCAGAAGTCGACCACCATCTCGCCGCGCTTGGCATCGGTGAGCAGCGCCAGCAGCTGGCTGCCTTCGTCCTGCACCTCGATGGCGCCCTGCGCGTAGAGCTCGAGGTGATGCAGCGCCGGCTTGGCCGCCAGCCGCAGGCCCCAGGGCGAATGGGGCGTGGGCGCCGATTCGATGCCGGCCGCGGCCAGGGCGCGCTGCACCTCGTCGCGCCGGGCCTTGAGCCCGTTGACCCGCAGGTCCAGCGGCGCGGGTTGCGACAGGGCTTCCACCAGCGGCCAGAACTCGGCGCCCAGGGCGGCCTGCAGCGGCGTGGCCAGCCACTCGGGCAGGTTGTGGCGCAGCCGCTCGGGCAGGGCCTGGCGGTCGACCTGGGCCACCTGGGCGAGCCAGGCCTGCTCGGCCTCGGTGGGCGCCTGGCGCAGCGCCGCCGCGCCGCCGGGCCAGGCCAGCAGCGCCAGCCGACGCTCGAGCGGGCCCGCCCCGCCCTGCGCCAGATGCTGCAGCAGCAGGCGCTGGCGCAGCACCGCGTACGCCGTCTCCGATAGCGCATGGCGGTCGCGAGCGCCCAGCGATCGGTGCCCGCGCAGGAAGGCCGACACCACGGCGTCGGCCGGCTGCTCGAACTTCAGCAGTTCGTGCAGCAGCTCGGCGCCGAGTTCGAGCAGGGCGTTCGGGTGCATGTCAGTGGCGCCCGGCCGCCCGTAGGCACTGACGCGCCCCTCGGGGGCCGCGAGCGCAGCGAGCTTGGGGCCGTTTCATCCTAGTGGCGCCCGGCCGCCCGTAGGCACTGACGCGCCCCTCGGGGGCCGCGAGCGCAGCGAGCCGGGGGCCGTTTCATCCTAGATCAGCACCTGCGAGGCACCCTCGGTCTGCGTCACCAGGCCGTCGTGCAGGCGCAGCCGGCCCTCGACGAACCAGCGCACGGCCAGCGGGTAGATCGCGTGCTCGGTGGCCAGCACGCGCGCCGCCAGCGCGGCCTCGTCGTCGCCGGGCCGCACCGGCACCACGCCCTGCATCACGATCGGGCCGTGGTCGAGCTCGGGCGTGACGAAGTGCACCGTCGCCCCGGCCGCCTTGCAGCCGGCCTGCAGCGCGCGCCGGTGCGTGTGCAGCCCGGGGAAGGCCGGCAGCAGCGAGGGGTGGATGTTGAGCAGCCGGGCCTCGTAATGGCGCACGAAGGCCGGGCCGAGGATGCGCATGAAACCGGCCAGCGCCACCAGGTCGGGCGCCCAGCCATCGACCACGCGCATCAGCTCGGCATCGAAGGCCTCGCGGCTGGCATGGCCGCGGCGCTCGACCACCGCGGTGGCGATGCCTTTCGAGGCGGCCCAGGCCAGGCCGGGCGCATCGGCGCGGTCGGCGACCACGGCGGCCACCCGAGCGGGCCAGCCCTGCTCGGCACAGCAGCGGGCGATGGCCTGCATGTTGGAGCCGCGGCCGGAGATCAGGACGACGATGCGCTTCATGGCGCTCGGCAGTGTAGAGGCAGGCTGCGCGCGGGACGACCTGAGAGAATCGGGCCCCGTCGTCACCTGCACGCCCTGCCCAGCCCCGCCATGCGATCGCGAGTCCTCTCCGGCATGCGCCCCACCGGCGCCCTGCACCTCGGCCACTACCACGGCGCGCTCAAGAACTGGGTGCGGCTGCAGGACGACTACGACTGCTACTACTTCGTCGCCGACTGGCATGCGCTGACCACGCACTACGAAGAGCGCGAGGTGATGGAGCGCTACGTCTACGACATGGTGGTCGACTGGATCGCCGCCGGCCTGGACCCCGAGCGCTGCACGCTCTTCATCCAGAGCCGGCTGCCCGAGCATGCCGAGCTGTTCACGCTGCTGGCGATGGGCACGCCGCTGGGCTGGCTCGAGCGCGTGCCGACTTACAAGGACCAGATCGAAAAGCTCAAGGACCGCGACCTCGCCACCTACGGCTTCCTGGGCTACCCGCTGCTGCAGGCGGCCGACATCCTCATCTACAAGGCGGCCTACGTGCCGGTGGGCGGCGACCAGAGCGCCCACGTCGAGCTCACGCGCGAGGTCGCGCGCCGCTTCAACCACCTCTACGGCCGCGGGGCCGGCTTCGAGCGCCGCGTCGAGGCGCTGCTGGAGCGGCTGTCCAAGGACGACCGCCGCTACTACGAGCGCCAGCGCAAGGCCTACGGCGAAGCCGGCGGAGCCGAGGCGCTGGCCAAGGGCGAGGCCGTCGTGGCCCGGGCCGCGGCCGCGGTGGACGGCTGGACCGAGGCCGACGCCGAGATGCTGCGCGGCCACCTGCGCGGCAGCGGCCGCACCCTGCTGCCCGAGCCGCAGGCGCTGCACACCGAGGTCACCACCCTGCCCGGCCTGGACGGCGGCAAGATGAGCAAGAGCGTGGGCAACACCATCCTGATGCGCGACGAGCCGGCCGAGGTGGCCAGGAAGATCCGCGGCATGACCACCGACCCGGCGCGCGTGCGCCGCACCGACCCCGGCGAGCCCGAGCGCTGCCCGGTGTGGCAGTTCCACAAGGTCTACAGCGACGCCGCCACGCAGGACTGGGCCGCCAACGGCTGCCGCAGCGCCGGCATCGGCTGCTTGGACTGCAAGCAGCCCGTGATCGACGCCGTGGTCCGCGAACAGGCGCCCTGGCGCGAGCGCGCCGAGGCCTACCTGGCCAACCCGAAGCAGGTGCACTGGATCGTCGAGATGGGCACCGAGCGCGCACGCACCGTGGCGCGGCAGACCATGAAGGACGTGCGCTCGGCCATGGGCCTGGCGTACTGACCCCACGCAGGAAGCGAGACCGCCATGGCGCTGCAGACCCTCGAGCTGAACCCGGCCTCGCCGCCGCGGGCCACCGTCATCGTGCTGCACGGCCTGGGCGCCGACGGCACCGATTTCCTGCCCCTGGCCGACGAGCTCGACCTCGCGCCGGTGGGCCCGGTGCGCTACGTGCTGCCGCGCGCGCCGGTGCGCCCGGTCACGATCAACGGCGGCCATCCCATGCGCGCCTGGTACGACATCCTGGGTGCCGACCTGGTGCGGCGCGAGGACGCCGCGGGCCTGCGCGAGACGCTGGGCCTGGTGCAGCGGCTCATCGACGCCGAGGTCGCGCGCGGCATGCCGTCGCAGCGCATCGTGCTGGCCGGCTTCTCGCAAGGCTGCGCGATCGCGCTCGGCGCGGGCCTGCGCCACCCCATGCGCCTGGCCGGGCTGGCCGGCCTGTCGGGCTACCTGCCGCTGGCCGACACCACCGCCGCCGAGCGCCACGCCGCCAACCACGACACGCCCGTCTTCCAGGCCCATGGCACGCGCGACGGCGTGGTGCCGCTGGCCCGCGGCCAGGCCGGGCGCGACCTGCTGCGGTCGCTGGGCCAGCCGCTCGAGTGGCACGAGTACCCGATGGAGCACTCGGTGTCGATCGACGAGGTGCGCGACCTGCAGGCCTGGCTGCGCCGCGTGCTGGCCTGAGAGGCTGAGCGCCTTTCGAACATGCCCGCTCACCACGCCCAAAGCCGCCCGCTCGTCGTTGCAAATGCTCGCCATAGCCCGAGCTATGGCTGTGCTTTGCGCCTAGATCGAACGCCTTTGGGCGCATTGCTCGGGCACGCCCGAAAGGCTCTCAGCCTCTGAGCCCCGGCGCTGCCCGCGAACGCGCCCCGACGCCCTGCCCGCCCCACTCGCCCCACTCGCGCCATGCGGCTCGTGCGCCCCGGCCCCGATCGGCTGCCCGGCTACGTGGCGGCGCTGGAGCGAGGCTGGTCGCCCTCGAGCACGCGCGGCCGCGCCCAGGCGCTCGAAGAGCTGGCCCGCATCGCCGACGATGCCCCGGGCTTCCTGGCCCTGATGGACGACCGCGAGGCGCTCGGGCCGCCGGTGACGCTGCCCGACGGCAGCCAGCACCCGCGCATCCCCGGCCTGCAGCGCTGGATCTGGGACGACGCGGGCGGCGATGGCGACGATGGCGATGAGCCGGGCTTCGCCGGCAGCATCGGCCTACGCTGGATGAAGGACGGCGCACCGCTGCCGCCGCATGTGCTGGGCCACATCGGCTATTCGGTCGTGCCCTGGAAGCGACGGCGCGGCCTGGCCACCCAGGCCCTGGCGCGAATGCTGCCGCTGGCGCGGGCGCTGGGCCTGTGCGAGGTCGAGCTCACCACCGACCCCGACAACCGGGCCTCGCAGCGCGTCATCACCGCCAACGGCGGCGTCTGGGTCGAGACCTTCGACAAGGGCGCGGCCTACGGCCACCAGCCCGGGCTGCGCTGGCGGATCGTGCTGGCGGCGGCCTGACGCCCGAGGGGTGTCGAGCCGGCTTCGGCCTCAGCCGAAGCGGCCCTGCAGAAACCACGGACTGTCCAGCGGCCGGCCCGGCGGCCCGGCCAGGCGGGCGCGGTAGATCCAGACCAGCGCACCGTCGTCGGCCTGGGCGATGTAGTAGTCGCGCAGCGCCGGCTCGCCGTCCCACCAGCCGGTCTCGATGCGCTCGGGGCCGCTGACCAGCTGCAGCGGCCGGCCTTCGAGCTGCGGCAGCGCCTCGCGCTCGGCCAGCGGCAGCG
>JAGWMW010000054.1 GCA_028871575.1 Burkholderiales bacterium | reverse complement strand
CGCCAGGCCCTGGCCCTGGGCGCCTCGCTCGCGCTGCCGGCCCTGCCCGAGGCCGGCGCGCGGGCCGCCGACGCTGCGCTGGCCGCGGCCACCGGCGCGGCGCCGCACGTGATGCGCTACGCCTTCCCGATCGCCAACGCCGGCTTCGACCCGGCGCGCATCCTCGACCTGTACTCGCGCACGCTCACGGCCCACATCTTCGAGGCCCTGTACACCTACGACCACCTGGCGCGGCCGCCGCGGATGATCCCGCTCACGGCCGCCGGCATGCCCGAGGCGAGCAGCGACTTCCGCACCTGGACCTTCCGCGTCACGCCCGGCATCTACTTCGCCGACGACCCCGCCTTCGCCGGCCGCCGGCGCGAGCTGGTGGCGGCCGACTACCTCTACATCTTCCGCCGCATCGCCGACCCGGCGAACCTGTCGCAGCTGTGGTCGCAGGTGGCCGAGTGGCAGATCCTGGGCCTGGCCGAGCTGCGCGCACACACGCGCAAGGCGCGCACGGCCTTCGACTACGACGCCCCGGTGGAAGGCCTGCGCGAGCTCGACCGCTACACGCTGCAGATCCGCCTGGGCAAGACCCTGCCGCGCTTCGGCGAGCAGCTCGCCGCCAGCGACCTGCTGGGCGCGGTGGCGCGCGAGGTGGTCGAGCACTACGGCGAGGCCATCGGCGACCATCCCGTGGGCACCGGGCCGTTCAAGCTGGCCGAGTGGCGGCGGTCGTCGCGCGTGGTGCTGGTGCGCAACCCCGACTACCGGGTGCGCCTGTGGCAGGCCGACCCCGCGCCCGACGACGCCGAGGGCCAGGCCATCGCGGCGCGCCTGCGCGGGCGCCGCGTGCCGATGCTCGACCGGGTGGAGGTGTCCATCATCACCGAGGAGCAGCCGCGCTGGCTGTCGTTCCTGGGCGGCGAGTCCGACCTCGTCTACGGCGTGCCGGCGCAGTTCATCGACCAGGCGATGCCCGGCGGCCGCGTGGCGCCCAACCTCGCGCGCCAGGGCATCACCGGCGTGCGCGCGCTGGCCGCCGACATCGCGCTGACCTACTTCAACATGCAGGACCCGCTGGTGGGCGGGCTCGACCCGGCGCACGTGGCGCTGCGCCGCGCCATCTGCCTGGCGCGCGACACCGACCGCGAGATCCGGCTCGTGCGCCACGGCATGGCGATCCCGGCGCAGAGCCCGATCCAGCCCTACCTGAGCGGCTACGACCCGGCCTTCAAGAGCGAGATGAGCGAGTACAGCCCGGCGCGGGCCAAGGCCCTGCTCGACCTCTACGGCTGGGTCGACCGCAACGGCGACGGCTGGCGCGAGCGGCCCGACGGCTCGCCCCTGGTGCTCGAGTACGCCACCACGCCCGACCAGGTGAACCGCCAGCTCAACGAGATGTGGCAGCGCGACATGAACGCCATCGGCCTGAAGATCGTCTTCAAGACCGCGCAGTGGCAGGAGGACCTCAAGGCCGCCTTCGCCGGCAAGCTGATGATGTGGGGCCTGGGCTACAGCGCCGCCAGCGGCGACGGCCAGGACGCGCTGACGCTGTACTACGGCCCGCAGGCCGGGCAGGGCAACCTCGCGCGCTTCGAATGGCCCGTCTTCGACAAGCTCTACGACCGCCTGCAGGTGCTGCCCGACGGCCCCGAGCGCAACGCGCTGTTCGACGAGGCCAAGCGCATCGCCGTGGCCTACGCGCCCTACCAGCTGAGCTGCCACCGCATCCTGGCCGACATGATGGTCTCGGGCCTGGTCGGCTTCCGCCGGCCGCTGTGGTGGGGCGAGTGGTGGCACATGGTCGACGTCGAGCCGCCGCGCCGCGCGGTCGCCTGAGCCGCCCGGGCCGCGGTGCGGCCGCGGCCTGAGCGAGACCCCAGACCGCCTCACCTCGAAAGCGCCCCATGCCCTGGCCTGAACCCCGCATCGCGCAGTACCAGCACTGGCTGCAGGCCGAGCGCGGCCTGCGCTTTGCCACCTACGAAGACCTGTGGCGCTGGTCCACCACCGACCTGGCCGGCTTCTGGTCGTCGATCTGGGACTACTTCGACCTGCGCTCGCCCACGCCCTGGCGCTGCGTGATCGAGGACGAGGTGATGCCCGGCGCGCGCTGGTTCCCGGGCGCGCAGGTCAACTACGCGCAGCAGGTGTTCCGCCATGCCGGGGCCGCCCATGCCGCCGGCTGCCCCGCCATCGTGTTCCAGAACGAGCGCATGGACTCGCCGCAGGCGCTGGGCTGGCCCGAGCTGCAGCGCCAGGTGCGCTGCTTCGCGGCCCGGCTGCGCGCGGCGGGCGTGCAGCCCGGCGACCGCGTCGGCGCCTACCTGCCCAACACGCCGCACGCGGTGGTGGCCTTCCTGGCCTGCGCCAGCGTGGGCGCGATCTGGTCGGTGTGCTCGCCCGACATGGGCCCGGTGGCCGTGCTCGACCGCTTCCGCCAGATCGAACCCAAGGTGCTGGTGGCGGTGGACGGCCAGGTCTGGGGCGGCACGGCGCACGACCGGCGCCCGGTGCTGCGCGAGGTGCTGGCCGGCCTGCCTTCGGTGCAGCACCTGGTGTGGCTGGCCGACCTCGACCGCAGCGACGACGGCGCGGCCTGGGCCACGCCGTCGCGCGCGGTGCACGCCTGGGCCGACTGGACGGCGGACATGGGCGCCGACAGCGAAGGCGAGGCCGGCGCCCCTGCCTGGCTGCCCTTCGACCACCCGCTGTGGATCGTCTACAGCAGCGGCACCACCGGCCTGCCCAAGCCCATCGTGCACGGCCACGGCGGCATCGTGCTCGAGCTGCTCAAGGGCAGCCTGCACAACGACCTCTACCCGAGTGCGGCCACCGGCGAGCGCTTCCACTGGTTCAGCAGCACGGGCTGGATCATGTGGAACGCGCAGGTGGGCGCGCTGCTGGGCGGCACCACGATCTGCCTGTACGACGGCAACCCCGGCGGGCCGGCCAAGGCGCCCGACTGGGGCGTGCTGTGGCGCTTCGTCGGCGCCAGCGGCGCCACCTGGTTCGGCGCCGGCGCGGCCTACTTCGCCAGCTGCCTCAAGGCCGGCGTGGAGCCGCTCGAGCAGGCCAACCTGTCGCGGCTGCGCGCGGTGGGCAGCACCGGCAGCCCCTTGTCGGATGAGTGCTACCAGTGGATCTGGGACCATGCCCCGCGGCCCGACGGCCGGCCGATCTGGCTCAACACCATCAGCGGCGGCACCGACTTCGCCGGCGCCTTCATCGCCGGCCACCGCGGCCTGCCGGTGACGCAGGGCGAGATGCAGTGCCGCTGCCTGGGCGCGGCGGTCGAGGCCTGGAGCGAGGACGGCCGGCCGCTGATGGGCGAGGTGGGCGAGCTGGTGTGCACCAAGCCCATGCCGTCGATGCCGCTGTACTTCTGGGGCGACGAGGGCGGGCAGCGCTACCGCGAGAGCTACTTCGACATGTACCCGGGGGGCGACGGCAAGCCTGCCGTGTGGCGCCACGGCGATTGGTTGAAGCTCGTGCCGCACCCCGAGATCGGCGCCCACGGCGCCGTCATCTACGGCCGCAGCGACGCCACCATCAACCGCCACGGCATCCGCATGGGCACGGCCGAGCTGTACCGCGCGGTCGAAGCCCTGCCCGAGGTGCTGGACAGCCTGGTCGTCGACCTCGAGTACCTGGGCCGCGAGAGCTACATGCCGCTGTTCGTGGTGCTGCGCGAGGGCCGGGTGCTGGACGAAGCCTTGACGAAGCGCCTGAAGGCCACGATCCGCCAGGCCCTGTCGGCGCGCCACGTGCCCAACGAGATCTTCCAGGTGGCGGCGGTGCCACGCACGCTCTCGGGCAAGAAGATGGAGCTGCCGGTGAAGAAGCTGCTGATGGGCGCGCCGCCCGAGCAGGTGCTCAACCGCGACGCGATGGCCAATGCCGCCGCCATCGATGGGTTCATCGCCTTCGCCGAAGCACGGGCGAAGGCGGGCTGATCAGATCTGCACCCGCGTGCCGAGCTCGACCACCGCGTTGTCGGGCAGGCGGAAGAACTCGACGATGCCGCTGGCGTTGCGCGACATGGCGGCGAACAGGCGCTCGCGCCAGTGCAGCATGCCGCTGCCGGGCGTGGGCACGACGGTCTCGCGGCTGAGGAAGTAGGTGGTCTCGAACGGGGGCACGGTCAGGCCGTGCGACTCGGCCAGCGTCAGCGCCTTGGGCACGTCGGGCGTGTTCATGAAGCCGAAGCGCAGCGTGACGCGCCAGAAGCAGTGGCCCAGCGGCTCGACCTCCACGCGCTGCGTCATCGGCACCCAGGGCACGTCGGCGAACTGCACCGTGAGGATCACGTTGCGCTCGTGCAGCACCTGGTTGTGCTTGAGGTTGTGCAGCAGCGCCTGCGGCACGGTCTCGGGGTTGGCCACCGCGTAGACCGCGGTGCGCTCGACGCGGTGGATGGTGCGCGGGTCCAGGCTGTCGATGAAGGGCTGCAGCTCCAGCCCCTCGCTGCGGATGCTCTGCATCAGCAGCTCGCGCCCGCGCGCCCAGGTGCTCATCAGCAGGAACAGCAGCAGCCCCAGGGCGAGCGGGAACCAGCCGCCGTCGAGGAACTTGACCGCGCAGCCGGCCACCAGCAGCGAATCCAGCGCCAGGAAGAACACGGTGGCCGCGGCGGCCAGCGGCGCCGGCAGCTTCCAGCCCTGGCGGATCACGAACCAGGTCAGCACGGTGGTGATCATCATCGTGAGCGTGACCGCGATGCCGTAGGCCGCGGCCAGCGCCGACGAGCTCTCGAAGCCCAGCACCGCCAGCACCACGCCCACCAGCAGGGCCCAGTTCACGGCCGGCATGTAGATCTGGCCGGCCTCCTTGGCCGAGGTGTAGCGCACTTCCATGCGCGGCAGGAAGCCGAGCTGGATGGCCTGCTTCGTCATCGAGTAGGCGCCCGAGATCACGGCCTGCGAGGCGATGATCGCGGCCAGCGTGGCCAGCACCAGCGCGGGCAGCAGCAGCGCGGGCGGGAACATCAGGTAGAACGGGTTCTCGATCGCCTGCGGGTGGCGCATCAGCAGCGCGCCCTGGCCCATGTAGTTCAGCGCCAGCGAGGGCAGCACGAAGCCGGTCCAGGCGTACTGGATCGGCTTGCGCCCGAAGTGGCCCATGTCGGCGTACAGCGCCTCGGCGCCGGTCAGGGCCAGCACGATGGCGCCGACGGCGGCGAAGAGGTGCCAGCCGCGCGTGGTGAGGAACTCCCAGGCGTGCACCGGGTTCAGCGCCGCCAGCACCGCGGGCTCGCGCACGATGTGCGCCGCGCCGGTGACGGCCAGGGCACCGAACCACAGCACGATGACGGGCCCGAAGAAGCGGCCGACCACGCTCGTGCCCAGGCGCTGCACCATGAACAGGCCGAGCAGGATCACCAGCGAGATCGGCACCACCCAGGGCTTGAGCGAAGGCGCCACCACCTGCAGCCCCTCCATCGCGCCCAGCACCGAGATCGCCGGCGTGATGACGCTGTCGCCGTAGAACAGCGTGGCGGCGAACACGCCCAGCAGCAGCAGCGCGTGGCGCAGCGCCGGACGGTCGCGCACGGCCCCGGCGGCCAGCGCGGTGAGCGCCAGCGCGCCGCCCTCGCCGTAGTTGTCGGCGCGCAGGATCAGCACCACGTACTTGAGCGTGACCACCAGCATCAGCGCCCAGAAGATGACCGAGACGGCGCCGACGATGTTGTGCGCATCCAGCGTCACGCCGGTGGCGGGCAGGAACACTTCCTTGACGGTGTACAGCGGGCTGGTGCCGATGTCGCCGTAGACGACGCCGATGGCCGCCAGCGTCAGCGCGGCCAGGCCCTGGCGATGCGGGCGATGGCTGGGCCCGCCGCCGGCCGGGGCCTCGTCGTCCGCGGGCGGGCGCGGGGTCTGCTCGGTCATCCGCGAACGTTAACCGAGCCGCGCCGGGCCGGCGCGCTCAAGGCTGGGCGACGATGGTGACGCGGCGGTTCTCGGGCGCGGCCGGGTCGTTCGGGTTCATCAGCTCGGTCGAGCCCTTGCCCACCGCGCTCAGGCGGTCGGCGCTCAGGCCGTGCTGGCTGACGAGGTAGTCGCGCACGGCCTCGGCGCGCTCCTGGCTGAGCTGCAGGTTGTGCGCCTCGCTGCCGCGCGGGTCGGCATTGCCCTGGATCTCGAAGCGTTTGCCGGCCAGCTGCTCGGATTTCAGCGCCGAGGCGAGCACGTCGAGCGCGCCCTTGGCACGCGGCGTCAGCGCGGCCGAATCGGTGACGAAGGTGACCAGGATCGAGGCCCGCCCGCTGCCGGCGCCCATGGCCGCGGTGGCGGCCGTGCCGGCCAGGGCCGCGGCGGGTCGGATCATCGGCTTGAAGCCGCGCATGCGCGGCGCGTTCTCGCCCGAGGCGCCCGAGGCCGCGCTGGCCGGTGCCAGGGCATCGATGAGCGACTTCTCCGTCACCTGGCCTTCGCGCAGCACCGGCTCCTGGGCCGATGCGGCGAGGGCGGCGCCGAGCAGGGTCAGGGCCAGCAGCAGCGGCGCCGGCTTGGGCAGGGCAGTCATGGCGATCTCCCGAAAGGTGGCAGGGCAAGGGGCCCCGAAGAGCCCGCCCGCCACCATGGTAAGCCCGCCCGGCGGCCGGCCGGGCGGTCGATCGCCCCCCGGTTCTCAGGCCCCGCGCTGGGGCTTGGCCAGGGTCTTGAGCGCGAAGGTGCCGTTGTTCTGGAACAGCCAGGCCTCGATCAGGCCGTCGCCGTGCAGGAGGGCCTGCGCCTTGGGCGTGAGGCCCTGCGGCGGCGGCAGCTGCGTCACCGACTCGACGGCGCGCTGGGTCATCTCGGGCTGCTGCGAGTTCTCGCGGAACACCTCGGCCTGCCAGTGGTTGCTCTCGTCCAGCCGCACGCGCAGCACCACCACCGCGCGCAGCAGGGGCTGCGGGCGGTCGTTGTTGATCAGCGGCGCCGAGTGGCGGTAGATCGCGCGGGCGAAGTCGATCTTGATCTCGTCGGCCGACTGCGCCCGGGCCGGCGCCGCCGCCAGCGTGGCCGCGAGGAAGGCGGCCAGGGCCAGGGCAGAGGCGCCGGCGGCGCGGATCGGGCTCGGAAGGCTGGTGCGGTTCATCGCGACTCCGAAAGGGCGGTGCAGGGCAGGCGGGACGGCCCCGCCGCGCGCTGGGGCCGCCGGCGTGAACCTCGGCCGCAGGTATAAGTCGGCGTCCCGGGCCAGGCCGTTTCCGCTTGCTACCGCGGCCGGCTCGCGCGGCGAGCTACCGTTGCCACCGCCGCCACCGCCGCCTACAACAGCCCGCGCGGCGGTCGGGGCCGATGTCGCTGCCGCGGCCGCGCCGAAACGGGATTAGTTGTCGGCCTGCGCGGGGGCGAATCCCGAGGCCGGGCCTGCCCGGCCAGTGCCGCCTCGGCTCCCGGGGCACCGAAGCGCCGCGGCGCCGGGCCTCGGGCGGTTGCGGGTGTTCACGCCTGCTGACATTCCCGGGTCGGCCGGGCTTCGGATCGCGGCCCGTCCGACAATACGGCCCAGCCATGCCGCCCGCCCCAGCCTCCGCCGCCCAGGCCTGCCCGCGCCGCCGCGCCCTGCGCTGGGCGCTGACCCTGCCGCTGGCGGTGGCGCTGCTGGGGGCGGCCGGCGTGCGGGCCCAGGCTGCCGCCGACACGGGCCTGCGCGACGAGGTGGGCCGCACCTCGCGCCTGGCCGAGCTGGTGCCGGCCGAGCAGGTCGAGGCCGCCGCCGCCGAGCAGTACGCGCAGCTGCTGCGCCAGGCCGCCGCGCAGCGCCAGCTGCTGCCGCCCGAGGACCCGCAGGTGCGGCGCCTGCGCGCCATCGCCGCCCGCCTGGTCCCCTACGCGCCGCTGTGGAACGATCGCGCCGCGCAGTGGCGCTGGGAGGTCAACCTGCTGGCCGGCCGCGAGCTCAACGCCTTCTGCATGCCCGGCGGAAAGATCGCCTTCTACTACGGGCTGCTGCAGCAACTGCAGCTCAGCGACGACGAGGTGGCGGCCGTGATGGGCCACGAGATCGCCCATGCCCTGCGCGAGCACGCGCGCGAGCGCATCGGCAAGACCACCGTGACGCGCGGCCTGATCGAGCTCGGCTCGGCGCTGTTCGGCCTGGGCGGCACCGGCCGCGTGATCGCCGACATGGGCGGCCAGCTGCTGACCCTGCGCTTCAGCCGCGACGACGAGAGCGAGGCCGACATCGTGGGCCTGGACCTGATGGCCCGCGCCGGCTACGACCCCGCGGCCGGCCTGACGCTGTGGCGCAAGATGCTGGCGGTCGACCGCGGCGCGCCGCCGCCCTGGATGTCGACCCACCCCGCCGGCGCGACCCGGCTGCGCGACATCGAGGCCCGGCTGCCGAAGGTATTGCCGCTGTACCGCGCCGCGGCCAAGCCGCCGCAGCGCTTCGCGCCCCCGGCGCCCGCCTGATCGGCGCCGCCGCTACCACTTCGCCGGCAGCGGCCGGCGCAGCACGAAGCGGCGGCGGCCCACCTCGACGTAGCCGCCGCGCGCCAGGTCCTTCACGAGCCGGCTCACCATCTCGCGCGAGCAGCCCAGGGTCTGCGACATCTCGAGATGGCTCGGCGCCGGGTCGGCCACCCGGCTGCCGTCGGCCTGTGGCTCGGCCAGCGCCTCCAGCAGCAGCTTCAGCCGCCCGTAGACGTCGTTCAGCGCGATCTGCTTGAGCCCGAGCGTGGCCGAGCGGGCGCGCCGGATCACCTTGGCCAGCAGCTCGAACGCGAACTGCGGCTCGGCCTCGAGGTGGGCGGCCAGCGAGGCGCGGCTGACCACCGCGCACAGGCAGGGCTCGAGCGTCTCCACGTTGGCCGAGCGCAGGCCGCCGTCCAGCCCCATCTCGCCGAGGTATTCGCCGGCGCCGTAGACGCCGTAGGTGATCTCGCGCCCGTCGGCGCCGGCGCTGTAGGCGCGCAGCCGGCCCGTCAGCACGATGTACAGGGTGTCGCCGCGGTCGCCCTCGGTGATCAGCAGCACCCCCCGGCGCAGCCGCCGCAGCTCGCCGCGGCGGGCCAGGGCGCGCAGCGAATCGGACAGCGGCGCGAGCGCAATCGGGTCGGGGGCAGGGTCGGGATCGGGATCGGGCCGGGGCATGGGCGGTCTGCACGCGGCCGGGCTGCCGCGCACAGACCGTTCGATGTTAGCCCTGCGCCGCGGGCCGGCCGGTGCTGCGCAGCGCGCCCACCAGCGGCGGCAGCACGGCCACCAGGCGAACCAGGTCGCGGATGCTGGTGGCGCCGGTCTTGGCGCGCAGGCTGCCGATCTGGGTGCGCACGGTGGAGATGGCCACGCCCTGGCGCTGGGCGATCTCGGTCGGCCGCAGGCCGGCGCAGAGCATCTCGAGCACGCGCGTCTCGGTGGGCGTGAGGCCGACGCTGCGCGCATAACCCTGCACCGAGAGCTGCGCGCAGACGGCGCGCTTGCCCAGCATCAGCAGCGTCAGCGGGCCCTCCAGGCCCTCGGAGGCCGGCAGCGGCACCACCGACAGGCTCACCCGCTGCACGCCCTCGCCCAGCGTCAGCAGGCGCCGCAGCCCGCGCTGGGCGGCGGCCAGCGCATCGTGCAGCGGGGCCGCGTCCTGCACGCTGCGCGCCCGCAGCGCGTGCTCGCTCAGCTGCAGCGGGTGCTGCTCGTCGAGCTCGGTGCGGGCCGCGTGGTTGAGGAAGACGAGCCGGCCGTCGGCGCCGACGAGCAGCATGCCGTAGTCGATCTCGTCGAGCATGCGCACCAGCCAGCCGGCGGGGTCGCGGCTGCCCTGGCGGCGATCGGGCCCGCGATAGGCGGCCAGTGCGGCGCGTGCGAGCGCGGCGGCTTCGAGTCCCGCATCGTGCACGGTGACCGGCGCTCGGGTGCCGAGGGTCTGCAGCATCGCACCTCCTGGAATCTTGGTCTTGTTCGTGCCTGCGGCACGCCTGGGAGGCAGACTAGGCGGCGCGCCCGGCCAGAGGCGGTGAATCTGACGCCGACGCCCGGTGACTTTTTCACCGTGGCCGCGGCCCCGGGGGCGGCGCCCGGCCGGCACCCGGGGCCGGCGACGGCAGGCCGGCCAGGTCGCGCAGCAGCGCGCCCAGGTCCCGATGGCCCGACTTGCGCCGCAGCGCCACGATCTGGCTGCGCACCGTGGCCGGCGAGGACCCCAGCACGGCGGCGGCGCGGGTGCTGCTGTCGCCATGCACCAGGCGCTCGAGCACCCGAGTCTCGGCCGGGGTGAGGCGATGCCGTTCGGCGAAGGCACCCACCTCGGCCCGCGACCCCGGCGCGGGCAGCGCCAGCAGCACCGGGCCGGTGCCGCCGGCGGGCCCGAGCGGCACGAGGTGGACGGTACAGGCCCCGGCCGTGGCGCCCAGACGCAGCGCGCGGCGCGGCCCGCCGGCAGCCACCTCGGCCAGGGCTTGCAGAAAAGCCGGGTGGACGTCGGCCGCCGTCGGTTGCACGCGGCGGTCGGGGCCGAGGTGCAGCGCCAGCGCCTCGTGCAGGGCGAGGTGCCCCGCCCGGTTGGCGTGCAGCAGCTCGGCGCCGGCACGCAGCACGATCAGCGGCCAGGCCAGGGCGTCGAGCAGCTGCAGCAGGGTGGCAGCAGACGGCAGCGGCGCGTCGGCACGGGTCTCGGACATGCCCGCCAAGCTAGCCGCCCGGCGCGACCTCGGCATCGTCCCGCCAGGGGATGCCGCGCGCCCGCTTCAGGGCTGGCTGCCTTGTTCGGCGAAGCGGACGGCGAAGGACAGCGCCGCGTGCTCGGGCGCGCCGCTGCACGACAGCGCCGCGACGGCACGCTGCACCGCGCGGTGGTACTCGTAGGGCCCGCCCTGGGTGTGCACCTCGGTGACGTGCCCGCGGTCGAGCTGCATCTGCACCTGCACCTGGCCCTCTTGCTGCACGCGGCTCCAGGCCGGGGCCAGGGACTGCTGCAGGCGGGCATCGATGCCCGGGCAGGCGGTGCGCAGGTCGGCCGGCTCGGCAGCGGCGGCCATGGCCTGCGTGGCGCCGGCCAGGCCGAGCAGGGCCGTGAACGACAGGGTGGTCAGGCGCGGGGTGGGGAGGGGGGTCTTCATCGCGATCTCCTGGGTTGGGTGCGCAAGGCGCCGGGCCGGCGCCGATCCGGCGGGATCGGCATCGCGGCCTGGCGTGGCGCCCAGCTTGGGCAGGCCGGCCGGCCGCGGCATCGCCAGGACGCATGAGGCCATCCGCAAGGCTTCGGACGCCCTCACACCGATATGCGATGACCGCCGCGCGCGGCGCGCCCGACCATGGCCCGGCCCTCGACGAGGGCGCCCCTCTTCAGGAGATCGTCATGACGCTCATGCCCCACCCTTCGAACGCCAGCCTGCCCGCAGCGCCTGTTGCATCGGCCGCGCCCGCCGGCTTCCCGCGCCTGCCCGCCGGCCGACGCCTGGCCTGCACGGCCGCGGCCGCGGCCAGCAGCGCCGCGCTCAGCGCCGCGCTGCTGGGCCTGTTCGGCCAGGCCTCGTCGCAGCCCTGGCTCGCGCCCACGCCCGAGCTGCTGCAGGCGCAGGCGCAATGCGAAGCCCTGCCCCAGGTGGCGCAGCGCAGCCCCTGCACCCAGGCCCTGGTGGCGCGCACCCTGGCCGCGGGCGGGCGCGGCGTTCGCCTGGCGCAGCGCTGAGGGCGCGGCCGGTTGTCGGGCCCTCGGGTCATCGGTTCTGGCCATCGAGCCGTCGGACCGTCGACGTGGCAGGCCCTGGCTATCATCGACCGCGTGTCTCTTCATCCCCTCGCGACGCGGCCGCCCGCCTGCGCACCGGCCCCGATCCCGCTCGAAGCGGTTCCCGCCGACCCCGCCTTCCGCCGCCTGGGCAGCCTGCGCGGGGTGACGCACGACCTGCGCTATGCCGGCAGCGACAACTTCGCCGGCCGCCGGCTGTATCTCGGCCTGGACTGCGCCTGGCTGCGCGACGAGGCGGCGGCCGGGCTCGAGACGGCGGGCGCGTGGCTGGCGGCGCGGCGGCCGGGCTGGCGGCTGCGGGTGCTGGACGCGCTGCGCCCGCAGCGCGTCCAGCTGGCCATCTGGCGCGAGGTGGCCGGCACGCCGGCCGAGGCCTACTTCGCCGACCCGGCGCGCGGCTCGATCCACAGCTTCGGCATGGCGGTGGACGTCACGCTGCTGGACCCGCAGGGCCGCGAGGCCGACATGGGCAGCGGCTTCGACGAGATGACGCCGCTCTCGCACCCCGCGCTGCACGCCGAGCACCTGGCCAGCGGCCGGCTCACCGCGGCGCAGGTGGCCGAGCGCCGCTGGCTGCACGACGCCATGGCCGCCGGCGGCTTCCACGGCATCCCCACCGAGTGGTGGCACTTCGACCACGGCGACCGCGACCGCGTGCGGCGCGAGCTGCCGCGCGTCGACTGACGAGGACCCCGCCGATGCCGACCGACCGACGCCGATTCCTGGGCCGCGCCGCGGCCCTCGTGGGCAGTGCTGCCGGCAGTGCCGCAGCCAGCGCCGGGGCCGGCGCCGGCACGGCCCTGCCGGCCGGCCGCGCGGGCTGCACCGCGGCCGCGCCGGCGCTGCCGCTGCTGCGCGCGCCGCGCCTGAAGCCGGGCGACACGGTGGGGCTGATCAGCCCCTCGGGCGCGACCTTCGAGCGCGCGCCCTACGGCTGGGCCATCGAGTCGCTGCAGGCGATGGGCCTGCAGGTGCGCGAGGCGCCGCACCTGCGCGGCCGCTACGGCAGCCTGGGCGGCACCGACGCCGAGCGCGCCGGCGACGTGAACGCGATGTTCGCCGACCCGGCCGTCGACGGCATCCTGGCGCTGGGCGGCGGCAACGGCGGCAACCGCATCCTGCCGCTGATCGACTACGCGGCGATCCGCCGCCACCCCAAGGTGCTGGGCGGCTATTCCGACCTCACCGCGCTCATCAACGCCGTGCACCAGCAGACCGGCCTGGTCACCTTCCACTGCCCGATGGGCGCCTCGGAGTGGAACGCCTTCAGCGTGGGCTGGTTCCGCGCCGCACTCTTCGACGCCGCCACGCCCACCCTGCGCAACCAGGTCGAGCCCGAGGACGCGCTCGTGCCGCGCAACCACCGCACCACCACGCTGCGCGGCGGGCGTGCGCGCGGGCCGCTGGTGGGCGGCAACCTGGCCGTGCTCAGCTCAATGGCCGGCTCGGCCTACTGGCCGCGGTTCCAGGGCGCGGTGCTGATGCTGGAGGAGGTCAACGAATACCTCTACCGCGTCGACCGCATGCTCTCGCAGCTGAAGCTGGCCGGGGCCTTCGACGGCCTGGCCGGCGTGGTGCTGGGCGCATTCACCAACTGCACGCCCGGCGAGGGTTATGGCGCGCTGACGCTGGACGAGATCCTCGACGACTGGTTCAAGCCGCTGGGCGTGCCGGTGTACGCGGGGGCCGAGTTCGGCCACATCGCGCACAAGTTCACCCTGCCGATCGGGCTGCCGGTGGAGATCGATGCCGACGCCGGCACGCTGCGCTACCTGGAGCCGGCGGTGGCCTGAGCCCAGGCCGGCCGCTCCGCCCGGGCGACGGCCCGAGCCGCGCCCGGCCTTCCTCAGCGGCGGACTGGCCGGCCCCCGGCCCCGTCCCTGGCCCTAACGGCGGCCGAACAGGCCGGCCAGCCAGCCCTTGAGCACGGTCCACATCAGGGCCAGCGCGTTGAGCTCCTTCACGGCCGCCGGCGCCGCGGCGGGCGCGGGGGCGGGCGCAGGCGCTCCGGCGAGGGCGGCCTGCGTGGCTGCCGCCTCGGCGCTGACCACCGCTGCCGCGGCGGTGCGGAAGTTGTCGGCGAACTGCGCCAGCATCGCGTCGGACACCGGCACCAGCAGCCGGCTGCCGAACTGCGCCAGCTTGCCGCTGACGACGATCGTCGCCTGGCCCACCAGCACCGACTGCGCCGCCGTCTCGCCCGGCTCGAGGTGGGCGCTGAGCTGCATCGAGGCCGAGGAGCCGGCCTTGTCGGCGCCCTTGCCCAGCATCTGCAGCGAATGCGCCGCCGCGTCCAGCCCCTGCAGCTCGATGTCGCCGCCGAAGCTCATCACGGCCGGGCCGACCTTGCTCTTGACCGTCCCCTTGAAGTGGGTGGCGTCGATCTGCTCGGTGATCTGCGCGCCCGGCATGCAGGCCGCCACGGCGTGGATGTCGCTGAGCACGGCCCAGGCCTGGGCCACGCTGGCGGCGACGGGGTAGCGCTTGTCGAGCTTGACTTCCATGGGGGGATCTCTTGGACGGGGGCGCGCGGATTGTGCCTGCAGGCCGGGCCCGCGCCTCAGGCCCGCAGCGCGCACCAGCGCAGCAGGGCGGCGCGCAGCTTGTCGGGGTCGATGGGCTTGGTGAGGAAGTCGTTCATGCCGGCCTGCAGCGCCTCCTCGCGCTCGGACACCAGGGCGGCGGCGGTGAGGGCGATGATCGGCAGCCGCGCGCCGGCCACCGTCTGGCGCAGCGCGCGCGTGGCCTCGTGGCCGCTCATCACCGGCATCTGCACGTCCATCAGCACGGCGTCGAAAGCCTGCCCCGCGTCGGCGGCGCGCTGCACCAGGGCCATCGCCTCGCGGCCGTCGTGGGCCTGCGTCACCGCCACGCCCCAGCGCTCGAGCATGGCCGCCGCGATCAGCATGTTCACCGGGTTGTCCTCGACCAGCAGCACGCGCATCGCGGCCAGGCCCAGGTGCTCGGCGGCCGTCGGCGCCGGCAGCGGCTCGGCCGAAGGCGGCAGCGGCAGCTCGGCCCAGAAGCAGCTGCCGCGGCCGGGCTCGCTGTCCACGCCCACGCGGCCGCCCATCAGCGCGGCCAACTCGCGGCAGATCGACAGGCCCAGGCCGGTGCCGCCGTAGCGCCGGGTCGTGGACTCGTCGGCCTGCGTGAAGGGCCGGAACAGCCGCTCGCGCGCCTCGGCGGCGATGCCGGGCCCGGTGTCGTGCACCTCCAGCCGCAGCCGCTCGGCGGCTGCGCCGGGCAGGCGCTGCGCCCGCAGCTCGATGCGCCCCCGCTCGGTGAACTTGATCGCGTTGGCGAGGAAGTTGGTGACGATCTGGCGCAGCCGCAGCGGGTCGCCGCGGACCACGCCCTCGGCCTCGGGCGCCAGGTGCAGCGCCAGGGCCAGCCCGCGCGCCGCGGCCTGCGGCGCATGGCTGCGCTGCAGCTGGCGCAGCAGCTCGCCGAGATCGAAGGCGGTGTCCTCGATCAGCAGCTTGCCGGCCTCGATCTTGGACAGGTCGAGGATGCCCGCGATGATGTCGGCCAGCGACTGCGCGCTGTCCAGGATCTGGTCGAGGTAGGCCTGCCGCAGCGCCGGGTCCAGGCCCTCCTGGCGCGCCATGCGGGCCAGGCCCAGCAGGCCGTTCAGCGGCGTGCGCAGCTCGTGGCTGGTGTTGGCCAGGAAGGCGCTCTTGGCGCGGCTGGCGGCCTCGGCCGCGTCGCGCGCGCGCGAGAGCGCCTGCTCGAACTCGCGCCGCTCGGTCACGTCCTCGACGATCCACACGGTGCCGGCGCGCTCGCCCTGGCTCGGATCGATCGCATGGCCGCGCAGCCGCGCCAGGAAGCGGCTGCCGTCGCGGCGCTGCGCCAGGCGCTCGAACTCGACCCGCTCGCCCCGCGCCAGGGCCGGCCCGGCGAGCGCCTCGACCTCGGCCCCGGCGGCTTCGCTGCCCCAGACCACGGCCGCCGGCTGGCCCGGCAGCTCGCCGCTGCCCCAGCCGTGGATCTGCTCGAAGTGCGCATTCGCCAGCTCGAAGCGGCCGGCGCGCGTGACGGCGATGCCGATCGAGGCGTTGCGCAGGATGGCGTCGCGCTCCTGCCGCTCGCGCTCCTTCTCGGTCACGTCGCGGGCGTTGATCACCAGGTACTCGCGCCGGTCCATCACGAAGCGGGCCGCCGAGACGACGAGCGAGAAGCGGTGGCCGTCCTTGGCCACGTAGGGCACGGGCAGGTCGCTGACCGTGCCCTGCTCGCCGAGCTCGGCCACGAAGCGCTGGCGCGCGGCCTCGCTGCCCCAGAGGCCGAGCTCGAGCGCGGTGCGGCCCACCGCCTCGCCCGCGCGCCAGCCGCTGAGCCGCTCGAAGGCCCGGTTGACCATCGCGAAGCGGCCGGTGGCCAGGTCGGTCAGCGTGATCAGGTCGGGGCTGGTGGCCACCAGGTGCGACAGCAGCGCCTCGGAGCGGCGCACGGCCTCCTCGGCCGCCAGCCGCTCGCTGTCGTCGACGAAGATCGACAGCATCGCCGGCCCGCCGTCGGCCTCGACCCGCACCGCGGTGGCGCGCACCGAGAGGCGGCGCTCGCCCACGACGAGCCTGAAGTCGCTCACCGGCAGCGCCGAGCCCGGCGGCTGCGCGTGCAGCGTCTCGATCCGGCGCCGCGCCCGCTCGCGCGAGTCGCCGCTCTCGAAGCCGGCCAGCATGTCGGTGTCGATCATGCTGCGCAGCTCGTCGTGGCCGAACATCGCCACCGCCGCCGGGTTGGCGTCGATGACGCGGCCGCCGCGGTGCAGCACCAGCGGCGTGGGCAGGTGCGCGAACAGGTCCTGGTAGCGGGTCTCGGTGGCGGCCAGCGCGGCGCGCGCGTCCTGCACCGCGCTCACGTCGCGGGCCACGCCCCAGTAGCCGGCGAAGGCGCCGCGCTCGTCCAAGCGCGGCTCGCCGCTGACCAGCAGCGAGCGCTCGCGCCCGTCGGGGCCCGTCCAGCGCACCGGCTGGTCGCGGAAGGGCGCGCGGGTGTCGATGTCGGCCTGGATCGCGTCCAGCGTGTCGGGGTCGGCGCCGAACTGCGGCAGCTCCCAGGGCACCCGGCCCAGCGCGCCCTGCGCGCCCAGCGCACCCAGCGCCGCCAGCACCCCGCCCTGGTCGTGCGCGGCCACCAGCCGATGCTCGCGGTCGATCTCCCAGTAGGCGTCGGCGGCCAGGGCCAGCAGGCGGCGAAAGCGGTCTTCCCGGTCCTGCGCCGAGCGCAGGGCCTGCTCGAGCATGCGTGCGATCACCACCCCCGCGCCCAGCCCGGCCGCCAGCGAGACCAGATCGGCGCCCAGGTGCAGCCACGCCACCGGCTGCAGCGCCGGCGGCGGCGCCGGGCCGAAGGCCGCGACGGCACCCATCAGCGCGGCGGCCAGCACGGCCAGCCCGGCCCCGGCGCGCCAGCCGGCGGCGGCGCAGAGCACGCACACCAGCAGGCCCGGGATGGCCAGGCCCGGCTCGCTCAGGCCCCAGCCCAGCACCCAGGCGCTGCCGGCGATGGCCAGCGTCACGCCCGACAGCACCACCGCCAGCGCGGTGGCCGCGGCCTCGGCCGGCAGCCGGGCCGCCCCGATCGACACCACGGCCAGCGCGGCGAACAGCGCCGACAGCAGCCAGCCCAGCGGCGCCGGCGTCGGCGGGGCCAGCAGCAGCACGGCGGCCACGCCGCAGGCCGGCGCGCACAGCCAAAGGAAGGCCCGCGCGAGCTGCGCGCCTAGCCGCGGCGGGGCC
>JAGWMW010000053.1 GCA_028871575.1 Burkholderiales bacterium | reverse complement strand
CGCGATTCGGCTCCATCACGGCTCCGTCACGCCTGCAGCACCACGCCTTCGGCCTGCGCCACCCGGTGCACCGGCTCCAGCGGGGTGCTTGGGTCGATCACGAGCACGTCGATCCTGCGCTCGCCCAGGGTGCGCTGAAGCCGCGCGCTGATCTGGGTGGCCAGCCACACCGGGCGCTCGACGGCTTGCGGGCATTCGACCAGGAGGTCGATGTCGCCGCCACGCAGGTCGTCCCGCAGGCGCGAGCCGAACAGCCGCACGCGGGCGCCGTCGCCCGCCAGCTCGGCAGCAGCGGCGACGATGGCGCGCGTTTGGTCGACAGTGAGACGCATCGGTGAAGTTTACGGCCGAGGGCGGCTCGGACGGTGGCAGACGTGACCCCCGCCGCGCCCGGCGGCCACGCCGGATAATCCGTGCGAGCAGCCGATGGCTCGCCCATCGACGGGCAACGAACAGGCACTGAAAGGACATGCGATCGCACAAGCCGCCGAGCAGGCCTTGATCACCGCCGAAGAGTTCCTGGCCTGGGAGGCCGGGCAGGCCGAACGCCACGAGTTCGTGCAGGGCGAGGTGTTCGCGATGCCGGGCGGCGAAGACCGGCACGTGATGGTGACGGGCAACGTCGCCATCGGCTTGCGCCAGGCGCTGGCCGGCACGCCCTGCCGCACCTACATGACCGACATGAAGGTGCAGCCGCTGGGCTCGTCGGACTTCTTCTACCCCGACGTGTTGGTCACCTGCAGCGCCGCCGACCGCGCCAGCGCGCTGGTCAAGCACGAGCCGAAGCTGCTGGTGGAGGTGCTGTCGCCCGGCACCGCCGCGTACGACCGGGGCGAGAAGTTCGCGCACTACCGGCGCATCGCCACGCTGGAAGAATTTGCGCTCATCGACCTCGACTCGCGCCGCACCGATGTCTATCGCAAGGGCGCCGACGGGCTGTGGGTGCTGCACCCGTTCGAGCCCGGCCAGGCCGTGCAGTTCGCGAGCGTGGCGGTGACCGTCAGCGCCGACGCCCTCTTCGCCGAGGTCGACGAGCCCCCGCCTGCGGCCGCCGCGGCATGACGGGCCCCGCCGCCGAGACCGCCGCCTCGCGGCCGCCACCGACCTGCATCGTCCTCGCCGGCGGCCTGGGCACGCGCTTGCGCGGCGTGGTGGGCAGCCTGCCCAAGTGCCTGGCCCCGGTCGGCGCGCGGCCCTTCCTCGCGATCCAGCTCGACGCGCTCTTCGCCGCCGGCGTGGGCGAAGTGGTGCTCTCGCTCGGGCATGGCGCGCAGCAGGTCATCGATGCGGTGCAGGCGCTGGGCAGCGCAGGGGCCCAGCGGCCGATCCGCTGGGTGGTCGAGCCCGAGCTGCTGGGCACGGGCGGCGCCATCGCCCATGTCCTGGAGGCGCTGGCGCTGGACGAAGCCTGGGTGGCCAACGGCGACACCTACCTCGACGGCGATCTCTCGGCGCTGCACCCGCCGCTGGACCGCGCCGGCGGCGAGCGGCTGCGCATGGCGCTGGTGCAGGTGCCCGACCGCGGCCGCTTCGGCGGGGTGCAGGTGGACGGGCGGGGCCGCGTGAGCGGCTTCCTCGAGAAGGGCCGGCACGATGCCGGCCTGATCAACGCCGGCCTGTACCGGCTCTCGCGCGCCGCACTGCCCGCGGCGCGGCGCGGCGCCTATTCGCTCGAGGCCGACGTGCTGCCCGGCCTGGTCGCGCAGGGCGCGGTCACGGGCTGCGCGCTGCCGGGCCGCTTCACCGACATCGGCGTGCCCGAGGACTACCACCGCTTCTGCGCCGAGCATGGCGGCTGACGTGGCGAGCCTGCCGCGCCCCCGACGCCCGGCGGCCTTCATCGACCGCGACGGCGTCATCAACGCCGAGCTCGGCTACGTCTGGCGCACCGAGGATTTCCACCTGCTGCCGGGCGCGGTCGACGGCCTGCGCCGGCTGGCCGGCTGCGGCTACGCGCTCGTGGTCGTCACCAACCAGGCCGGCATCGCCAAGGGCCTGTACGACGAGGCGGCCTACCAGCGCCTGACGGCCCACATGCGGGGGCTGCTCGCGGCCCAGGGCGTGGTGCTCGACGGCGTGTACCACTGCCCGCACCACCCGCAGGGCACGGTGGCGGCCTACGCGCGCGAATGCGACTGCCGCAAGCCCGCGCCCGGCCTGCTGCGGCAAGCTGCGCGCGAGCTGGGGCTGGATCTGGCCCGCTCGGTGCTGGTGGGCGACAAGACCAGCGACACCCAGGCCGGCCGTGCGGCGGGCCTGCGGCGCACGGTGCTGGTCGAGTCGGGCCACGCCCTGCCCGCCGACGCGCTGGCGCAGGCCGACCACCGCTGTGCCGACCTGGCCGCCGCCGCGCGCTGGCTCTGCGCCGGCCGCGGCGAGAATGGCGCATGACGCACAAGATCTACCGCGCACGCGCGCCGCTGCGGCTGGGCCTGGCCGGCGGCGGCACCGATGTCAGCCCCTTCAGCGACACGCATGGCGGCCATGTGCTCAACGCCACCATCGACCTGTACGCGCAGGCCATCCTCGAGCCGCGCCACGACGGCCAGGTGCTGTTCGCTGCCGAAGACCGGCAGGAGCAGGTGGCGCTGCCCGCCGGCGCCGACCTGCCCGATGCCGAGCCGCTGCGCCTGCACCGCGGCATCTACCGCCGCGTCGTGCGCCAGTTCAACGGCGGGCGGCCGCTGGCGCTCACGCTCACCACCTACGCCGACGCGCCGGCCGGCTCGGGCCTGGGCACCTCGTCGACGATGGTGGTGTGCATGCTGCAGGCCTATTCCGAATGGCTGCAGCTCGGCCTGGGCGAGTACGAGATCGCGCACCTGGCCTTCGAGATCGAGCGTGAAGAGCTCGGCCTGGCCGGCGGCAAGCAGGACCAGTACGCGGCGGCCTTCGGCGGCTTCAACTTCATCGAGTTCGGCGCCGCCGACAAGGTGCTGGTGAACCCGCTGCGCGTCAAGGACTGGGTGATCAGCGAGCTCGAAGCCAGCACGGTGCTGTACTACACAGGGCAGTCGCGCGAGTCGGCCCACATCATCCAGCGCCAGATCGACAACACGCGCGCCGGCCACGTGGCCTCGCTGGACGCGATGCTGGCGCTGAAGGCCGACGCGGTGGCGATGAAAGAGGCCATCCTGCGCGGCGACCTGGCGCGCTACGCCACGATCCTGGGCCGCTCGTGGACGGCCAAGAAGCAGATGGCGCAGGGCATCAGCAATGCCGGCATCGACGCCGTGTACGACGCCGCCATCGGCGCCGGCGCCCTGGCCGGCAAGATCTCGGGTGCCGGCGGCGGCGGCTTCATGATGCTGTTCGTGCCGCCCGGGCGCCGCATGGGCGTGCTGCGCGAGCTGGCGCGCTTCCCGGGCCAGGTGATGAACTTCCACTTCACCGGCGTGGGCGCGCAGAGCTGGGCGCTGGCGGGCTGATGCCGCGCCGCGCCCGGGCCCTGCGCCCGCGGCGCGGCGCCTACAGCTTGGCGCTGACCGACAGGTAGACCGCCCGCGGCGAGCCCGGCAGCAGGGTCTGGAAGGTGCCGCTGGGGTCGCTGGCGACGAAGCCGTTGCTGCCCAGCGTGGCCACGTAGTGCCGGTTGGTCAGGTTCACGCCGCTCAACTGCAGCGTCGTGGCCTGCAGTGCGCCCAGGGTGCCGAAGCGCCAGCCCACCGAGCCGTTGACCAGCGTGCGGCCGTCGACCGAGGCGTCGTTGAGGTAGGTGTAGTAGCGCTTGCTCTGGTAGTCGAGCCCGGCGTTGGCGAACAGCGTGCCGTCGTCGTAGCTCAGGATCGACTTCACCATCGTCTGCGGCATGTCGACGATGGTCTTGCCGGCGGTGGCGTAGACGACGCCGTTGCTGGTGTAGTCGTCCTTGTACTGGCTCTTGTTGAAGCTCAGCCCGTTGTACCAGGACCAGCCGGTGGCCAGGCGGGCCGAGATCGAGGCCTCCAGGCCGACCATGCGCGCCTTGCCCACGTTGGCCAGCACCGAGGGGTTGCCCTGGATGCCGGGGCCCTGCTGGATGGCGAGCAGCCGGTCCTTGAAGTCGACGTAATAGCCGGCGACCACGGCATCGATGGCGCGCGTGTTCAGGCGCCAGCCGCCTTCCAGCGTCTGCGAGGTCTCGGGCCGCACCGTGCCGGCGATGGCCTGGAAGCCGGCCGTGGTGGTGCTGTACGGCGTCAGGCCGAGCGCCGTGCCCTGGAAGGCGTGCATGTTCTGCGCATAGCCGGCGAACAGCTCGGCGCTGTCGCTCAGCGTGTAGATCGCGCCGACCTGGGGCAGGAAGTTCTTGTTCGAGCGCGTGTCGCCGGTGGGGTAGCGCGCCGGGCTGCCCACCTGCAGGTCGGCGCCGGTCTTGACGTCGAGCGACTTGAAGCCGAAGTTGACGGCCAGCGCGGGGCTGAGCTGCACCGCGTCCTCGAGCGAAAACTGCGCCGTGGTCGTCTTGAAACGGTACTGCCACTGCGTGAGGAAGGGGTTGCTCGGGAAGTCGTAGGGCGAAGGCACGGCCGCGGCCGAGACCGCGTAGAAGCGACGCGCCTGATCGAAGTCGTTGCGCTCGAGCCAGAGCCCGGCCTTCAGCGTCTGCATCCCCAGCATGTATTCGCCGGTGGCGACGACGCCGCTGCGGCTGATGCGGTACTCGGTGGTGCGCAGCGCGATCGGCGTGCCGTCGGGCGAGGCCGTGTAGGGCGTGAACCACAGCCCGTCGCCCTTGTCGTTGTGGTGGTAGACGGTGGCCTTGACATGCGCCGTGGCGCCGAAATGCTTGTCGTAGGCCAGGCCGTAGAGCTCGTCGTTGCGCAGGCCCGAGCCGGCGTAGTACTGGTAGTCGCAGGCCGGCGTGTAGGTGGTGCTGCCGTTGCCGCACGAGGTGTTGGCGATGGCCAGCGCGGCGCCGAAGTCGGGGTAGGTGTTGTCCAGGCGGTCGCCGTACTGCTGGATCAGCTGCAGCGACAGGTCCTGGTAGTCGATCTCCTTGCGCCGCGACAGGTTGGCGAAGCCGGTGAGCTTGCCGCCGCCCACCTGGCCCACGTACTTGAAGTTCAGCTGCTGCGACTTCTGCTGGCCGTGGCCCTTCCACTTGTCGCTCTGCTGGTCGGACAGGCTCAGGTAGGCCTTGCCGAAGCCGGTGGCGCCCGACTCCAGCCGCACGAACACGTGGCGGTCGCTGAAGCTGCCCAGGCTGGCAGTGGCGAAGGCGCCGGCGCGGTCGCTCGGGTCGATCGAATAGAACTGCAGCGTGCCGCCGAGGTTGCTCGACGAGGCCGTGCTCAGCGAGCCGGTGCCGGCCGACAGCACCGAGCGCTCGATGTTCTCGGTGGAGATGGCGCGGCTGATGTGCAGGCCGTTGTAGTTGCCGTAGGACATGTCGCCCAGCGGCACGTCGTCCAGCGTGAAGCCGAGCTGGCTCTGGTTGAAGCCGCGCACCGTGATGCGCGTCGACCACTCGTAGCTGCCGAAGGGGTCGGCCGACTGGAAGTTGACCGAGGGCAGGCGCTCGACGGCGGCGAGCGGGCTGGAGCCGGGGGCGAGCTGGCTCAACTCGCTGGCCGTGACCATTTCCACCTGGCGCGACTGGCCGCGGCCGTTGGCGGTGATGGTGACGACGGAACTCTGCTGGGCCTGGGCGGCGCCGGCGGCACCGAAGGTGGCCACCACGACGGCGGCCACGGTGCTCAGGCGATGGGGATGCTTCATCGGTTTCTCGTTTTCAGTGGGGGGAAGGACGACGACGGCGGCGTCACGCGGCCGTCGCACCCTTGTCAATTTAGGTAGCGATCGTGTGACGCCGATGACGTGGCGGGCGGGCCACAGGCCGCCGCACGCCGCCGCCCGCCGTCACAGGCGCGTCACCGGCCGGCCCTACCGTCGCCGGCTGCCCTTTCCCTGGCGTGTGTCGCCGACCCGCGGCCCGCCGCGTGTCGCATGCAGGCCGCCTGCACGATGCCCACCACCGACTTCACGCGGCGCCGCTTCCTGGCAGCCGGCAGCGCACTGACCGCCGCCACGGCCACGACCCATGCAGCCCATGCGGCCCCGGCCGACGGCGCGGTGCCGCTCGATTTGCCCGGGCTGCAGGCCGGCGCGCCCTGGCGCGTGGCCTTCGGGTCCTGCGCGCGGCAGGACAAGCCGCAGCCGATCTGGCGCGCCATCACCGCGGCCGAGCCGCACCTGTTCATGTTCATCGGCGACAACCTGTACGCCGATGCCGAGTCGGCGCCCACGCTGCGCGAGCGCTACGCCGCCTTCCACCAGGCGCAGGCGCTGCAACAGTTCAGGCGCAGCCACGCCCACATCGCGATGTGGGACGACCACGACTACGGCGACGACGACGCCGGCGGCGACTACCCCTACAAGCGCCTGTCGCAGCAGCTGTTCTGCGACGAATGGGGCGAGGCGCCGGATTCGCCGCGGCGCCGGCGCAGCGGCGTCTACCAGGCCTGGCGCGTGGCCTGCGGCGGCCGCGTGCTGCAGGTGCTGATGCCCGACCTGCGCTTCAACCGCACGCCGCTGCTCGCCGACCCCGCACGCCGCCTGGGCTACCGGGCCCTGATGGCAGGCGTGGCCGCCGGACGGCGTGAACCGGTGCCGGGCTGGTACCGGCCCAACCCCGACCCCGCGGCCAGCCTGCTCGGCGCCGAGCAATGGGCCTGGCTCGAGCAGCAGCTGGCGCAGCCGGCCGACCTGCGGCTGCTGGTCAGCACGGTGCAGTTCGCCGCCGAAGGCACGGGCTGGGAGGGCTGGGCCAACTTTCCGCTCGAGCGACAGCGCCTGTTCGATCTGATCCGCCGGCACCGCGCCGAGGGCATCGTGATCGTCAGCGGCGATATGCACTACGGCGAGCTCTCGCGCATGGACGTGCCGGGCCTGTACCCGCTGTGGGACCTCACCTCCAGCGGCCTGACCGAAGTCTGGGACGTGCCCACGCCGAACACGCGCCGCGCCTCGGCCGTGATCGCCGAGCCCAACTTCGGCCTGATCGAGATCGACTGGCAGGCCGCGCGCCTGGCGCTGTCGGTGCGCGGCGTCGACGGCGGCGCTCGCCTGGCGCACACGCTGGCGATGTCGGACCTGCGACTGCCGGCCTGAGCCCGCCGGCCCTGCCGCCGCGAATCGCTGAACCCCTGAACCCCTGAACCGCCGAACCGCCGGAACCGAACCGTGAGCCCGAACCCTGTCATGCCGCCCATTCACCCCAGCCGCCGCCGCTTCCTCGCCACCGGGGCGCTGCTCGCCACCGCCCCCTGGGCGCCGGCGGCGCGCGCCGGGATGCCCGACGCCCTGGTGCGCGCCGCGCGCGCCGAGGGCCGCATCGTCAGCGTCGGCATGCCCGACGGCTGGGCCAACTGGAAGCAGACCTGGGCCGACCTGTCGCGCCTGTACGGTCTGGCCCATGTCGACACCGACATGAGCAGCGCCGAGGAGATCGCCAAGATGATCGCCGAGGGCGCCCACGGCACGGTGGACATCGGCGACGTCGGCTTCGAGTTCGGCGCCGTGGCCAAGGCGCGCGGCGTCACCGCCGCCTACAAGCCCGCGACCTGGGCCCAGGTGCCCGACTGGGCGAAGGACCCCGAAGGCCACTGGGCGCTGGGCTACACCGGCACCATCGCCCTGGCCGTGAACACGCGGCGCCTGCCGCAGGCGCCGCGCACCTGGCGCGAGCTGTTCGCGAGCCGGGCCCGGGTCGACATCGGCGAGGTGGGCCGTGCCGCGCAGGCCAACGCCGGCGTGCTGGCCGCCGCCGTCGCCCTGGGCGGGGGCGAGCAGCAGCTGGAGCCGGCGCTGGCCGCCTTCGGCGCGCTGGCGCGCGCCGGCCGGCTGCTCTCGGTCAACCCCGCGCCGGCGCTGATGGAGCGCGGCGAGGCCGACGTGTTCGTGCTCTGGGACTTCAACGCGCTGGCCTACCGCGACACGCTGCCCAACAAGGCCGACTATGCGATCGTGATCCCGGCCGACGGCTCGGTGACCAGCGGCTACACCAGCATCCTCAACGTCCACGCGCCGCACCCGAACGCGGCGCGGCTGGCGCGCGAGTACATCTTCAGCGACGCCGGCCAGCTCAACCTGGCGCGCGGCTACGCGCGGCCGGTGCGCGTCGACCACCTGGCGCTGCCGGCCGACGTGCAGGCGCGGCTGCTGGCATCCGCCCAGTACCGCGCCGCGCGGCCGGTGCACGTGGCCGAGTGGACCGAGGCCGCGCGCACGCTGGGCCCGCGCTGGCAGGGCGGCGTGCTGGCCGGCGCGCGATGAGCAGCGCCCCGCGCGGGCCGCGGCCCGAGCCGGCGCGCATCGCCATCGTCGTCGCCGACGGCCTGCGTGCCGACGTGGCGGCCCAGGCGATGGGCTACGTGGCGGCGCTGCTCGAGGCCGGCCGGGCGCGTGCCACGCGCTTCGACTGCGGCCTGCCCAGCCTCTCGCGGCCGCTCTACGCCACCCTGCTCACCGGCCGCTGGCCGCTGGCGCACGGCATCGTGGCCAACGCGCAGATGCAGGCCTGTGGCGACACCCTGTTCGACGACGCGCACGCCGCCGGCCTGCGCAGCGCCGTCGTGGCCTACCACTGGTTCTGCGAGCTGCTGGGTGGGCCGGCCTTCGCGCCGCTGACCGACCGGCGGCGCCTGCCCGAAGGCCGCGGCATCGTCGCCGCCAGCTGGTACTTCGAGGACGACTACCCCGACAGCCACGTGCTGGCCGACGCCGAGGCGCTGCGCCTGGCGCACGACCCCGACCTGCTCTTCGTCCACCCGATGGGGCCCGACGACCGCGGCCACCGCCACGGGGGCGAATCCGACGAGTACCGGATGGCGGCGCGCCGCCTGGACATGCTGCTCGCGCTGGCCCTGCCGCGCTGGCACCAAGCCGGCCTGGACGTGCTGCTGACCAGCGACCATGGCATGGGCCGCGACCGCATGCACGGCGGCACCGGCGAGGCCGAGCGCAGCGTGCCCCTGGTCTGGATGCCGCGGCCCGACGTGCAGGCCGGCGCGATGCTGGAGCTGGCCCTGCCCGAGGCGCAGACCGGGCTGCGCGACTTCCTGCAGCGGCATCGGCAGCTGCGCAGGCAGCTGGCCTGATGCGCTTGCGCCTCGGAGGGCCCTCGGCCCGGGCCTGGTGGGTGGCCGCGCCGCTGCTGGCCCTGGCCGGGGCCGGCATCGTGGCGCCCTTCGCCTGGCGCAGCGCCGCGGCGCTGGCCGGCTGCTGGCAGGACGGGGGCTGCGCCGAGGTGCTGCAGCCCTACTACCTCGACGCGCTGCTCAACACGCTGGGCCTGTCGACGCTGTCGACCCTGCTGGCCCTGCCGCCGGCCCTGGGGCTGTGCGCGCTGCTGGCGCCGCGCACGCGGCTGCACGGCCCCGCGGCCTGGCTGGCCAACCTGGGCGCCAACTTCGCCGGCGTGCCGCTGGCGCTGGCCTTCACGCTGCTGTTCGGCGTCCAGGGCGTGGTGACGCAGCTGCTGGGCTTCGCGCCCCTGCGGCTCGAAGGCACCTCGGGCCTGCTCGCCGCCTACCTGTGCTTCCAGCTGCCGCTGGCCACGCTGCTGCTGCTGGCGCCGGTGGCGCTGCTGGATGCGCAGCTCGAAGAGGCCGCCGCCACGCTGGGGGCCGGCCGCGCGCGCTACTGGCGCCGCGTCGCGCTGCCGCTGCTGGCGCCCAGCCTGGTCGAAGTGGCGGTGCTGCTGTTCGCGAACGCGGCGGCCGCCTTCGCCACGCCCTTCGCGCTGGCCGGCGGCAGCGCCGACGTGCTGGCGGTGCGGCTGTCCTCGCTCGTCAGCGGCGACCTGTTCGCCGACCCCCGCCTGCCGGCGCTGCTGGCGCTGAT
This sequence comes from Burkholderiales bacterium, assembly GCA_028871575.1. Taxonomy (GTDB): domain Bacteria; phylum Pseudomonadota; class Gammaproteobacteria; order Burkholderiales; family Burkholderiaceae_C; genus Rubrivivax. Next base: position 7,648 of record JAGWMW010000053.1, on the reverse strand, counting down.
GCTGTTCGGCCTGCTCGCGCTGGCGCTGCTGGCGGGCCGCTGGCTGGGCCGGCGCCTGGCCCGGGCGGCGGCATGAGTCACCCTGTGTCGACGCCCCGCAGCTTCGAGAATGATCCGAGCGCGCCGGGCCGCTCCCCGAGCGCTCATCCCGGAGCGCGCAGCGCGAAGGGCCTTCCAGTGAGGGCCGGCCTGCGCCGGGCCGCCGCCGGCCGCGCCGCCTGGGCCCTGGCCGGCCTGGCCGCGGCCGTGGTGGGGCTGCCGCCGCTGGCGGTGCTGCTGTACGCGCTGTGCCAGCGCTGGGACCGCAGCCTCTGGCCCGAGGGCGCCACGCTGGACTGGTTCGCCAGCCTGGCGGCCGACCCGCGGGTGGCCGCCGCCACGGCGCGCACGCTGGGGGTGGCCCTGGCCAGCGCCAGCCTGGCCACGCTGCTGGGCGGCGCCGCCACGCTGGCGGCCCGCCTGTACTCGCCGCGGCTGCTGGGCTGGCTCGACCTGCTGGCGCAACTGCCCTACGCGATCCCGCCCGTGGTGGTGGCGATCGCGGCGCTGGAGATCTTCGTCGGCCGCTGGGGCGGCGTCATCGACACCCGGCTGCTGTACGTGGGGCTGCTGGTGCCGCTGTCGTTCCCGCTCGTGCACCGCACGCTGGGCGCGGCGCTGAATCGCATCGACGTGACGCCCCTGCTCGAGGCCGGCCGCACGCTGGGCGCGGCCGACGGACACACGCTGCGCCGCGTGCTGCTGCCGCTGCTGGGGCCGGCGCTGGCGGCGGCCTTCCTGCTGGCGCTCTCGGCGGCCGCGCTCGAGTTCGCGATCGCCAACCTGCTGCTGGGCGGCGGCACCGAGCTGCTGCAGCCGCTGATGAACAGCCTGCGCGTGAGCAGCGGCCACCGCGCCGCGGCGCTGATCGTGCTGAGCTTCGTGCTGGTGGGCGCGGTCACGGCGCTGGTGCAATGGCTGTCGGCGCCTCCGCGGCGGCGGCCTTGAACGACATGAACGCCATGAACGACATGAGGGCCATGAAGGCCTTGACTGCCGCGGACGCCTCGGACCCGTCGCCGCCGGCCCTGCAGGTGCAGGCGCTGAACGTGCGCCTGGGCGACCGCACGGTGGTGCAGGACGTGGGCTTCACGCTCGCGCGCGGCGCGACGCTGGCGCTGCTCGGGCCTTCGGGCTGCGGCAAGACGACGCTGCTGCGCGCCATCGCCGGCCTGGCGGCCCCGGCCGGCGGGCGCATCGCCATCGGCGGGCGCGATGTCGGGGCGCTGCCGCCGCAGCAGCGCGGCGTGGGCCTGGTGTTCCAGCAGTACGCGCTGTTCCCCAACCTGACCGTGCGCGAGAACATCCGCTTCGGCCCGCTGGCGCAGGGCTGGACGCCGCAGCGCGCCGCCGCGCGCGCCGACGCGCTGCTGCGGCTGATCGACCTGGCCGCGCTGGCCGGCCAGCGCCCGGCCCAGCTCTCCGGCGGCCAGCGCCAGCGCGTGGCGATGGCGCGCGCCCTGGCGCCCGAGCCGGCGCTGCTGCTGCTGGACGAGCCCTTCTCGGCCATCGACGAGTCGTTCCGGCTGCCGCTGCGCCGCGCCTTCCGCGACCTGCAGCGCGCGCTGCAGCAAAGCAGCGTGCTGGTCACGCACGACCGCGGCGAGGCGCTGGAGCTGGCCGACGAGGTAGCCGTGATGCTCGAGGGCCGGGTGGCCCAGATCGCGCCGCCGCAGGAGCTGCTGCGCCGCCCGGCCAGCCGTGCCGTGGCGCGCTTCCTGGGCGCCTTCAACCTGTTCGAGCGCCTGCCGGCCGAAGCCACCGCGCGCCTGGGCGCGCCGCCGCCCGCCGGCTGGGCCGCGCCGGTGAGCGCGCTGGCGGTCCTCGGCCCGGACCGGCAGGACGCCCCCGACCCCGCCGGGCTGACCCTGCAGGCCACCGTCACGGCGCGCCACCTCGGCCTGCACCAGGCGCAGGCCGAGCTGCGGCTGGACGACGGCACGGTGCTGACCCTGCTCGAGGGCGAGCAGGCGCTGGCGCCGGGCCAGCGCGTGCGCTGCCGGCTGCCGCTGTCGGCGTTGCACCCGTTGGCGGCCTGATCAGGCGCCGAGCGGACGCCACTCGGCCGGCGCGGCCGCCGGCCGGTACTCGGCCACCACCGCGGCCAGCCGCGCGCGCACCTCGGCCGGATCGGCCTCGCGCGCCTCGGCCGCCCAGGCCAGCAGCTCGCGCAGCGGCGCGGCCGGCGGCTCGTTCAGGCGCGCGATGCGCAGCCGCGGCACGGGCGTGGGCAAGGTGTCGTCGGCGTCGGCCAGCAGCTCCTCGTACAGCTTCTCGCCCGGGCGCAGGCCCGAGAACACGATCGGAATCTCGGCCGTGGTGTGGCCGGCCAGGCGGATGAGGTCGCGCGCCAGGTCGACGATCTTCACCGGCTCGCCCATGTCCAGCACCAGCACCTGGCCGCTGCCGCCGATGGCCGCCGCCTGCAGCACCAGCAGTGCGGCCTCGGGGATGGTCATGAAGTAGCGAATGATGTCGGGGTGCGTCACCGTGACCGGGCCGCCGCGCGCGATCTGCTCCTTGAACTTCGGGATCACGCTGCCGCTGGAGCCCAGCACGTTGCCGAAGCGCACGGCCATGAAGCGCGTGCCGGGATGCTCGGCCGCCAGCAGGCTGAGCCCCATCTCGGCCGCGCGCTTGGTCGCCCCCATCACGTTGGTCGGGTTCACCGCCTTGTCGGTGCTGATCAGCACGAAGCGCTCGGCACCGCAGGCGGCCGCGGCCAGCGCGGCGGCCTGCGTGCCCAGCAGGTTGTTGCGCAGCGCGGCGGCGGCGTTGGCGCCTTCCATCAGCGGCACGTGCTTGTAGGCCGCGGCGTGGAAGACGACCTGCGGCCGCCAGCGCTCGCAGGTGGCCCGCATCGAGGCGCCGTCCTTGACGTCGCCGATCAGCCGCACCAGCTCGAGCCCGGGGTGGGTCTGCGAGAGCTCCTGCTCGATCGTGTACAGGGCGTATTCCGACAGCTCGAGCAGCACCAGGCGGGCCGGCGCGAAGCGCGCGGCCTGGCGGCACAGCTCGCTGCCGATGCTGCCGCCGGCGCCGGTGACGAGCACGGTCCGGCCCTGCAGCGACTGCGCGATGCCGGCCTCGTCCAGCCGCACCGGCTCGCGTCCCAGCAGGTCCTCGGGCTCGATCTCGCGCAGGCGCTCGATGCGGCTCTTTCCCGTGCGCAGCTCGTCGGCGCTGGGCACCGTGACCACCGGCAGCCCGGTGGCCGCGGCCAGGTCGAAGGCGCGCCGGCGCTGCGCCGGCGTGGCCGAGGGCAGCGCCACGATCACGTGCGTGAGCGCCCCGCGCCGCACCTGCTCGGGCAGCGCCGCCAGCGGCCCCAGCACCGGCACGCCGGCGATGCGCGCGCCGCGCTTGGCGGGGTCGTCGTCGAGCAGGCCGAGCACGATCCAGCCGCGCTCGTGCAGCCCGGCCAGCAGCAGCCGCGCCGCCGCCCCGGCGCCCAGCACGATGGCGCGCCGCACCTCGCCCTGGCTGCCGGCAATGCGCGAGCGCGCGTGCTCGTAGGTCATGCGGTAGGCGATGCGCACCAGGGCCAGGCCCATCAGCGTGACCACCGGGTGCAGGGCCAGCACCGCGCGCGGCACCTTCACCAGGCCCAGGCCCATCACCACCGCCGCGCTGACGAGGCCGGCCAGCCCGCAGGCCAGCGTCAGGCGCTGGATCTCGCCGAAGCCCGAGAAGCGCCACATGCTCTGCGGCACCTTGAAGGCCAGGCTGGCCAGCGCGTAGGCGATCACCACGCCGAGCAGCACCCAGGGGTCGTAGCCGGGCCGCGCGCTGAGCCAGCGCTCGAAGCCCAGCCGGAACAGGTAGGTGATGTTCCAGCAGGCCACCACCACCAGCGCGTCGAGCGCGATCGTCAGCGGCTCGCGGTGCGGGCGCAGCCGGGCCAGGAAGACCTCGACCCGCCGCCAGAAGGCGCTGGCGCGATCGCTCACCGGCGCGGCCTCATCGCGGGCCCCACAGCGCACGCGCGGTGCGCCAGAGCACGCCCAGGTCGGTGGCCAGGCTGGCGCGCGCGGCGTAGTCGGCGGCGCACTGCAGCTTGGCCGGCAGGATGCGCTCGATGTACTCGCGCTCGGGGTCGGCGGCGGCGGCCAGCCGCCCGGCCTCGTCGAGGAAGGCGAGCGACGAGGGGTCGGTGATGCCGGGGCGCACCGCCAGCGCGCGCTCGCGCAGCGCCGGCGGGTAATGCGCCACGTAGCGCGGCAGCTCGGGCCGCGGGCCGACCAGGCTCATCGTGCCCTGCAGCACGTCCAGCAGCTGGGGCAGCTCGTCCAGCCGCCGCCGGCGCAGCCAGGCGCCGGCGCGGGTGATGCGCGGGTCGGCGCCCACCGTCAACGCCGGGCCGCCGGCCCGGTGCCGCATGGTGCGGAACTTGTGGATGCGAAAGGGCCGGCCGCCGCGCCCCACGCGCTCCTGCCTGAACAGGGCGGGGCCGGGCGAATCGAGCCTGATCCAGGCCGCGATCGCCAGCAGCAGCGGCGACAGCAGCAGCAGCGCGACGGCGGCGAACAGCAGGTCGAACAGGCGCTTGGACACGCGGGCCCGCGAGCCTCAGGCCGGCGCCGGCGGCTCGATGCCGTCGAACACCTCGGCCAGCGGCACGCGGGCGCCGATGCTCGCCGCCTCGAGCCTGTCGCCGTCGCTCAGGTCGTGCAGGTCCCACAGGCCGTCGGCGCCGCGGCGGAAGGCCTCGACACGGCGCGTGTCGGGGTCGACCAGGATGTATTCCTGCAGCGACGGGATGCGGCGGTAGAGCGCGAACTTGTGGCTGCGGTCGTAAGCCTGGGTCGAGGGCGACAGCACCTCGACCACCAGCGTCGGGGCGCGGAAGATCATCTCGGTGGCCAGATCGGCGCGGTCGCAGGTGACGAAGACGTCGGGGTAGAGCACGGTGTCCTCGCCGATCTGCACCTTCATGCCTTCGGTGAAGACGCGGCACGGCGAACCCTTGAGTTGATTGCCGATCTCGCGGCTCAGGTTGGCCACGACGCAGCCATGCGCGCGCCGCGCCCCGACCATCGCGAACACCTCGCCGCGGTGGAACTCGTGCTTCTCGGGCTGCTCGTTCTCCCAGGCCAGGTAGGCTTGCAGCGTGAGCTTGGGCTGGGTCAATGCATTCATCGACGACCTCCGCGAAGGGACTTCATCGTAGCGCCGCGCGCACCGCATCGGCCACGCGCGCCACGTCGGCCTCGGTCATGCGGGTGTACAGCGGCAGGCTCACCATGCGCTCGTAGGCATGCTGGCTGTGCGGGAACATCGAGGGCTCGAGCGCATAGCGGTCGCGCCAGTACGGGTGCAGGTGCAGCGGGATGTAGTGCACGCTGCAGCCGATGCCGGCGGCGTACAGGCGCTCGATGAAGCGGTCGCGTGGCACGCCCGCGTCGTCGGCCAGCCGCACGACGTAGAGATGCCAGGCATGGGTGTCGCCCGACAGCGCCCGCGGCGGCAGCCGCAGCGGCAGCCCGGCGAGTGCCGCGTCGTAGGCCGCGGCCAGGCGCTCGCGCTGCTGCTGGAAGCCCGGCAGCCGGCGCAGCTGGTGGATGCCCAAAGCCGCGGCGATGTCGGTGAGGTTGTACTTGAAGCCCGGCGCCACGATCTCGTAGGTCCAGCTCGGCACCGTGGCCGTGAAGCGGTCGAAGGCATCGCGGCTCATGCCGTGCAGGCGCATCACCTTGGCGCGCTTGGCGAGCGCGGCATCGCGCGTCACCAGCATGCCGCCCTCGCCGGTGGTGATGGTCTTGTTGGCGTAGAAGCTGAAGACCGTGGCGTCGCTGCCCAGCGTGCCCACGAGCCGGCCGCCGCTGGTCGTGGGCAGCGCATGCGCCGCATCCTCGATCACCTTCAGGCCATGGCGCTGCGCGATGGCCAGGATGGCCGGCATGTCGGCGGCCAGGCCCGCGTAGTGCACCGGCAAGAGAGCCTTCGTGCGCGGCGTGATCGCGGCCTCGATCGCCGCCGGGTCGATGTTCAGCGTCGCCGGGTCGATGTCGACCAGCCGCACGTCGGCGCCGAGGTAGCGCACCACCTCGGCGGTGGCGGTGAAGGTGTGGGTGGTGGTGATGACCTCGTCGCCGGGGCCGATGCCCACCGCCTCCAGCGCCAGGTGCAGCCCGGCCGTGGCCGAGTTGACGGCGATGCAGTGCAGCCCTTCGTCCGCACCCAGGAAAGCGCCGAAGTCGCGCTCGAACTGCGCCGTCTTCGGCCCCGTGGTGACCCAGCCGCTCTTCAGCGCCGAAACGACTTCGGCGATCTCCTCGTCGCCGATCTCGGGCAGCGCGAAGGGCAAGAAAGGTGGCGACGGAGCATTCACGGCGGCTTCTCGATCCAGGCCAGCAGATGGGTGCGCAGCAGCGGCAGCGCGTTGAACAGGCGCCAGGCCGCCGGATGCAGCCGCACGACGCGGCGCGCCAGCGGTGGCGCCAGGGTCAGCCGCCGGGCCTCGATTCTGCCCGCGGGGAACAGGGCCTCGAGCCGCGCCGCCGGCACGCCGCGCACGTCGGCGTTGCGCGGGTTGTCGATGGTGAAGTCGTACCAGACGATGGCACCGCCGGGGCGCAGCCATTGCCACATGCGCGCGGCCAGCCGCTGCTGGAAGGCGTCGTCCAGGATCGAGCTGAAGACGGTGGCCTGCAGCACGAGGTCGAAGCCGGCGTCGGCCAGCGGCTGCTGCAGCGCATCGCCTTCGAGCACGCGGGTGGCCGCCGGCAGGCGCCGGCGCGCGGCGGCGGCACGCTCGGGCAGCAATTCGTTGCCCACCAGCCGCGCCGGGTCGAAGCCCAGGCGCAGCAGCTCGAGCAGTTGGTCGCCGTGGCCGCAGCCCACTTCCAGCACGTCGAGCTCGGCCACGGGCTTGCGCGCATGGCGGCGCAGCAGCGCGATCAGGGCGCGCTGGCGCTCTTGCTGCGCTTGCCAGACCTCGGGCCGCAGCGGGCTGTAGCGGTCGCCCCATCCCAGTTCCTCGCGGCGCGCGTAGCGCTCGGCGATGGCCTCGGTCTCGGTGCGGCGATCGGTGCCCATCGCCGGGTTCAGCGCGTCAGCCGCGTGGCCGCGTCGCCGGGTGCGCGCTTGAGCAGCGCGAAGTCGAGCAGGCCGCGACCGAAGCCCAGGCCGTAGCCGCCGTGCATGCAGGCGAAGGCCCAGGCGATGCCCAGCGCCTCGCGCGGCGATCGCGTCAGCGCCAGCGCATTGGCCAGCGCCGCCGCGGCGTAGAGCAGCGCGACGCCGCCCAGCAGCGCCCACAGCGTCGTCCACACCAGCCCGCCCAGGGCCAGCAGCCCCAGCGTGGCGACGAAGGCGAAGGGCACCAGATGGCGCGGCGACGCCGGCAGCCGGTGCTTGCGGATGACGGGCACCTTCCAGTAGCCGTACTGGTAGAACTGCCTGAACAGCGCCGCGAACGAGGCGCGCGGCGTGTACCAGGAGCGGATGGCGGCGCTCTGCCACACGAGGCCGCCGCCGCGCGTGATGCGCAGCGCCAGCTCGTCGTCCTGGTTGCGCACCAGGCGCTCGTCGAAGCCGCCCAGGCGCAGCAGCTCGTCGCGCCGCCAGGCGCCGAGGTAGACGGTGTCGACCGCGCCCGTGAAGTCGA
>JAGWMW010000268.1 GCA_028871575.1 Burkholderiales bacterium | reverse complement strand
GCCGCGCCCTCGGGCAGCGGCGTGCCGCCGGCGGCCGGCGGGGGCGCGCCGGACGACGGTGCCGCGGGAGTCGGCGCGGCCGCCAGGGCGGCGGCGCCGGCGATGCTGGAGCCACTCACTTCAGGCGGCAGGTCCTTGGGCTCGACCACCTGCGCCGGCGCCATCACGGTGAGCCAGTGGCACAGGTTCTCGAGCTGCCGCACGTTGCCGGGGAAGTCGAACTGCGCCAGCCGCTCCAGCGCCGCATCGGTGATCCTCTTGGCGTCCACGCCCAGCTCGCGCGCGCTCTTGCCCAGGAAGAAGCGGGTCAGCATCGGGATGTCGTGGCGGCGCTCGCGCAGCGCCGGCAGGCGCAGCCGGATCACGTTCAGGCGGTGGAACAGATCTTCGCGGAAGGCGCCCTGGCGCACCCGCTCCTCCAGGTGCTGGTGCGTGGCGGCGATCACGCGCACGTTGCTCTTCAGCGGCTGGTGGCCGCCCACGCGGTAGAACTGGCCGTCTGAGAGGACACGCAGCAGCCGCGTCTGCAGGTCGAAGGGCATGTCGCCGATCTCGTCCAGGAACAGCGTGCCGCCGTCGGCCTGCTCGAAGCGGCCGCGGCGCGTGGTCTGCGCGCCGGTGAAGGCGCCGCGCTCGTGGCCGAACAGCTCGCTTTCCAGCAAATCCTTCGGGATCGCCGCGGTGTTGATGGCGATGAAGGGGCCGCCCACGCGCGGGCTGTGCTTGTGCAGGGCGCGCGCGACCAGCTCCTTGCCGGTGCCGCTCTCGCCCGTGATCAGCACCGTGACCTGGCTCTGGCTCAGGCGGCCGATGGCGCGGAAGACATCCTGCATCGCCGGGGCCTGGCCCAGCATCTCGGGCGCCTGCGTCGGCGCGGCCTCGGCCACCTCCTCGCGCAGGCTCTCCTGCACGGCGCGGCGGATCAGGTCGACCGCGGTCGTCAGGTCGAAGGGCTTGGGCAGGTACTCGAAGGCGCCGCCCTGGAAGGCCGAGACGGCGCTGTCGAGGTCGGAGAAGGCCGTCATGATGATGACGGGCAGCCCCGGCTGGCGGCTCTTCACCTGGGCCAGCAGGTCGATGCCGCTGCCCCCGGGCATGCGGATGTCGCTGACCAGCACCTGCGGGGCGTCGTCGTCGAGGGCCTTGATGACGTCGCGCGGGTTGGAGAAGGTGCGCACGCTGAACTGCTCCCGCGTCAGCGCCTTCTCGAGCACGAAGCGGATGGATTGATCGTCGTCGACGATCCAGATCGGTTTCATGCGGGCGGAGGCGTCACGAAGGCAGCGGGATGAGGATCTTGAAGACGGTGCGGCCCGGCACGCTGTCGCATTCGATCGTGCCCTGGTGTTGCTGCACGAAGGTCTGCGCCAGCGTCAGCCCGAGGCCCGAGCCGCCTTCGCGACCCGAGATGAGGGGATGGAAGATGCGGTCGCGGATGTCCTCGGGCACGCCGGGCCCGTTGTCCTCGATATGCAATTCCAGTGCCAGTCGGTAGCGCTGGCGGCTGAAGGTGGCCTGGCGCGCGACCCGGGTGCGCAGCGCCAGCAAGGCATCGCCGGCGGCGATGCGCTCGGCCAGCGCATGGGTGGCGTTGTGGGCGATGTTGAGCACGGCCTGGATCAGCTGCTCGCGGTCGCCGCGGAACTCGGGGATCGAGGTGTCGTAGTCACGCGCCACCTGCAGCCCGCGCGGGAATTCGGCGAGGATCAGCGCGCGCACGCGCTCGCAGACCTCGTGGATGTTGACGTCGGCCACCACCTGAGGCCGCCGGTGCGGCGCCAGCAGCCGGTCGACCAGGGCCTGAAGCCGGTCGGCCTCCTGGATGATGATGCGGGTGTACTCGATCAGCTCGCGCGGGCTCAGCGCCCCGGGGCCGCCTTCGGACTCGCTGCCCCGGGGCCCGCGCTCGTCGTCGGCGCGGGCCAGCGGGCGCCCCACCTCCATCGCCAGCAACTGGGCCGCGCCGCGGATGCCGCCCAGCGGGTTCTTGATCTCGTGCGCGAGGTTGCGCACCAGCTCCTTGTTGGCCTGGGCCAGGCCGTGCGTGCGCTCCTCGCGCTCCAGGCGCGTCTGCTGCTCGATCTCGATCATCTCCACCAGCACGCGGTCGGGCCACTCGGTCTGGCTCACGATCACGTGCACCGGCAGCTCGGGGCTGCCGCTGGGCATGCGCGTGAGGTGGGCGTCGAAACGGCTGGTGGCCACCTGGTTGCGCGCCACCAGCCACAGGGTCTCGCGCAGCTGCGCCGGGTCGGCCATCCAGTCGAGCAGGCTGCCGCGCTGCAGCGCGCGCCGCGACACGCCCAGCACGTTCTCCAGCGCCGAGTTGGCCAGCAGGCAGCGCCCGTCGGGCGCAACCACCGCCACCATGCTGGCGAGCTGGTCGAAGGGCTCGAAGCCCGGCAGCAGCGGCTCAGCGCCCATCCGGCCGCCCCGCGGTGCTCACTGGGTCTTGGCCAGTTCGCGCTTGATCGACTCGATGTCGGACTGCTTGCGCTCGATGGCGGCCTTGAGCTCGGCCACACGGTCGAGGTAGCGCTGGTAGTTGCGCTCGCTGCCCAGGCGCTCGGGCTGGCCGTTGTTGTATTCCTGGCGCAGCGCGTCGAGCTTGCCCTGCTCGCGCTGCAGCTCGTCGGCGAGGATCTTGCGCGACTCCTCGTCGCGGCTGCGCTGGGCGGCCGGGTCGACGCGGGCATCGCTGGCGCGCGAGGCCGGCACCGCGGCCGCGCGCGGGCGCGGTGAAGCGATGACCGTCACCGGCGCGGCCTCGATGGTGCGGCAGCCGCGCTCGCGCGCCTCCTGCTGCGACAGCGAGTCGGTGTAGAGCACCGGCGGCCCGGGGCAGCGGTAGACCGTCTTGCCGCCCTCCTGCGCCTGCGCCGGCGGCGCCAGCGCCGTCAGCAGCACCAGCAGCACCGCGGCGTGGGGGCCGGCCATGCGGGCCGGCAGGAGTCGCAGGGTGGACATGCGGGCATTGTGGCGCAGCCCGCCTGCCGGCCCGCGTGCCGCGGCGACGAAAAAGCGGGCCCGCAGGCCCGCTGATGCTCGGCAAGGCGCTCAGAGCGAGTAGTACATGTCGAACTCGACCGGGTGCGTGGTCATGCGGAACCGCGTCACCTCCTGCATCTTCAGCTCGATGTAGGCGTCGATGTAGGC
>JAGWMW010000052.1 GCA_028871575.1 Burkholderiales bacterium | reverse complement strand
CGACTACGTCTTCGCGCGGCCTCGCTTCGGCAGCTTCCGCGCCAGCGGCGGGCTGCTCAGCGGGCGGCAGGCCGGCCTGCCGCTGGCCCGCCTGAGCGCCGGCCGCCTGGGCGTCAACCTGATCGGGGCCCCGGCCTGGGCGCCGGCCATCGGCGCCGATGCGCCCGGCACGCTCAGCTACCTGGGCCTGGGCTACGACGGCCAGGCGCTGCACGGCGGCCTGACCGTCAGCGCCGACCTGGGCCTGGTCAGCGGGGCCGGCGCCCGCGGCCTGCGTCGCGCCCTCTTCGGCAACCAGGGCCTGGACAGCTCGATGCGCGAGCTGCGCCTGTCGCCGCTGCTTCAGCTCGGCCTGCGCTACAGCTTCTAGCGGCCGCGTGCCGTCCAGGGCCTGCGGCGGCGCGGGGCAGCGCCTTTGCCGCATACTGCCGGCCATCGATCCAGACCCCCTGAGGAAACGCCCCATGAGTGACGTCCGGCAACGCATCGAAGACCTGGTGAAGAGCCACCGCGTGATGCTGTTCATGAAGGGAACGGCGCAGTTCCCGATGTGCGGCTTTTCCGGCCGCGCGATCCAGGTGCTGAAGGCCTGCGGCGCGACCGACCTGACCACCTTCAACGTGCTCGAGGACGAGGCCGTGCGCCAGGGCATCAAGGACTACGCGCAGTGGCCCACGATCCCGCAGCTCTACGTCGACGGCGAGTTCGTCGGCGGCTCGGACATCATGATGGAGATGTACCAGTCGGGCGAATTGCAGCCGCTGGTCGCGGCCAAGCCCTGACGTGGCGCCGCGCCGCCTGGTCGTCGGCATCACCGGCGCCACGGGTGCGGTCTACGGCGTCAAGCTGCTCGAGCGCGCACGCGCGCTGGGGGTGCAGACGCACCTGGTGGTCACGCCGGCCGGCGTGCTGAACGCGCACCACGAGCTGGGCCTGGACCGCCGCGCTCTGGAGGCGCTGGCCGACCAGGCCTACGCGCCGGGCGATGTCGGGGCCTGCCTGGCCAGCGGCAGCTGGGGCAGCTTCGACGGCGCGGCCATGGTGATCGCCCCCTGCTCGATGAAGACCCTCGCCGCGGTGGCGCTCGGCCTGTCGGACAACCTGCTCACGCGCGCCGCCGATGTCACGCTCAAGGAGCGTCGGCGCCTGGTGCTGATGGTGCGCGAGACGCCGTTCAACCTGGCCCACCTGCGCCACATGACGGCCGCCACCGAAATGGGCGCCATCGTGTTCCCGCCGCTGCCGGCGTTCTACCTGCACCCGGGCAGCATCGACGAGATGGTGGCCGAGAGCGTGGAGCGGGTGCTTGCGCTGGTGGGCGCGGCCGGGGCCGCGCCCAGGCCCTGGGGCGGCCTGTAGGCCTGCAGGTTCGGGGCCGTGCGGCCTTCGGCCGTCAATCGGCGGCGATGTCCCACAGGCGCCGTGCCCCCAGCACCCGGCGCGGGTACTCGGGGCGGCCGCGGCTGCCGTTGTAGCGGCCCAGGGCCATGAAGAGGTCGCCCTGCTCGATGTCGAGGTAGTGGCGCAGGATGACGCAGCCGAAGCGCAGGTTGGTCTGCAGGTGGAACAGGCCCTGCACGTCGCCGTCGCCGATCTGGCGCGCCCAGAACGGCATCACCTGCATGTAGCCGCGGGCGCCGGCGGCGCTGATGGCGTACTTGCGGAAGCCGCTCTCGACCTGGATCAGGCCCAGCACCAGCGCCGTCTCCAGCCCGGCCCGGCGGCTCTCGTACCAGGCCGTCTGCAGCAGGTCGAGCCGGGCATGTGCGTCGGCCTTGTGCGGCTTCAGGCGCTGGCTGGCGGCACCCAGCCAGCGCAGGTAGGCCAGGCGGTCGTCGAGCCGGCTGAAGTGCGGGCGCGGCGGCCCGTCGTCGGCCACCGCGGCGGCCAGCGCCGTGCGCACCGCATCGGCCAGCGGCTCCTCGATCTGGGCCCCGGCGCGGGCCGGCCGCAGCCAACCCAGCAGCGGGGCGGCCAGCCAGGCCCGCCGTGCCGGCTTCATCGCGGCAGGCGCGCCCTCAGCACGGACGCCAGGTCGGCGCGGGGCAGCGAGGTCGGCGCGGCCTCGCGCCGTCCCTGCAGCTCGACCGTGCCGGCGGCCAGGCCGCGCTCGGACAGCACCACGCGCTGCGGCACGCCGATCAGCTCCCAGTCGGCGAACATCGCGCCCGGGCGCTCGCCGCGGTCGTCGAGCAGCACGTCGAAGCCGGCCGCCGCCAGCTCGTCGTGCAGGGCCAGGGCGGCGGCCCGCACGAGCGGGTTGCGGTCGTAGCCGATGGGGCAGAGCACCACCTCGAACGGCGCCATCGCGTCGGGCCAGGCGATGCCGCGCTCGTCGTGGTTCTGCTCGATCGCCGCGCCCAGCAGCCGCGTCACACCGATGCCGTAGCAGCCCATCACGAAGCGCTGGGGCTTGCCCTGCTCGTCCAGGAAGGTCGCGTTCATCGCGTCGCTGTACTTGGTGCCGAGCAGGAAGATGTGCCCCACCTCGATGCCGCGCTGGATCGCAAGCACGCCGCGGCCGTCGGGCGAAGGGTCGCCGGCCACGACGTTGCGCAGGTCGGCCACGAGCTCGGGCTCGGGCAGGTCGCGGCCCCAGTTCACGCCCGTGAAGTGGAAGTCGGCCTCGTTGGCGCCGCAGACGAAATCGGCCATCCGGGCCACCGTGCGGTCGGCGACGATCCGCACCGGCCGCCGCAGGCCGATCGGCCCGAGGTAGCCGGGCCGGCAGCCGAAGTGCGCCTCGATCTCGGCCGCCGTCGCGAAGCGGAAGCCGCCCTTCAGGCCCTCGACCTTGCCGGCCTTGATCTCGTTGAGGTCATGGTCGCCGCGCAGCAGCAGCAGCCAGACCGTGGTCTTCGGCGCCTCGCCTTCGCCAGCGGCCTCGTCGGTGGCCAGCACGAGCGACTTCACCGTGCGCTGCAGCGGCAGGCCGAGCCATGCAGCCACATCGGCGCAGGTGCTCTTGCCGGGCGTGGGCGTCTTGACCCTGGGCTGCGCCGGGGGGGCGCGCCCGTCCAGCAGCGGCAGGCCCTCGGCCAGCTCGATGTTGGCGGCGTAGTCGCTGCTCGGGCAGTAGACGATGGCGTCCTCGCCGGTGTCGGCGATGACCTGGAACTCGAGCGAGACGTCGCCGCCGATGGCGCCCGTGTCGGCCGCCACCGCACGGTAGCGCAGGCCCAGGCGGTCGAAGATGGCGCAGTAGGCCCTGTGCATGGCCTCGTAGCTGCGCCGGCCGGACTCGAAGTCGCGGTCGAACGAGTACGCGTCCTTCATCGTGAACTCGCGCCCGCGCATCACGCCAAAGCGCGGCCGGCGCTCGTCGCGGAACTTGGTCTGGATGTGGAAGAAGTTCTTCGGCAGCTGCTTGTAGCTGCGCAGCTCCTGGCGCGCGATGTCGGTGACGACCTCCTCGCTGGTGGGCTGGATCACGAAGTCGCGGTCGTGCCGGTCCTTCAGGCGCAGCAGCTCGGGGCCGTACTTCTGGAACCGGCCCGACTCCTGCCAGAGCTCGGCTGGCTGCACCACCGGCATCAGGAGCTCGATCGCGCCGGCGCGGTTCATCTCCTCGCGCACGATCGCCTCGACCTTGCGGATCACGCGCAGGCCCAGCGGCATGTAGTTGTAGATGCCGGCGCCCAGGCGCTTGATGAGGCCGGCGCGCAGCATCAGGCGATGGCTGGCGATCTCGGCGTCGGCGGGCGCTTCCTTGAGCGTGGAGATGAAGGTCGCGGAGGCTTTCATGAGCGTCGTTCTGCACTCGCCGCAGCACCCGGGGGACGGGGCCGCGAGCCGGGCCGGGGCCCGGCGGGCGAATGCGGGTTAGCGAGGGTGCGCCCGCCGCACAGCGCCGGTGCAATAATGAAAACAGTCACAAAATTGGGGTCCGATTATGCTCGACCGGGAAGGCTTCAGGCCCAACGTCGGCATCATCCTGCTCAATGCCCGCAACCAGGTTTTTTGGGGCAAGCGGCTGCGCACGCATTCGTGGCAGTTTCCGCAGGGCGGCATCAAGCATGGCGAATCGCCCGAGCAGGCGATGTTCCGCGAACTGCATGAGGAAGTGGGCCTGCGGCCCGACCATGTGCAGATCGTCGCCCGCACTCGCGACTGGCTGCGCTACGAGGTGCCCGACCACTTCATCCGCAAGGAGGCGCGCGGTCATTACCGCGGCCAGAAGCAGATCTGGTTCCTGCTGCGGCTCGTGGGCCGCGACAGCGACATGAACCTGCGCGCCACCGACCATCCCGAGTTCGATGCCTGGCGCTGGAACGAGTACTGGGTGCCGCTGGACCTGGTGATCGAGTTCAAGCGCGGCGTCTACGAGATGGCGCTGACCGAGCTGGCGCGCTTCCTGCCGCGCTGCTCCCCGCACAACCGCTACCTGCGCGCGGGCGCACGCATGCACCGCCTGGAGCCGGGCCCGGGCAGCCTGGGCCCGCCCCCGGAGGCCGAGGCGTCGGTCGCCAAGTAGCGCGCGTGCCGGGCGCCGCGGCGCCTGGGCAACGGGCCAGCCCTACAGCAGCACGAGGTTCGTGCGGTGGATCAGCTCGGGCTCGTTCGCGTAGCCCAGCAGGCCGCCGATGCGCGCCGACGGCTGGCGCGCGATGAGCCGCGTCTCGGCCGCGGAGTAGTTGGCCAGCCCGCGCGCGATCTCGGTGCCGGCCAGCGTGCGCACCGCGATGACGTCGCCGCGCACGAACTCGCCCTGCACCTCGCGCACGCCGATCGGCAGCAGGCTCTTGCCCTCGTGGCACAGCTTGGCCTGCGCGCCTTCGTCCACCGCCACGGCACCGCGCAGCTGCAGGTGGTCGAGCATCCACTGCTTGCGCGCCGCCAGCTTGGCCGTGCCGGCGCGCAGCGTGGTGCCGATGCGCTCGCCGCCGGCCAGCCGCAGCAGCACGTCGGGCTCGCGGCCCCAGGCGATGACGGTGCTGGTGCCGCTGCCGGCGGCGCGCTTGGCCGCCAGCACCTTGGTGAGCATGCCGCCGCGGCCGATGCCGCTGCCGGCGCCGCCGGCCATCGCCTCCAGCGCCGGATCGCCGGCCGTGGCCTCGTCGATGAAGGGCGCGTCGGCCTGCTTGCGCGGGTCGGCCGCATACAGGCCGCGCTGGTCGGTGAGGATGACGTAGGCATCGGCATCGACGAGGTTGGCCACCAGGGCGCCCAGCGTGTCGTTGTCGCCGAAGCGGATCTCGTCGGTGACCACGGTGTCGTTCTCGTTGATCACCGGGATCACCTTCAGCGCCAGCAGGGTCAGCAGGGTCGAGCGGGCGTTGAGGTAGCGCTCGCGATCGGCCAGGTCGGCGTGCGTGAGCAGCACCTGGGCGCTGCCCAGGCCATGCTCGGACAGCCGCGTTGCGTACATCTGCACCAGGCCCATCTGGCCGACCGCGGCCGCGGCCTGCAGCTCGTGCAGCTCGTGCGGCCGGCTGGCCCAGCCCAGGCGCTTCATGCCCTCGGCGATGGCGCCGCTGGAGACCATCAGCAGCTCGCGCCCCTGGCCGGCGAGCGCGGCGAGCTGCCGCGACCAGTTGCCGATCGCTTCCGCGTCGACGCCGCGGCCTTCGTTGGTGACGAGGCTGGAGCCGACCTTGACGACGATGCGGCGCGCGCCTTCGAGCACGGGCTTAGCCATCGGCCGGCAGCGCCGCGTCGAAGCGCGGATCGGGCAGGGCGGCCGCGCGATGCTCGAGCGCGACATGCCGGTAGACGGCCTCGACCAGCGGCTGCAGACCTTCGCGGGCCAGGGCCGAGATCGAGAACACCGGGCCCTTGAAGCGCAGCCGCCGCACCCAGTCCTGGACGCGGCGCTCGCGCTCCTCGGCCGGCACCATGTCGAGCTTGTTGAACACCAGCCAGCGCGGCTTGGCGTGCAGCTTCGGGTCGTACTTCTTCAGCTCGGCCACGATCGCACGCGCCTGCACCACCGGATCGACCGCGTCGTCGAAAGGCGCGGCATCGACGATGTGCAGCAGCAGCCGCGTGCGCTGCAGGTGGCGCAGGAACTGGTGGCCCAGGCCGGCGCCCTCGGAGGCGCCCTCGATCAGGCCCGGGATGTCGGCCACCACGAAGCTGCGCTCGGGCCCGACGCGCACCACGCCGAGGTTGGGGTGCAGCGTGGTGAACGGGTAGTCGGCGATCTTGGGCCGCGCGTTGGAGATGGCCGCGATGAGCGTGCTCTTGCCGGCGTTGGGCATGCCCAGCAGGCCGACGTCGGCCAGCACGCGCAGCTCGAGCCGCAGCTTTCTCGCCTCGCCCGGCCAGCCGGGCGTCTTTTGCCGCGGCGAGCGGTTGGTGCTGGTCTTGAAGTGCAGGTTGCCGAAGCCGCCGTCGCCGCCCTTGACCAGCAGCGCGCGCTGGCCGTGCTCGAGCAGCTCGACCAGCAGCTCGCCCGACTCGGCGTCCGAGACCATCGTGCCCACCGGCATGCGCAGCTCGATGTCGGGCGAGGCGGCGCCGAACTGGTCCGAACCCCGGCCCTGCTCGCCGTTCTTGGCCTCGTGGCGACGGGCATAGCGGTAGTCGATCAGCGTGTTGATGTTGCGGTCGGCCAGGGCCCAGACGCTGCCGCCGCGGCCGCCGTCGCCGCCGTCCGGGCCGCCGAAGGGGATGAACTTCTCGCGCCGGAAACTCACGCAGCCGGCCCCGCCATTGCCGGCGGTGACGTCGATCAGGGCTTCATCGACGAATTTCATGGTCGGCCGATCTTATCGGGCCACTGTCAGCCCCAGGAGGCGCGAAGCCCCGGCGGGCCGGGGCTTCGTCGGGGGGCCGCACCAGAGGCGCGGCGCCGGGGCTCAGGCCGCCTTGACGAACACCGTCTGGCGATTGAGCGGGCCCTTGGTCTCGAAGGCGACGGCGCCGTCGGCCAGCGCGAACAGGGTGTGGTCCTTGCCGATGCCGACATTGGTGCCGGGATGGAAGCGCGTGCCGCGCTGGCGGACGATGATCGAGCCGGCAGTGACCTGCTCGCCGCCGAACACCTTGACGCCGAGCATCTTCGGCTTGGAGTCGCGACCGTTGCGGGTGGAGCCGCCGCCTTTTTTCTGTGCCATCTGGGGTGCCTCTTTCGCGCCAGGCCGGTCAGGCCAGGTTCAGCGAGCCGATCTGCAGCTCGGTGTAGGACTGGCGGTGACCGCCGTGCTTCTGATAATGCTTGCGGCGGCGCATCTTGAAGATGCGCACCTTGTCGTGCTTGCCCTGGGCCACGACCGTGGCCGTGACCGTGGCGCCCGCGACCCAGGGCGTCCCGACCTTGAGTTCGGCGCCGCTGCCGACGGCGAGCACCCGGTCGATGACGAGTTCCTGGCCCACGTCCGCAGCAATCTGTTCTACCTTGATCTTTTCGCCGGCGGCAACCTTGTATTGCTTGCCCCCGGTTTTTATGACCGCGTACATGTGTGACCTTCCGAAGAGCCCAACGCTACAAGCCCCATGGCCCGGCGCGGGAAAGCCTTTGAGTATAGCAGGACGGCTCGATGCGCGGCTGTCCCCGGGCGCGAAACGGGCCCGGTTCCTATAATCGGGTTCCTCTTCCAGCCGCGCCTCGTGCTCGACACCTCTGCCTCATCGACCGCCCCGGCGGCGCCGATCGACACGGCCATGCTGCGCGTGGACGAGGTGATCCGCGAGCG
This sequence comes from Burkholderiales bacterium, assembly GCA_028871575.1. GTDB lineage: Bacteria > Pseudomonadota > Gammaproteobacteria > Burkholderiales > Burkholderiaceae_C > Rubrivivax. Next base: position 10,103 of record JAGWMW010000052.1, on the reverse strand, counting down.
CCTGTCCTCGCGCGTGGCGCTGATCGACCAGATCTCGCACTACATCGTCAACGCCGGAGGCAAGCGGATCCGGCCGCGGCTGGTGCTGCTGTGCTCCGAGGCGCTGGGCTTCGACGGACCCGAGCGCTTCGAGCTGGCGGCGGTGGTCGAGTTCATCCACACCGCGACCCTGCTGCACGACGACGTGGTCGACGAGTCGGCCCTGCGCCGCGGCCGCGCCACGGCGAACGCGGCTTTCGGCAACGCCGCCAGCGTGCTGGTGGGCGACTTCCTCTACTCGCGTGCCTTCCAGATGATGGTGGGCGTGAATCGCCTGCGCGTGCTCGAAGTGCTGGCCGACGCCACCAACGTCATCGCCGAGGGCGAGGTGCTGCAGCTGATGAACATGCACGACGCCGACCTGGCGGTGCGCGACTACCTGCAGGTGATCCGCTACAAGACCGCCAAGCTCTTCGAGGCCAGCGCGCGCCTGGGCGCCGTGCTGGCCGGCGCCGACGAGACGATCGAGGCCCTGTGCGCCGACTACGGCCGCTCGCTGGGCACGGCCTTCCAGCTGGTCGACGACCTGCTGGACTACGAAGGCAGCAGCAACGAACTCGGCAAGAACGTCGGCGACGACCTGCGCGAGGGCAAACCCACGCTGCCGCTGCTGTTGGCGATGGAGCGTGCCCCGCCGGCCGACCGCAGCCTGATCCGGCAGGCCATCGAGCAGGGCGAGCTGCAGCGCTTGCCGGAGGTGCTCGACATCGTGCGCCGCACCGGCGCGCTCGAGGCCACGCGCGAGGCGGCGCGGGGCGAGGCCGAACAGGCCCGTGCGGCCGCGTCACGGCTGCCGGCCTCGCCGGCCCGCGACGCTCTGATAGACTTGTGTCTTCGGTCCGTGCACCGCTCTTCATGAGCCGCGCGGGGCGCCGCAGGGCCGCACATGGCACCTGGTGGCGACTATTCGGAGATGCGCCTGGTGGCCTTTCACCGCGTGTCACGGCGGTCCGGAATCGGGGTGTAGCTTAGCCTGGTAGAGCGCTACGTTCGGGACGTAGAGGCCGGAGGTTCGAATCCTCTCACCCCGACCAACGCCGTCCGCCGTCCCGCAAGGGGTGAAATGCGGCCGGCCTCGAGGCCTGTTCCGCGTTTACACCTCGCAGTCGATCGGCGATGATCGGCCGCGTTTGCCTGCTTCCCCACCCCGTCGATGGCCCTTGAGACCTTGGTCGAGCCGCCCCAGTCCACCTTGTCGGGCGTGGCCCGGGTGTTGGTCAATGCGGGCCGGCTGAGCGCCAAGACGGCCGAGGAACTCACCCGCAGCGCCCTCGAGCGCAAGGGCAGCTTCGTGGCGGCCGTGGTGGGCGCCGGCGCGGTCAAGCCCGACGACCTGGCGCACACGCTGTCGGCGGCGCTGGCGCTGCCGCTGATCGACCTCAACGCCGTCGACGCGCAAAAGCTGCCGCGCAACCTGGTGGACCAGAAGATCGCCAGCCAGTACCAGCTGATCGTGCTGGGCAAGCGCGGCAACCGGATCTTCATCGGCGCGGCCGACCCCACCGACCAGGAAGCCACCGAGCGCATCAAGTTCACGACCCAGCTCACGCCCGAGTGGGTGGTGGTCGAGTACGACAAGCTCGCACGCCAGCTCGAGGCCCAGGGCGCGAGCGCCAACGAGGTGCTCGAGTCGCTGGCCAGTGCCGACTTCGACTTCGACGTCACCGACGACGAGGCGCCCTCCCCCGAATCGGCCGACGTCGCCACCGAGGTCGAGGACGCGCCCGTGGTGCGCTTCCTTCAGAAGATGCTGATCGACGCCATCAACATGCGGGCGTCCGACCTCCACTTCGAGCCCTACGAGTACACCTACCGGGTGCGCTTCCGCATCGACGGCGAGTTGCGCGAGATCACGCAGCCGCCGGTGGCGATCAAGGACAAGCTGGCCTCGCGCATCAAGGTCATCTCGCGCATGGACATCGCCGAGAAGCGGGTGCCCCAGGACGGGCGCATGAAGCTCAAGTTCGGCAGCAAGGCGATCGACTTCCGCGTCAGCACCCTGCCCACGCTGTTCGGCGAGAAGGTCGTGATCCGGATCCTGGACCCGAGCAGCGCCAAGCTGGGCATCGAGGCGCTGGGCTACGAGAAGGTCGAAAAGGACCGGCTGCTGCAATGCATCGGCCGGCCCTACGGGATGATCCTCGTCACCGGGCCCACCGGCAGCGGCAAGACCGTGTCGCTCTACACCTGCCTGAACATCCTGAACCAGCCGGGGGTGAACATCGCCACCGTGGAAGACCCGGCCGAAATCAACCTGCCGGGCATCAACCAGGTCAACGTGAACGACCGCGCCGGGCTCACCTTTGCCGCGGCGCTGAAGTCCTTCCTGCGTCAGGATCCGGACATCATCATGGTGGGCGAGATCCGCGACCTCGAGACGGCCGACATCGCGATCAAGGCGGCCCAGACCGGCCACATGGTGATGAGCACGCTGCACACCAACGACGCGCCGACGACGCTGACACGGCTGCTCAACATGGGCGTGGCGCCGTTCAACATCGCTTCCAGCGTGCTGCTCATCACGGCCCAGCGCCTGGCGCGCAAGCTGTGCGAGAACTGCAAGAAGCCGGCCGACTACCCTCGCGAATCGATGCTCAAGGCCGGCTTCAAGGCCGAAGAGCTGGACGGCAATTGGAAGCCCTACCGCGCCGTGGGCTGCTCGTCGTGCAACAACGGCTACAAGGGCCGGGTCGGCATTTACCAAGTGATGCCCATCACCGAGGCCATTCAACGCATCATCCTGTCCGAGGGCACGGCGCTGGACATCGCCAAGCAGGCCGGCCTCGAGGGGGTGCGTGACCTGCGCCAGTCCGGCCTGATCAAGGTGCGCGCCGGCGTGACGACGCTGGAAGAAGTGATCACCGTCACCAACGAATAGCCGAACGGCCGCCCCGGCGGCCCCCACCGACCACCCACGCACACCCATGGCCACCGCAACCCTCAGCAAGCCCGCCAAGGAAATCATCTTCGAGTGGGAGGGCAAGGACCGCAACGGCAAGGTCGTGCGCGGCGAGATGCGCGCCGGCGGCGAATCGGTGGTCAACGCCAGCCTGCGCCGCCAGGGCATCCTGGTGAACAAGGTCAAGAAGCGGCGCAGCAGCGGCGGCCGCGCCATCAAGCAAAAAGACATCGCGATCTTCACGCGCCAGCTCTCCACGATGATGAAGGCCGGCGTGCCGCTGCTGCAATCGTTCGACATCGTCGCGCGCGGCAGCACCAACCCGCGCATGACCAAGCTGCTCAACGACATCCGCTCCGACGTCGAGACCGGCACCAGCCTGTCGGCGGCCTTCCGCAAGCACCCGCTGCACTTCGACGCCCTGTACTGCAACCTGGTCGAGGCCGGCGAGGCCGGCGGCATCCTCGAAGCCCTGCTCGACCGGCTGGCCGTCTACCAGGAGAAGACGCTGGCCATCAAGTCCAAGATCAAGTCGGCGCTGATCTACCCGGTGGCCGTGATTGTGGTGGCCTTCATCGTGCTGACGATCATCATGATTTTCGTCATCCCCACCTTCGAGGATGTGTTCAAGTCCTTCGGCGGCGAGCTGCCCGGGCCCACGCTGCTGGTGATCGCGATGTCCAAGTTCTTCGTGAAGTGGTGGTGGGCGATCTTCGGCCTGCTGGGCGGCGGCCTGTATTTCTTCTTCGAGAGCTGGAAGCGCTCGGAGAAGATGCAGATGGCGATGGACCGCTTCCTGCTGAAGATCCCGGTCTTCGGCGATCTGATCAACAAGTCCGTGATCGCGCGCTGGACGCGCACGCTCTCGACGATGTTCGCCGCCGGCGTGCCCCTGGTCGAGGCGCTCGACTCGGTGGGCGGCGCCTCGGGCAACGCGGTGTACGCGCAGGCCACCGAGCAGATCCAGAAGGACGTCTCCACCGGCGCGGCGCTCACCACCTCGATGACCAGCACCGGCGTGTTCCCGACCATGGTGCTGCAGATGGCCGCCATCGGCGAGGAATCGGGTGCGCTCGACCACATGCTGGCCAAGGCGGCCGAGTTCTACGAGGACGAGGTCGACGAGATGGTCAAGGGCCTGTCGAGCCTGATGGAGCCCTTCATCATCGTGATCCTGGGCGTGCTCATCGGCGGCATCGTGGTCTCGATGTACCTGCCGATCTTCAAGCTGGGCTCGGTCGTCTAGCGTGGCCGACTGGTTCGCCGGGCTGCCGCTGGACGTGCTGCTCTCGCCCGGGGCGCTGGCCCTGCTGGGCTTGGCCGTGGGCAGCTTCCTCAACGTCGTCGTGCACCGGCTGCCGCTGATGCTCGAGCGCCAGTGGTGGGGCGACGTCGCGTCCCAGCTGGCCGATGCCGACTCGTTCCGGCGCGTGTTCGCCGGCGCGCCGCCCGAACGCCTGGCGCTGGCCTCGGCGGGCCTGGAGAAGGCCATCGCCGAGCTGGCGCCGCTGGGCCTGGCCCGCCCGGCCTCGCGCTGCCCCGCCTGCGGCCAGCGCATCGGCTGGCTGCAGAACATCCCGCTGCTGAGCTGGCTGGCCCTGCGCGGGCGCTGCGCGGGCTGCCGCGCCCGCATCGCCCTGCGCTACCCGCTGGTCGAGCTGGGCACGGCGGCGCTGTTCGCCGCCTTCGCCCGGCAGGGGGGCCCGCAGCCGGCGACGCTGCTGTGGTGCGCGGTGGCGGCGGTGCTGCTGGCGCTGGCGCTGATCGACTGGGACACCACGGTGCTGCCCGACGCGCTGACGCTGCCGCTGCTGTGGGCCGGCCTGCTGGCCGCGGCCCTGGGCTGGCGGCCCGGCCTGGGGCTGGCGGCCTCTCTGTGGGGCGCGGCGGCGGGCTACCTCTCGCTGTGGCTGGTCTACTGGTTCTTCAAGCTCGCCACTGGCAAGGAAGGCATGGGCCACGGCGACTTCAAGCTGCTGGCCGCACTGGGCGCCTGGCTCGGCTGGCAGGCAATCCTGCCGATCGTGCTGATGGCCTCGGTGATCGGGGCCGTGGTCGGCCTGGCGATGAAGGCGACCGGCGCGCTGCGCCAGGGCCGCTTCGTGCCCTTCGGCCCTTTCCTCGCCGGCGGCGGCCTGGTGGTGATGCTGGCCGGGCTGCCCACGGTGCTGGGCTGGATGGGCTGGGCCTGACGGCCCGGCGCGGGCCGGCCCCGGGATGGAGCGCGAAGCCTCGGCATCCGGCCCGCGCGGTGCGGTCGGCTCGGAGCGCAAGATCCGCACGGTCGGCCTGACGGGCGGCATCGGCAGCGGCAAGAGCACGGTGGCGGCCCTGCTCGTGCGCCAGGGCGCGCACCTGGTCGACAGCGACGCCATCGCGCGCGCGCTCACCGGGCCGGGCGGCGCGGCGATCCCGGCCCTGGTGCAGGCCTTCGGCGCCTCGGTCCTCGGCATCGACGGGGCGCTCGACCGCGCCCTCATGCGCAAACGCGCCTTTGCCGAGCCTGGCGTGAAGGCCCGGCTCGAGGCGCTGCTGCACCCGCTGATCGGCCTGGAGGCGCGCCGCCAGGCCGAGGCGGCTGCGGGCCGGCCCGTGGTGCACGACGTGCCCCTGCTGGCCGAGTCGCGCGGGCCGGCGGGCTGGCGCACCCGGGTCGACCGCGTGCTCGTCGTCGACTGCCCCGAGGCCGTGCAGATCGCCCGCGTGGCGCAACGCCCGGGCTGGACCGAGGCCCTGGCCCGGCAGGTGCTGGCACAGCAGGCCTCGCGCGAGCGGCGGCGCGCCGTGGCCGACGCGGTGCTCTACAACGACGGCCTGACGCTGCAGGCGCTGGCCGGGCAGGTGCGCGCGCTCTGGGCCCTGTGGTTCGGCGCCGGGGAGGCTGTGGAACAATGAATCGGTGCCGGGTTCTCACCGGCCCCCACGCCGCGTGCAGCCCGCCACCTTGGTCCTCTACGAGTACCCCTTCAACGAAGGCATACGCACCATGCTGCGGCTCGAACACCTGTTCGACCGCCTGGGCGTGCTGGTGGCGCGCGACGCCGCGGTGGACCACCATTTCGCGCTCGCGACGCTGTTCGAGATCATGGACGTGGCGGCCCGGGCCGACCTCAAGAGCGACCTGCTCAAGGAACTCGACCGCCACCGCACCCAGCTGCAGGGCTACCGTGGCCACCCCGGGGTGGAGGAAGCCGCGCTGGACGCGGTGGTCGCGCGCATCGACCATGCCTTCGACGGCCTGAACCAGTTGCCGGGCAAGGCCGGCCACGGGCTGGCCGGCAACGAGTGGCTGATGAGCATCCGCAGCCGCATCAACATCCCCGGCGGCACCTGCGAGTTCGACCTGCCGGCCTACTACGCCTGGCAGCAGCACGAGCCCGCGCGGCGGCGCGCCGACCTCGAAGGCTGGATGGCCACGCTCACGCCGCTGGCCGAGGCCCTGCAGGTGCTGCTCGGGCTGCTGCGCGACAGCGGCGCCCCGCAGCGCCTCGTCGCCAGCGGCGGCCAGTACCAGCAGAGCCTGCCGGCGGGCCGGTCGTACCAGCTGCTGCGGGTGCATTTCGACGCCGGCAGCGGGCTGGTGCCCGAGATCACCGGCCACCGGCTGCTGGTGTCGGTGCGCTTCATGCGGCCCGATGCCGAAGGACGCCTGCGCCATGCCGGCACCGACACCACGTTCGAGCTGGCGCTGTGCGCCTGAGGGCTTGCGCGACGCGGGCCCGGACCTGATGTCCACCCGCCCCCCTGCAGGCGAGCGGCAGGTGCCGTGCCCGAGCTGCCGCCGGCCCGCCCCCTACGGCGAGCGCAACCCCTGGCGCCCGTTCTGCAGCCCGCGCTGCCGCAGCCTGGACCTCGGGGCCTGGGCGAGCGAGCGCTTCCGCGTGCCGGTGCCGCCCACCACGGCCGAAGACGACGACGACCCCGCGCCATGACCGAGCCCGACGCGCAGAGCCTGGCGGGCTGCATCCTCACGCCCGAGGGCTGGGTGCGCGGCCGGATCGCCCTGGCCGGCGGGCGGGTGATCGCGGTGCAGGGCCAGCCGCTGGCCGAGGCCGCGGCCCGCGCCAGCGGGCTGCCGCTGTGGCTGCCCGGCTTCATCGACCTGCACGTGCACGGCGGGGGCGGCCACGACACGATGGCCGGCGGCGACGCGGTGCAGGCGATCGCGCGCTGCCACGCGCGGCACGGCACCACCTCGCTGCTGGCCACCACGATGACGGCGCCGCGCGGCGAGATCGAGGCCGCCTTGCGCGCGCTGGCGCCGCAGGTGGCGCGACGCGCGAGCGGCGGCGCCCGCGTGCTGGGCGTGCACCTCGAGGGCCCGTACATCAGCCCGGGCAAGCTCGGCGCGCAGCCCGACTTCGCCGTCCCGGGCACGCTGGACGAGGTGCTGGCGCTGCACGCGCTGGCGCCGCTGCGCCTGATCACGATCGCCCCCGAGCGGCCCGGCCACCTGGCCTTGATCGTGGCACTGCGCGAGCGCGGCTTCGTCGTGCAGATCGGGCACAGCGCCGGCCGCTACGAGGACGGCGTGGCGGCGCTGGCCGCCGGGGCCACCGGCTTCACGCACCTGTTCAATGCGATGAGCCCGATGCACCACCGCGAGCCCGGCCTGGTGGGTGCCGCGCTGGCCCACGCCGAGCGCGCCGAGATCATCCCCGACCTGCTGCACGTGCACCCCGGCGCCATCCAGGCCGCGCTGCGCGCCATCCCGGGGCTGTATTGCGTGACCGACGCCACCGCCGCGGCCGGCATGCCCGACGGCGAGTACGCGCTCGGCCGCCACCGCGTCACCAAGTGCCTGGGCGGGGTGCGGCTGGCCGACGGCACGCTGGCCGGCAGCACGCTGACGATGGACGAGGCGCTGCGCAACCTGGTCGGCCTGGGCCTGACGCTGGCCGAGGCCTCGCGCCGCACCGCCACGCTGGCCGCGCAGCACCTGGGGCTGGCCGACCGCGGCCAGATCCGGCCCGGCGCCAGGGCCGACCTGGTGGCGCTGGACGCGGGGCTGCGGCTGCAGCAGGTGCACGTCGAGGGGGAAGCCATTGACCTCGAATCCGAACCCGAGCCCGGGCCCCGGCGCGATCTCCCGTCTGCGGGCTGAAGCGCTGCAGGCGCCGGCCGCCGCCGAGCAGCTGCTGGCGGCCGACGGCCCGGCGTACGCCGCCCTGTCCGCGTCCCTGCAGTCAGAGCCGCCGCGGGCGATCGTGACGCTGGCGCGCGGCAGCTCGGACCATGCGGCGCATTACCTGGCCTACCTCGTCATGTCGCGCCTCGGGCAGCTCGTCACCTCGCTGCCCATGTCGCTGCTGACCCTGCACGCGGCGCCGCTGCGCAGCGAGGGCTTGCTGTCGCTGGCGCTGTCGCAGTCGGGACAGAGCCCGGACCTGGTGCTGCCGACCGAGCACTTCCGCCGCGGCGGCGCGCGCACCGTGGCGCTGGTCAACGACACCGCCTCGCCGCTGGCCCGCGCCGCGCAGTGGGTCCTGCCGCTGCACGCCGGGGCCGAGACCAGCGTGGCCGCCAGCAAGAGCGTCATCTGCCAGCTCGTGGCCGGCGCTCGCCTGGTGGCGGCCTGGCAGGGCGACACCGCTCTGGCGCAGGCGCTGCAGGCCCTGCCCGAGGCCCTGGCGCAGGCCGCCCGGGCCGACGGGTCGGCCGCCCTGCCGGTGCTGGCCAGCGCCGAGCGGCTGTACGTGGTCAGCCGCGGCACCGGGCTGTCGGCGGCGCTCGAGACGGCGCTGAAGCTCAAGGAGACCTGCGGCATCCAGGCCGAGGCGTTTTCGGGGGCCGAGCTGCGCCACGGCCCGATGGCGCTCGTCGACGACGGCTACCCGGTGCTGGTGCTCGCCCTGCGCGGCCCGACTCAGCCAGGACTGCTCGCCCTGGCCGACGAGCTGCGCCGGCGTGGCGCCGCGGTGCTGCTGGCCGCGCCGGCCGGCGTGCCGGGGGTGCAGCTGCCGCTGCATCCCGCGCCGGACCCGGTGCTCGACCCGATCACCGCCCTGCAGTCCCTCTACCTGCTGGCCGACGCCCTGGCGCGGTTGCGCGGGCTCGACCCGGACCACCCGCGCCACCTCAGCAAGGTCACGCGCACCCGGTGAGCCGCCGCCGCGAGGTCGACCCGGGGCCCGGCCTCACGGGCGCACGTGGCCCTTGAATCGTCACGCGCGGCCTCTATAATCCCGCTGCTAGCACTCGCCGAGGTTGAGTGCTAACGACTCAGGAGCCGATGGCAAATGCCTCCCGGTTCAAGGGTCGATGAATGTCAGCAAGGACTGACTCTCTCAGTTCCTGGCACCTTGCCTACCGTCAATCTCAAGGAGATGTTATGAAGCTTCGTCCGTTGCACGATCGCGTGATCGTCAAGCGCCTGGAACAGGAAACCAAGACCGCGTCCGGCATCGTCATCCCCGACAACGCCGCCGAGAAGCCCGACCAGGGCGAAGTGCTGGCCGTCGGCCCGGGCAAGCGCAGCGACAAGGGCGACTTCATCGCCCTGAACATCAAGGTCGGCGACCGCGTGCTGTTCGGCAAGTACAGCGGCCAGACCGTCAAGGTCGATGGCGACGAACTGCTCGTGATGCGCGAGGAAGACCTCTTCGCCGTCGTCGAAAAGTAAATCGCTGCGCGATTTACTTTCGTCGAAGGCTAACTTGGCGCAGCCAAGTTGAGGCCCGTCAGGGCCGGCCGCAGACAAAAGAATCCACCGGCGCCAGCCGGCACTTCAAATGATTTGGAGAAACTGAACATGGCAGCAAAAGAAGTCGTTTTCGGCGGTGACGCCCGCGCCCGCCTCGTCGAAGGCGTGAACATCCTGGCCAACGCGGTCAAGGTCACCCTGGGCCCGAAGGGCCGCAACGTCGTGCTCGAGCGCAGCTTCGGCGCCCCCACCGTCACCAAGGACGGCGTGTCGGTGGCCAAGGAGATCGAGCTCAAGGACAAGCTCCAGAACATGGGCGCGCAGATGGTCAAGGAAGTCGCTTCCAAGACCAGCGACAACGCCGGCGACGGCACCACCACCGCCACCGTGCTGGCCCAGGCCATCGTGCGCGAGGGCTTCAAGTTCGTGGCCGCCGGCCTGAACCCGATGGACCTCAAGCGCGGCATCGACAAGGCCGTCACGGCCCTGACCGCCGAGCTCAAGAAGGCCAGCAAGGCCACG
>JAGWMW010000267.1 GCA_028871575.1 Burkholderiales bacterium | reverse complement strand
CGTCGTAGGCCGCGGTGTCGCCGTGCGGGTGGTAGCGGCCGAGCACGTCGCCCACCACGCGCGCGCTCTTCACCGGCTTGGGCAGGCCGGTGCCGCCCGGCGACAGGCCCATCCGGTGCATCGAGTACAGGATGCGCCGCTGCACCGGCTTGTTGCCGTCGCACAGGTCGGGCAGCGCGCGGCCCTTGACCACCGAGAGCGCGTAGTCGAGGTAGGCGCGTTCGGCGTAGTCGGCCAGCGGCAGGGTGTCGGCAGGGGCGGGCGAGAACAGGTCGGGCATCGAGCGGGCTGGGCAGGGACGGGGCGAGGCGGCCGACGCCCGGGCCTCGGCGCGGGCGGGCCGGCAACAAGTCACGCCGCAGGCCGCTAAGGCGAGCGGCGCGCGGCGAGGCCGGCATTGTGGTGCAGCCGTTCCGCTGCGCCGGGGGGCGGGGCTCCGCTATCGTCGATGCTGCCCTCACGAGAGGCCCGCATCGCGGCCAAGGAGCCCCGTCTTGCAGTCCGATTCGAGCTTGCCACGCCCCGGCCGCGCCGCCGCCCCCGCGGAGCGGCCGGCCTCGGCGCAGACGCCGAAGTCGCCCAGGACGCCAAAGACACCGCGCACACCGCGGGCGCCACGGACGGGATGGCCGGCCCTGCCCGCCCTGCCTGCCCGGCTGCAGCCGGCCCTGGCGCTCGGTGCCTGGCTGCTGGCGCTGCTGCTCGGCGCCCTGGCCTGGCAGGCGGTGTGGCAGCTGCGCGCCGAAGAGGCGGCTGCGCAGAACGCCCAGCGCAGCCTGCTCGCGCTGGCCCAGCTGCGCGCCACCGTGGCCGAGGCCGAGGCCGCGCTGCACCAGGCCGAGCCGAGCGCCGATCCCGAGGCACTGCCGGCCTACGTCGGCGCCCGCCAGGCCGCCGATGCCGGGCTGGCCGAGCTGCGCCTGACCGGTCCGGCCGGGGGCGAGGCCTTCGACCGCATCGTGGCGCTGGGCGCGCTGCTGGCACAGCGCTTCGATGCCCTGGCTGCCACGCTGCAGGCCCGCGCCGCCCGCGGCACGGCCGCGGTGCGCACCGCCGGCGCCGGCGACGATGCCCGGCTGCAGGCCGAGCTGCGTGGCGCGCTGGACGGCCTTGCCGGCCAGGCCCGCGAGCGCCTGCAGGCCGAGCGCGCGCGCGCCCAGGCCGCCGGCACGCTGGCGCTGGCGGCGGTGGCCACGGCGAGCCTGCTCGCCCTGGGCCTGCTGGGCTGGGGCGGCTGGCGGGCCCGGGCCGACCGCCGCCAGGCCGGGCGCGCACGCGCGGCCGAGCAGGCCGCGGTGCGCGACCGGCTGCAGGCCGAGGCCGCGCTGCAGCAGGTGTTCGACGCCTCGCTCGACGCGCTGTGCCTGATCGACGCCGAAGGCCGCTACGCCCGCGTCGGCGCGGCCTGCGAGCGGCTGTGGGGCCGGCCGGCGGCGGCGCTGCGGGGGCAGCCCTATGCGGAACTCGTGCACCCCGAAGACCGGCGCCGGCTCGAGCAGGCGCTCGCCGCGGCGGGGCCGGCCGGGGCCGAGCTGGCCTGCCGCTGCCGGCGGCCCGACGGCACGGTCCTGCCGGTGGTGTGGAAGGCGCTGCCGCTGGGCGGCGCGGGCGGGCTGCTGTGCCTGGTGCGCGACGCGAGCGAGATGCAGGCCCTGCGCGCCGAGGCAGCGCTGAAGGACCGCGAGCTGCAGGGCACTGCCGCCGAGCTGGCCCAGGCGCAGGCCCGGGCCGCCACCACGGCGCGTCTGCGGCGCGAGTTCATGACGCATGTCGGCGCCGGGCTGCGCTCCTCGCCGGTGGCGATCGTGAGTCTGGGCGAGAGCCTGCAGCAGGGCCTGGCCGGGCCGCTCAACCCCGAGCAGTCGCGCGAGCTCGCCCGGCTGCTGGACACCGCGCGCAGCCTGGGCGCGCGCCTGAACGCCCTGCTCGACCTGGCCCTGATCGACGGCGGCGAGCTGGTGCTGGCGCGCGAGCCTTTCGACCTGCAGGAGACGGTGCAGCGCGTGGCCGACGAGGCCCGCGCCGCGGCCGACCGCCGCGGCCTGCGCTTCGAGGCCCGGCTGGCCACCGACCTGGGCTATGCGCGCGGCGACGCGCTGCGGGTCGAGCAGGTGCTGCGCAGCCTGGTCGAGCAGACGCTGAAGGGCCCGGGCAGCGGCACGCTGCGTCTGGCGGCGGCCTCGCCCGCCGACGGCCGCGTCGTCGTCACCGTCGTCAGCGCCCGGGGCGACGAGCCGGCGCTGGACGCCGAGGCCGGCGCGGCGCTGTTCGACCCGTTCCGCGCCGGCGGCGCAGGCCTGGTGCTGGCGCAGGCGCAGCGGCTGTGCGCGCTGATGGGCGGCGAGCTGGCCGCGGCGGCCGGGCCTGGCCGCGGCTTCGAGCTCGTCCTGCGGGCCGACGACGCGGGCCAGGCCTGACGAGCCTGGTGGGCCTGGCGGGCCGGCCGATGGCCCTCAGGCCGCGTAGCGCTCGCGCAGCTTGAGCTTCCAGAACTTGCCGGTGCTGGTGCGCGGGATGGCGTCGATCACCTCGTAGCGCTCGGGCAGCTGCCATTTGGCGAAGCCCTGGGCCAGCAGGTGGGCCGAGAGCTCGGCCGGGGTGGCCGAGGCGCCCGGCTTGAACACCACGCAGGCCAGCGGACGTTCGCTCCACTTCGGGTCGGGGATGGCGATCACGGCCGCCTCGGCGAGCGCCGGATGGCCCATCAGCGCGTTCTCGAGGTCGACCGAGCTGATCCATTCGCCGCCGCTCTTGATCAGGTCCTTGGTGCGGTCGGTGATGCGCACGAAGGCCAACTCGTCCATCACCGCCACGTCGCCGGTGCGCAGCCAGCCGTCGGGCGTGAACTTGTCTTCCGACACCGGCACGCCGTGGTACGAGCCGGTGATGAAGGGGCCGCGCACCTGGATCTCGCCCATGGTCTGGCCGTCCCAGGGCGCGTCGGCGCCCTCGGCGGTGCGGATGCGCAGCTGCACCAGCGGCGCCGGCACGCCGGCCATCGCAGCGCGGCGGTAGCGCTCGTCGGCGCCGGCGTCCTTCAGCTCGGCGCGCGGGTACGACACCGTGGCCAGCGGCGAGGTCTCGGTCATGCCCCAGCCCTGCAGCAGCCACACGCCATGCCGGTCGTAGGCGCGGATCAGCGACTCGGGCACCGCCGCGCCGCCGACCAGGCTGCGCATGCCGGCGGGCAGCTTCCAGCG
>JAGWMW010000051.1 GCA_028871575.1 Burkholderiales bacterium | reverse complement strand
CGATGGGCGCCACCTTCGGCGGCGTGTCGGGCGCGATGTTCGCGTCGTTCCAGGAGTTCGTGTCGCCCGAGTCGTTCACGCTGATGGAATCGATCGTCATCCTGGCGATGATCGTGCTCGGCGGCCTGGGCCACGTGCCCGGCGTCATCATGGGCGCCATTCTGCTTGCCGCGCTGCCCGAGGCGCTGCGCTATGTGCGCCTGCCGTTCATCGAGCCCGAGATCCTGCGCCAGCTCATCTACGGCCTGGCGATGGTGCTGATCATGCTGTTCAAGCCCAAGGGCCTGTGGCCCGCGCCCGAGCATGGCCAGGCGCTCAAAGACTCGTCGCAGCCCGACGCGCCGCCCAGTGCGCTGGCCAGCGGCGCCGTGGGGGGTGCCAAATGAGTCAGCCGCTGCTGCTGGTCAAGGGGGTGTCCAAGCGCTTCGGCGGGCTGCAGGCGCTCAGTGACGTGGGCATCGAAATCCAGCCGGGCTCCATCTATGGGCTGATCGGCCCCAACGGCGCCGGCAAGACCACCTTCTTCAACGTCATCACCGGCCTGTACACGCCCGACAGCGGCACCTTCGTGCTCGACGGCAAGCCCTACACGCCGCAGGCGGTGCATCAGGTGGCCAAGGAGGGCATTGCCCGCACCTTCCAGAACATCCGCCTGTTCCCCGAAATGACAGCGCTCGAAAACGTGATGGTGGGCCGCCACGTGCGCACGCACAGCGCGCTGGTGGGCGCGGTGTTTCGCACGCCGTCGTTCAAGGCCGAAGAGGCCGCCATCCGCCAGCGCGCACAAGAGCTGCTCGACTACGTGGGCGTGGGCAAATACGCGCCTTATCGCGCCCGCACGCTGAGCTACGGCGACCAGCGGCGCCTCGAGATCGCGCGGGCGCTGGCCACCGAGCCCAAGCTGCTGGCGCTCGCCGAGCCGGCCGCCGGCATGAACGCCACCGAGAAGGTGCAGCTGCGCGAGCTGCTGTCGCGCATCAGCAAGGACGGCAAGACCATTCTGCTGATCGAGCACGACGTGAAGCTGGTGATGGGCCTGTGCGACCGCGTCACCGTGCTCGACTACGGCCGCCCCATCGCCGAGGGCACGCCGGCCGAGGTGCAGCGCGACCCCAAGGTCATCGAGGCCTACCTCGGCCCCGGGCAGCACTGAGCATGGCCGCCAGCGGTGCCGCGGGGCCGGCCGGAGCGCCCCTGCTCGAGGTGAGCGGCCTGAAGGTCGCCTACGGCGGCATCCAGGCCGTCAAGGGCGTGAGCTTCGAGGTGCGCGAGGGCCAGCTGGTCAGCCTGATCGGCGCCAACGGCGCCGGCAAGACGACGACGCTGAAGGCCATCACCGGGCTGCAGCCGATGGCCGCGGGCGAGATCCGCTTCGGCGGCCGCAGCATCCGCGGGCAGGGCGCCTGGGACCTGGCGCGCCAGGGCCTGGTGATGGTGCCCGAGGGGCGCGGCACCTTCACCCGCATGAGCATCCTCGAGAACCTGCAGATGGGCGCCTTCGTGCGCCGCGACGCCGAGATCGAGGCCGACATCGAGCGCGTGTTCGATCGCTTCCCGCGCCTGAAGGAGCGCCGCCACCAGCTGGCCGGCACGATGAGCGGCGGCGAGCAGCAGATGCTGGCCATGGGCCGGGCGCTGATGGCGCGCCCGCGCCTGCTGCTGCTGGACGAGCCCTCGATGGGCCTGGCGCCGCTGATGGTGGACCGCATCTTCGAGGTGGTGGCCGAGATCCACGCCCAGGGCACGACCGTGCTGCTGGTGGAGCAGAACGCCAGCCGCGCGCTGGCCCTGGCCGACCGCGGCCACGTGATGGATTCCGGCGAGCTCACGATGAGCGGCGCCGGCGCCGAGCTGCTGGCCGACCCGCGCGTGCGCGCCGCCTACCTGGGCCAGTAGCGGCAGTGTCCGGGCCGGCCCGGGTCGGCCTCTCAAGCCGTGGCGCCGTGTTTGTCGGCCTCGGAGGTGAAGGCGTCGGCAAAGAACTCGCCTTCGGGCAGGCTGCAGACGGTCGTGAAGTCGCGCTGCGCGGCCTCCACCATCGCCGGGGCGCCGCAGGCGTAGACCTGGTGTCCCGACAGGTCGGGCCAGTCGGCCATCACGGCATGGTGCACGAGCCCGACGCGGCCGCTCCAGTGCTCGTCGGCGGCGGGCTCGGAGAGCACCGGCACGTAGCGCAGGTAGGGCAGGGTGCGGGCCATCTGCTCGCACCAGTCGTGGCGGTAGAGGTCGACGCGCCTGCGCACGCCCCAGTACAGCACCGCCGGACGCGCCGGCGCCTTGTGCAGCAGCTGCTCGACGATGGCCTTGATCGGGGCCAGGCCGGTGCCGCCGGCCAGCAGCACCAGCGGCTGCTCGCCATCCTCGCGCAGGAAGAAGCTGCCGAAGGGGCCCTCCAGGCGCAGGATGTCGCGCTCCTTCAGGGCCGAGAACACGTGGTCGGTGAACACGCCGCCGGGCATGTGGCGCACGTGCAGCTCGATCGAGGGCGGGCTGCCCAGCGCGTGCGGCGCGTTGGCGATGCTGTAGGCCCGGCGCAGGCCGTCCTGCAGGATGAATTCGACGTACTGGCCGGCGCGGAACTGCAGGTTCTGGTTCGCCGGCAGCTGCAGGCGGATCACGGCCACGTCGGGCGCGGCGCGCTCGATCGAGAGCACCCGCGTCGGGATCCGCAGCACCGGGGTTTCGCCCAGGCCGGGCACCGTGCGGGCCTCGACCGTGCAATCGCTCAGCGCCCGGGCACAGCAGGTCAGCACGTAGCCGTCCTCGGCCTGCGCCGCCGACAGGGCCTTGAGCTGGTGCGGGCCATGCACCACGCGGCCCTGCAGCAGCCGGCTCCGGCACGAGCCGCAGGCCCCGTCGCGGCAGCCGTAGGGCAGGCCGATGCCCTGGCGGATGGCGGCCGAGAGCAGGGTCTCGTCGGGCCCGGCGGTGAAGCTGCGCCGGGCCGGCTGCAGGGTGATGGTGAAGCTCATGGTGGGGTGCGGGGCCGCGCGGATCGCGCCCGTAAACTCGGCCGCGGATTGTGCCCGCCATGACCGCCCGCCTCCGCTTCGCGCCGCGCCCGACCTTGCTCATCGTGGGCTGTGGCGACATCGGGCTGCGCGTGCTGCGCCTGCTGGTGCCGCGCTGGCGCGTGCTGGCGCTGACCTCCAGCCCCGGGCGCGTGCCGCTGCTGCGCGCGGCCGGCGCCGTGCCGCTGCAGGGCGACCTCGATGCCCCCGCCTCGCTGGGCCGGCTGGGCGGGCTGGCCGATGCCGTGCTGCACCTGGCGCCGCCGCCGGCGCAGGGCCGGCGCGACCCGCGCACGGCCGCGCTGCTGCAGGCGCTGGCGCGTGGGGCCCGCGTGCGCCGGCTGGTGGACGCCAGCACCAGCGGTGTCTACGGCGACTGCGCCGGTGCCCGGGTGGACGAGACGCGCCGTCTGAGCCCGGCCACCGACCGCGCCTGGCGCCGCGCCGATGCCGAGGCGCAGGTGCGCTGGTGGGGCCGGCGCAGCGGCGTGCGCGTGTCGGTACTGCGCGTGCCCGGCATCTACGCGCTCGACCGCGAGGGCGGCGACCCGCGCGAGCGCGTGCGCCGCGGTGCGCCGCTGCTGGCGCCCGGCGACGACGTCTACACCAACCACATCCATGCCGACGATCTGGCGCGGGCCTGCGTGGCCGCGCTGCTGCGCGGGGCGCCGCAGCGCGTCTACCACGCCAGCGACGACAGCGAGCTGCGCATGGGCGAGTACTTCGACCTCGTGGCCGATCGCTTCGGGCTGGCGCGCCCGCCGCGCCTGCCACGTGCCGAGGCGGCTGCGGCGCTGGGCCCGGCGGCGCTGAGCTTCATGGCCGAATCGCGCCGGCTCGACAACGCGCGGCTCAAGCGCGAGCTGCGCCTGGTGCTGCGCCACCCCACGGTGCGCGAGGGCCTCGCGCAGATCGAGCCGGGCCGGCCCTGAGCGGCGCGCGCGCGGCAGGCGCCTCAGCGCCGCCGCCGCCCCGCCGGGCGCGCATTGCGCCAGTACAGGATCATCAGGTAGCCGCCGGCCATGCCGCCCAGATGGGCGAAGTGCGCGATGCCGTCGCGGCCGAACAGACCCATCACGAGCTCGATGCTGCCCAGCGCGATCACCATCACGCGCGCCGGCACCACCACCGGCGGGATCGGCACCGCCTGCCGGTTCGTCAGCAGCGCGAAGTACAGCAGCAGCCCCAGCACGTTGAGCGCGGTGGAGGGCAGCATCAGCAGCAGCATCGGCAGGAAGCCCACGAGGTCGAAGCGGCGCCCCGGCAGCACCAGGGCATAGGCCAGCAGCAGCGCGTAGATGCCGCCCGAGGCGCCCAGCGTCTCGGAGGCCGACCCCATCAGCATCGCCACCAGCAGCTGCCCCACCGCCGCCGCCAGCACGCCGGCGCCCAGGTACTGCAGGTAGCGCCGCGGGCCCCAGACCTGCTCGAGCTCGGCGCCGAACATCCACAGCATCAGCATGTTGAAGAACAGGTGCGGCACGCTGGCGTGCAGGAAGGCGTAGCTCACCAGCTGCCAGGGCATGAACTGGCCGCTGCCCAGCGAGTACAGCGCGAACCAGTTCTCCAGCGGCACGAACTGCTGCAGGCAGAACACGACCACGCAGGCCAGGATCAGGGACTTGGTGACGGGCGGCAGCGAGGGCATGGCGGATGCATCAGAGGCCGGCCGGGATGGCGGCTGGTGCCCGCGGCCAGACTCGAACTGGCACGCCTTGCGGCGGCGGATTTTGAGTCCGCTACGTCTACCGATTTCGTCACGCGGGCGCGGGGCGGCTGATCGGTTGCGGTGGGGTCGCGCCGAAGCCGATTCGATTATCACACGCACCCCCGTCCACGCCGGGGCGGGGTCAGCCCGGCCGCTGCGACAATCGGGCGTCACCAGGAGCCCGCCCATGTCGGATGCCGCCCGACCCCCGTACCAGACGCTGGAAGACGTGATCGGCCGCACGCCGCTGGTGCGGCTGCAGCGCCTGCCCGGGGCCGAGGCCGCGGCGCGCGGCAACGTGGTCCTGGGCAAGCTCGAGGGCAACAACCCGGCCGGCTCGGTCAAGGACCGGCCCGCGATCGGCATGATCGCCGGCGCCGAGCGCCGGGGCGAGATCCGCCCCGGCGACACCCTGATCGAGGCCACCAGCGGCAACACCGGCATCGCGCTGGCGATGGCCGCGGCCATCCGCGGCTACCGCATGGTGCTGGTGATGCCCGAGGACCTCTCGATCGAGCGCGCGCAGACCATGAAGGCCTACGGCGCCGAGCTCGTCCTCACGCCGCGCTCGGGCGGCATGGAGTACGCGCGCGACCTGGCCGAGCAGATGCAGCGCGAAGGCCAGGGCCGCGTGCTCGACCAGTTCGCCAACGCCGACAACCCGCGCATCCACTTCGAGACCACCGGCCCCGAGATCTGGGCCGACACGGCCGGCCAGGTGACCCACTTCGTCAGTGCCATGGGCACCACCGGCACCATCACCGGCGTGTCGCGCTACCTGAAGGCGCAGAGCCCGCAGGTGCGCATCGTGGGCGCGCAGCCGGCCGAGGGCGCGCGCATCCCGGGCATCCGCAAGTGGCCCGAGGCCTACCTGCCGAAGATCTACGACCCGGCGACGGTGGATGAGCTGGTGCCCGTGGGCCAGGCCGATGCCGAGGCGATGGCGCGGCGCCTGGCGCGCGAGGAGGGCCTGTTCGCCGGCATTTCGGCCGCCGGCGCCTGCTGGGTGGCGCTGCAGATCGCGCAGCGGGTCGAGGGCGCGACCATCGTCTTCATCGTCTGCGACCGCGGCGACCGCTACCTCTCGACCGGCGTGTTCCCGGCCTGAGGACGGGCGCCGCCATGGCCTTCGAAGCCCGCTACTGCCTGAGCTGCGGCCAGGCGCTGGCGCTGCAGGTGCGGGACGAGGACGGCGGCCCGAAGGAGCGCCTGCGCTGCGCCGCCTGCGGCTGGACGCACTGGAACAACCCGACCCCGGTGCTGGCCGCGGTGGTCGAGTGCAGCGACCGCGGCGGCCGGGTGCTGCTGGCGCGCAACGCCGCCTGGCCCGGCCGCTGTTTCGCCCTCGTCACCGGCTTCATGGAGGCCGGCGAATCGCCCGAGCAGGGCATCGCGCGCGAGGTGCGGGAGGAGACGGCGCTCGAGGTACAGCAGGTCTCGCTGATCGGCGTCTACGACTTCCAGCGCATGAACCAGGTGATCGTGGCCTACCACGTGGTGGCGCGCGGCGAGGTGCGGCTGTCGCCCGAGCTGGCCGAGTACCGCCTGTACGCGCTGCCCGAACTGCGCTGCTGGCGCGCCGGCACCGGCTACGCCCTGGCCGACTGGCTGCGCTCGCGCGGCCATGAACCGCAGTTCATCGAGCTGCCGCCGAGGCCGGCCGCGGACTCCTAGAATCCGGGGCCATGGACGCTGCCGCCAAAGACCTCGATACGCGCGGGCTGAACTGCCCGCTGCCCATCCTGAAGGCGAAGAAGGCGCTGGCCGACCTGGCCAGCGGCGAGCTGCTGCGGGTGGTCGCCACCGATCCGGGCTCGATGCGCGACTTCCAGGCCTTCGCCCGGCAGACCGGCAACGAGCTCGTCGAGCAGTCCCGGCAGGGCGACGAGTTCGTGCACGTGCTGCGCCGGCGCTGAAGCGCCGCGCCGCCTTGGCGGGGCTACAGCGCCAGGCCCTTGAGGAAGTCGCGGAAGCCCGGCCCGAGCTGCGGGTGGGCCAGGGCCAGCTCCACGTTGGCCTCGAGGAAGCCCTCCTTGCTGCCGCAGTCGTAGCGCTTGCCGCGGTAGCGGTAGGCGAAGACCTTCTCTCGCCGCAGCAGCGAGGCGATGCCATCGGTGAGCTGGATCTCGCCGCCGACCCCGCGCTTCTGGCTCGCGATCTCGTGGAAGACGCCCGGCGTCAGGATGTAGCGGCCGGCCACGCCCAGGCGTGAAGGCGCCTCCTCGGGTGCCGGCTTCTCGACCATGCGGACGACGTCGACCAGGCGGTCGTTGACCACGGTGCCGTCGACGATGCCGTAGCGCCGGGTGTGCGCGGCCGGCACCTCCTGCACCGCCAGGATCGAGGCGCGCCACTCGCCGAACTGCTCGACCATCTGCGCCAGCACTGGCGGCTCGCCCACCATCAGGTCGTCGGCCAGCAGCACCGCGAAGGGCTGGTCGCCCACCAGGCGCTGGCCGCACAGCACGGCGTGCCCGAGGCCCAGGGCCTGCGGCTGGCGCACGTAGATGCACTCCATGTCGTCGGGCTTGACGCTGCGCACCACGTCGAGCAGTTCCTGCTTGTGCGCCTGCTCGAGCGCCACCTCGAGCTCGAAGGTCATGTCGAAGTGGTCCTCGATCGGGCGCTTGTGGCGGCCGGTGACGAAGATCATCTCGCGCACCCCGGCCGCGTAGGCTTCCTCCACCGCGTACTGGATGAGCGGCTTGTCGACGACGGGCAGCATCTCCTTGGGCTGGGCCTTGGTGGCCGGCAGGAAGCGCGTGCCAAGCCCCGCAACCGGGAATATCGCCTTATGAACGTGCATGCGTCACTTTAGAATCGTCCCATCCAGGCCGATTGTGGCATGTGGCCTCCCGCTTGCCGTATGACACCGTCCCGCCCGCGCCGATGGATGTGCTGATCGTCGAACCCCTGGATTCCGACGTGCTGCACTGGCTGGGGGCGCGCCATGCCGTGAAGGTGGCGCCCGAGCTGGCGCAAGATCCGCAGGCGTTTCGCCAGGCCCTGGCCGGCGTGCGCGCCATCATCATCCCGCCTTCGGTGGCGCTCGACGGCGCCGCGCTGCAGCGGGCGCCGCAGCTGCGCATCGTGGGCCGGCTGTCGGTGGGCTCGGAGAACATCGACCTCGACGCCTGTGCCCGCGCCGGCATCGAGGTCGTGCGCCCGGCCACGGCCAGTGCGCTGGCCGAAGCCGAGTTCATGCTCGGCGCGCTGCTGCAGATGCTGCGCCGGGTGC
The DNA here is from genome assembly GCA_028871575.1 of Burkholderiales bacterium. Lineage (GTDB taxonomy): Bacteria > Pseudomonadota > Gammaproteobacteria > Burkholderiales > Burkholderiaceae_C > Rubrivivax. Next base: position 9,944 of record JAGWMW010000051.1, on the reverse strand, counting down.
CCATCATCAGCGGCGAGGGCCTGCTGGTCGGGCGCGAGCTCGGCGGGGCCACGGTCGGCGTGGTGGGCATGTCGCCCACCGTCAAGCCGTTGACGCACCTGCTCGCGGCCTTCGGGGCCCGCGCCATCGGCTACGACCCCGGCGTGCACGCCAACGACCCGATGTGGTCGCGCTCGGGCGTCGAGGCCGTGGGCCTGCAGGAGCTGATGCAGCGCAGCGACGCCGTGTGCGTGCTGCTGGCGTACTTCCCGCGCTTTGCCGGCCTGTTCGGCGAGCGGCTGCTGTCGGAGAGCAAGCGCGACCAGGTCGTCGTGAGCCTGTCGCACTCCAGCCTGTTCAACGAGGCGGCGCTGGCGCGCGCGCTGTCCGAGGGCCCGCTGGCGGCGGCCTGGTTCGACAGCATGGAGCCCGGCCTGCTCGACCCGGGACGGCCGCTGCGCCACATCGACACGCTGCAGGTCACGCCGCGCGTGGCCGGCACCACGCTGCAGTCGCGCCAGCGCAGCGCCTGGGCGGTGGCGGCGCGCATCGACGAGTTCCTGCAGTCCGCGCCTGCGCGCAGCGGATTCAGGTCGACGCAGCCAGACGAGTTTGCTGGTCTTGCAGGCGGCCCAGCGCCAGCCTGAACTCGGCCAGCCGGGCGCGCTCCTGCGCCACCACGGCCTCGGGAGCCCGCAGGACGAAGGCCTCGTTGCCGAGCTTGCCCTCGGCCTTGCCGATCTCGGCCTGCAGCCGGGCGATCTCCTTGGCCAGCCGGGCCTGCTCGGCGCCGAGGTCGATGTCCACCGCCAGCGCCAGCCGCAGCCCGCCGGCCAGCGCCACCGGCGCGGCCTGCGTGGCGGCGGCGAACGCGGCCTCGTCCTGCATCGGGCGCACCTCGGACAGCCGGGCCAGCGCCTTCAGCAGCGGCGCGGCGCCGTCGACGAACGCCGGCTCGCCCAGCGCCAGCAGCGGCACGCGCTCGGCCGGCGAGAGATTCATCTCGCTGCGCAGGCGCCGGCACTCGACCACCACCGCCTGCAGCTGCGCCATCCAGCGCTCGGCCGCGGGGTCGACCTTCTCGAGCTGGGCCTGCGGGTAGCGGGCCGTGGTCACGGTCTCGGTGTGTTTCAGGCCCGCCACCGGGGCCACGCTGTCCCAGAGCTCGGCCGTGATGAAGGGCGCCAGCGGGTGCAGCAGCCGCAGCACCGTCTCCAGCGTGCGGATGAGCGTGCGGCGCGTGGCGCGCCGCTCGGGCTCTGTGCCCTGGGCGATCTGGACCTTGGCGATCTCGAGGTACCAGTCGCAGAAGCTCTCCCAGACGTAGGCGTAGATCGCGTGGGCGACGTTGTCGAGCCGGTAGTCCGCAAAGCCCTGGGCCACCGCGGCCTCCACCTTCTGCAGCTCGCCGCTGATCCAGCGGTCGGCGGCGCTGAAGCGCAGGTAGCCGTGGAAGGGCCCGGCCGGGCGCGTCTCGCGCCCGGCGTCGTCCAGGAGCGCCGGGGCGCACTCGGCCTTCGTGTGTTCCTTCAGCCCGCAGTCCTGGCCCTCGCAGTTCATCAGCACGAACTTGCTCGCGTTCCAGAGCTTGTTGCAGAAGTTGCGCCAGCCCTCGCAGCGCTTGGCGTCGAAGTTGATGTTGCGGCCCAGGCTGGCGTAGCTGGCCATCGTGCAGCGCAGCGCGTCGGCCCCGAAGGCGGGGATGCCGTTCGGAAACTCGCGCTCGGTCTCCTTGCGCACCCGCGGCGCGGTCTCGGGCCGGCGCAGGCCGGTGCTGCGCTTGTCCAGCAGCGGGCCCAGTTCGATGCCGTCGATCAGGTCCACCGGGTCGAGCACATTGCCTTCGCTCTTGCTCATCTTGTGGCCCTGCGCGTCGCGCACCAGGCCGTGGATGTAGACGTCGCGGAAGGGCACCTGGCCGGTGAAGTGGGTGGTCATCATGATCATCCGGGCGACCCAGAAGAAGATGATGTCGAAGCCGGTGACGAGCACCGTGCTGGGCAGGAAGAGCGACTGCTCGATCGTCTTCTCGGGCCAGCCCAGGGTGCTGAAGGGCACCAGCGCGGAGGAGAACCAGGTGTCGAGCACGTCCTCGTCGCGCTCGAGCGGGCCGCTGTAGCCGGCGGCCTCGGCGCGGCGGCGCGCCTCGTCCTCGCTGCGGCCGACGAAGATCCGGCCGTCGCTGCCGTACCAGGCCGGGATCTGGTGGCCCCACCAGAGCTGGCGGCTGATGCACCAGTCCTGCAGGTTCGCCATCCAGTGATCGTAGGTGTTGACCCACTGCTCGGGCACGAAGCGCACCTGGCCGCTGGCCACCGCGGCCACCGCCTTGGCCGCGATGCTGGTGCCGTCGGCCGCCGGCTTGTTGACGGCCACGAACCACTGGTCGGTGAGCATCGGCTCGATGACCTGGCCGGTGCGCCCGCAGCGCGGCACCGTCAGGCGGTGCTTGCGCGTCTCCACCAGCAGCCCCAGCGCCTGGAGATCGGCCACGACCTGCTGGCGCGCGACGAAGCGGTCGAGCCCGCGATAGGCCGCGGGCGCGTTGGCATTGACCCGGGCGTCGAGGTCGAGCACGCCGATCACCGGCAGCCCATGGCGCTGGCCCACCGCGTAGTCGTTGGCGTCGTGGGCCGGCGTCACCTTGACCACGCCGGTGCCGAACTCGCGGTCGACGTAGGCATCGGCAATCACCGGGATCAGGCGGTCCGTCAGCGGCAGCCGCACGCGCTGGCCGACGAAGGCGGCATAGCGCTCGTCGTCGGGGTGCACCATGACCGCCGTGTCGCCCAGCAGGGTCTCGGGCCGCGTCGTCGCCACCACCAGGCTGCCGCGGCCGTCTTCCAGCGGGTAGCGGATCAGCCAGAGGAAGCCGTCCTCCTCCTCGCTCTCGACCTCGAGGTCGGAGACCGCGCTCTTCAACTGCGGGTCCCAGCTGACCAGGCGCTGGCCGCGGTAGATCAGGCCCTCGTCGTACAGGCGCACGAAGGTCTCGACCACGGTGGCCGAGAGCTTCTTGTCCATCGTGAAGTACTCGCGCGACCAGTCGACGCTGGCGCCCAGGCGGCGCATCTGGTTCGTGATGGTGGCGCCGCTGGCCGCCTTCCAGTCCCAGACCCGGGCCACGAAGTCCCGGCGCCCGAGCTCCTGGCGCGAACGGCCCGCCTCCTGCAACTGGCGCTCCACCACGATCTGCGTGGCGATGCCGGCATGGTCGGTGCCCGGCAGCCAGAGCGTGTTGTGGCCGCGCATGCGGTGGTAGCGCGTCAGCGCATCCATGATCGTCTGGTTGAACGCATGCCCCATGTGCAGCGTGCCGGTGACGTTGGGCGGCGGCAGCTGGATGCTGAACGAGGGCCGGGCCGGGTCCAGGCTGGGGCGGTTGGCGTCGGCGGCGGCCCAGCGCGGGCCCCAGCGGCGCTCGATGGCGGACGGGTCGAAGGACTTGGCGAGTTCGGTCATGGGCCGGCAGCGTACCCGATGCGGCCTACATGAAGAGGTGCTCGCCCGCGTTCTCGCCGCCCAGCACCACGTAGTTGACCTTTTTCAGGTCGGCCAGGCAGCGGCCGCCGGCGTAGCTGATGCTGCTCTGCAGGTCCTCGCGCATCTCGCGCAGCGTGTCGGCCAGCGCGCCCTTGATCGGCTCGAGGATGCGCTTGCCTTCGACATGCTTGTACTCGCCCTTGTTGAAGTCGCTGGCCGAGCCGTAGTACTCCTTGCAGCGCCGCCCCTCGTGCACGACGGTGGCGCCGGGCGATTCCTCATGGCCGGCGAACAGCGAGCCGACCATCACCATCGCGGCGCCGAAGCGCACACTCTTGGCGATGTCGCCGTGGTGGCGGATGCCGCCGTCGGCGACGATGGGCTTGGTGGCCACGCGGGCACACCACTTCAGCGCGCTCAGCTGCCAGCCGCCGGTGCCGAAGCCGGTCTTGAGCTTGGTGATGCAGACCTTGCCCGGGCCCACGCCCACCTTCGTTGCATCGGCGCCCCAGTTCTCGAGGTCGATCACCGCCTCGGGCGTGGCGACGTTGCCCGCGATCACGAAAGCCTGCGGCAGGCGTTGCTTGATGTGCTCGATCGTGCGGCGCACGCTCTCGGCGTGGCCGTGGGCGATGTCGATCGTGAGGTAGTCGGCCCCCAGGCCCTCGGCCGCCAGCCGGTCCACGAGCGCGTGGTCGGCCGGCTTGACGCCCGAGCTCAGCGAGACGAACAGGCCGCGCTCGCGCATGCGCCGGGCATAGGCCACCGCGTCGAGGTCGAAGCGGTGCATCACGTAGAAGTGCCCGCTCTCGGCCAGCATCTGGCTGATCGGCTCGTCGATCACGGTCTTCATGTTGGCCGGCACCACCGGCAGCGTGAAGCGGCGAGGGCCGAAGGCGACCGAGGTGTCGCAGTCGGCGCGGCTGTCGACGCGGCACTTGCGCGGCAGCAGCAGGATGTTGTCGTAGTCGAAGATTTCCATGGCGCAGACCCCGGCCGGATGCGGCTGCCCCGGGCCCGAGGATGGTAGCCTGCGCGTCGATTCCCGGGCCCCGAGGAGGCTGCCATTGCAGAGCCGGCGTTGATGCCCGATGCCCGCCAGCGCCGCGAGCGCCTGCTGCTGGTGGCCGTGCTGCTGGCCGGCGCGCTGTGGCTGGGCTGGGAGCGCTGGGCGTCCCACGATGCCGTGGGCCGCGCCGAGCGCGCCCACCTTGCGGCCCAGGCCCGGGCCCTCGAGGAGAACCTGCGGCCCCAGCTCGTCGCCGCCTACCTCACGCTGCGGCGGCTGCAGGCGGCGCTGGCGCTGCTGCCGCCGGCGCAGTGGGGCCCGTCGCTGGCGCCGCGCCTGGCGCCGCTCAGCGAGGCCCTGGCCGGCGTGCGGTCGATCGAGATCACCGATGCCGCCGGGAGACGGGTCGCCGGCGGGGGCGACCCCGGCGCGCCGACGGCTGCGCAGGCGCTGCCGTCGCTCGGGCCCCGGCCCAGTCCCGCGGTCCTGTACCTGGATGCCGTGCCGGGACCGGGGCCGACCACCGCGCTGCTGACCCTGGCCGTGCTCGATGCCCAGGGCCGGCGGGTCGGAGCCGTCTCGGCGGCGCTGGACCCGGCCTACTTCGGCGCCCTGCTGAGCTCGGTGCTCGACGCCGCCGACATGCAGGCCGCCATCGTCCAGGGCCCGGGGCGGCTGCTGGCCTGGCAGGCCGCGGACGCGGCGTCCGGCCTGCAGCCCGCCCCGGGCGACGGGGCCTGGATGGCGCAGCGCCTGCCCGACGCCGGGGGCACCCCGGGGGCTTCGGTGCTGGCCGTCGCGGGCCGGCCTCCGCGCCTCCTCGCCCAGCGCATCCTGCAGGCGCGCGGCCTGCCGCTGGCCCAGCCGCTGGTGCTTGTGGTCAGCCGTGACCTGCAGGCGCTCTACGCCCCCTGGTGGCATCGCACCGCGATCTATGTCGCCCTGTACCTGCTGCTGGCCGGCGCGGCCCTGGCGGCCGGGCTGCGCCTGCAGCGACGGCAGGCCGAGATGCGCCAGCTCAGCCAGGCCACCCGGCGCGAGCGCGAGATCGACGCCGAGCGGCTGGCGCTGGCGCTTCGGGGCGGCGACCTGGCGCTGTGGGACCTGTCGCTGCCCAGCGGGCAGACGGTGGTCAACGACCGATGGTTCTCGATGCTGGGGCTGGTGCGCGGCGACGTGGAGCCGGGCGTCGAAGGCTGGCTGTCGCTGCTGCACCCCGACGACCGCGCGACGGCGCGCGCGGCGCAGGACGCGCACCTGGCCGGCGCGACGCCGGCCTACGAGGCCAGCTACCGCATGCGCCACCGCGACGGCCGCTGGCGGTGGGTGCTCGACCGCGGACGCGTGGTCGAGCGCGACGCCCAGGGCCGAGCCCGGCGCATGGTGGGCACGCACCTGGACCTGACGCCGCAGATGGAGGCCGAGCAGGCGCTGCGCGACCGCGAGGCCCAGCTCTCGAACGTGATCGACGCGCTGCCGGGCCCGGCCTCGCGCCTGGATGCCCAGGGCCGCTACACCTTCGCCAATGCCGCCTTCGAGCGCTGGTTCGGCCTCGCCGGCGCGCAGCTGCTGGGGCGCGACTGGCGCAGCCTGGTGCGGCCCGAGGCGCAGCCGAAGATCGGCGGCTGGCTCGAGCGCGCCTGCGCCGGCGAGACCGTGAGCTTCGACCACCGCATGCCGGCCCTGCACGGCGAGCGCGACGTGATCGTCACGCTGGTGCCCGACCGCGATGCGGCCGGCGCGGTGCTGGGCTGCTTCGTGATCGTCACCGACATCACCGAGCGCCAGCGTGCCGACGCCGAGCGCCAGGCCCTGGAAGCCCAGCTGCGCGAAGCGCAGAAGATGGAGTCCATCGGCACCCTGGCCGGCGGCATCGCGCACGACTTCAACAACATCCTGGCCGCGATCCTGGGCAACGTCGCGCTGGCCCGGGGCGACCTGCCGCCGGGGCATGCCGTGGCCTCGAGCCTGGACCAGATCGACCGCGCCGCGCTGCGCGCGCGCAGCCTGGTGCAGCAGATCCTCACCTTCAGCCGCCGCCAGCGCAACCCGCTGCGGGTGCAGCCGCTGCGGCCGGTGGTGGACGAATCGCTGGCCCTGCTGCGCGCCACGCTGCCGGCCTCGGTGCGGCTGGCGCTGGTGCTGCCCGACGACCCGGTGCAGGTCGAGGCCGACACGACCCAGCTGCAGCAGGTGCTGCTGAACCTGTGCACCAACGCCTGGCACGCGCTGCCCGAAGGCCGCGGCCGCATCGAGATCGGCTTCGAGGCCCTGCCCGACACGCCCGCCCTGGCCCCGCTGCGGCCGGCGCTGCGCCCGGGGCCGGCGGTGCACCTGTGGGTGCGCGACGACGGCGCGGGGATGGACGGCGCCACCCGCGAGCGCATCTTCGACCCCTTCTTCACCACTAAGCCCGTGGGGCAGGGCACCGGCCTGGGCCTGGCGGTGGTGCACGGCATCGTGCGCCACCATGGCGGGGTGATCCGGGTCGACAGCGAGCCCGGCGCCGGCAGCACCTTCCACGTCTACCTGCCCGGCGTCGGGCCGGCCGCGGTGGCGCCGCCGCCCGACCCGGCCACGCCGCCCGAGCGCCGCGGCCGCGGCCAGCGGCTGCTGGTGGTCGACGACGACGAGGTGATGGTGCTGATGGCGCAGCGCCTGCTGGAGCGCGCCGGCTACCGGGTGACGACCGCCCCGGGCCTGGCCCAGGCCCTGGCGGCCGTGGCCGCCGCGCCCGCGCCCTTCGATCTCGTGATCAGCGACTACAACATGCCCGAGGGCTCGGGCCTGGACCTGGCCGAGGCCCTGCAGCGCGAGCGGCCGGGCCTGCCGGTGGTGCTGAGCTCGGGCTACCTCACCGACGAGCTCGCCGAGCGCGCGGCCCGCATCGGCGTGCGCGGCCTGCTCAAGAAGGAAAACAGCTTCGAGGAGCTGACGGCGCTGGTGGACGCCGTGCTGGCGCCACCGCCCGTGGCATAGGTCGCGGAAGGCGCGGCCGCGGGGCCGCCGCGCGCGGGCCCCGTGCACTACCCTCCCAGCCCGTTCTTCCGATCCCGGGCCCCGCGCCGAATGTTTCGACCCCTTGCCCGCTGGCTGCGCCGAGCGCTGGACCGGATGACCGGGCCCCGGCTGCCCCCGGCCGGCCCGCCCGCGCGCCAGTTGCCCGAGCGCCGGCAAAGCCGGCGCAACGGCGCGCGCCAGCTGCTGCACCTGTTCGAGCATTCGGCCAGCGGCCTGCTGACCTGCGACGCGCAGGGCCGCATCGTGCTGTGCAGTCCGGTGGCGGCGCGGCTGCTGGGCACCGAGCCCGGCACCCTGTGCGGCCAGCCGCTGGCGGGCTGGCTCGACCCCCTGGCCGCCAGCGGGGCCGATGCCGCTCGCCTGTTCGAGCCCGGGCAGTGCGAGACCATGGCGCACCGGGCCAACGGCAGCAGCTTCCCGGTCGAGCTCACGGTCAGCCACACGCGGCTGGACGGCGTGCCGCAGTCGATACTGATCCTGCGCGACATCACCGACCGCCGGCTGACGCAGGAGCAGCTCAGCTACCTCGCCAACTTCGACAGCCTCACCGGGCTGCCCAACCGCACGCTGTTCCGCGACCGGCTGGCCCAGGCCATGGCGCGCGCGCGGCGCAGCCGCAAGCCGATGGCGCTGATGCTGCTGGACCTGGACAAGTTCAAGCTCATCAACGACAGCCTGGGGCACGAGGTGGGCGACCAGGTGCTGCGCCAGGTGGCCGAGATGCTCAAGGGCTGCCTGCGCGGTGGCGACTCGCTCGCCCGCGGCGGCGGCGAGGCGCCGTTCACGGTCTCGCGCCTGGGTGGCGACGAGTTCACCGTCATCGCCGAGCAGCTGGCCAGCCCCGAGGATGCGGCGCTGATCGCGCGCCGCATCATCGAGGCGCTGGAGCGCCCGATCCACCTGCTCGACCACGAGCGCCACGTCTCGACCAGCATCGGCATCTCGATGTACCCGGCCGACGACACCGACCTCGACGGCCTGATCCGCCACACCGACATGGCGATGTACCGCGCCAAGGCGATGGGCCGCGGCACCTACAGCTTCTTCAGCGCCGAGCTCAGCGCCGAGCTCGCGGCGCGGCTGCAGCTCGAGAACGAGCTGCGCCAGGCCGTCGAGCGCCAGGAGTTCGTGCTGCATTACCAGCCCAAGGCCAACCTGCGCAGCGGCGAGGTGGTGGGCGTGGAGGCGCTGATCCGCTGGCAGCCGCCGGGCCGCGGCCTGGTGCCGCCCGACCGCTTCATCTCGGCCCTGGAGGACAGCGGCATGATCCTGCCGGTGGGGGCCTGGGCGATCCGCACCGCCTGCGCCGAGCTCGCCGCCTGGGATCGCGCCGGCCTGCCGCCGCTGACGCTGGCCGTCAACCTCTCGGCGCGGCAGTTCGGCCAGCCCTTCCTGGCCGGCTTCATCCGCGACGCGCTGGCCGAGGCCGGCATCAGCCCGCAGCGGCTCGAGCTCGAGCTCACCGAACGGCTGCTGATGGAGGACAGCGGCGCCACCCGCGGCGTGCTGGGCGCGCTGGCGGCCATGGGCGTGCGGGTGGCGATGGACGACTTCGGCACCGGCTACTCGTCGCTGAGCTACCTCAAGCGCTTCGACATCGACACGCTCAAGATCGACCGCTCGTTCGTCAGCGAGCTGGCCAGCGACCCCGAAGACCAGGCCATCGCCACCGCCATCGTCGCGATGGGGCACAGCCTGAACATGAAGATCGTGGCCGAGGGCGTGGAGACCGAGGCGCAGGCGCAGTTCCTCGAGGCCCTGGGCTGCGACGAGATCCAGGGCTACCTGCTGAGCCGGCCGATGGCCTCGGCCGCCTTCGTCGAGTGGATGCGCGCGCGCCAGGCCGCCGAGCGCACCTACGGCGCCGCGCCCGACAGCGACAGCCACCCGATGACGCTGATGACGATGCAGACGCTGGACGGCTGAGCCGGGCACCGCTCGCGCGACGGGGGCGCTCCTAGAATCCGGGCATGTCCGAAGATGCCGCGCGCAGCGCCGAAGACCGCCTGCTGCGGGGCCTGAACCCCGAGCAGCTCGCTGCCGTCACGCTGCCCGCGGTGCCGGCGCTGATCCTGGCCGGTGCCGGCTCGGGCAAGACCCGGGTGCTGACCACGCGCATCGCCTGGCTGCTGAACACGGGCCAGGTCTCGCCCGGCGGCGTGCTGGCCGTGACCTTCACCAACAAGGCGGCCAAGGAGATGCTGACGCGCCTGTCGGCGATGCTGCCGGTGGCCGTGCGCGGCATGTGGATCGGCACCTTCCACGGCCTGTGCAACCGCTTCCTGCGCGCGCACTGGAAACTGGCGAACCTGGCCCAGGGCTTCCAGATCCTGGACAGCGCCGACCAGCTCTCGGCCGTCAAGCGCGTGATCAAGGGGATGAACCTCGACGAGGAGCGCTTCGTGCCCAAGCAGGTGACCTGGTTCATCGCCGGCAGCAAGGAGGAAGGCCA
>JAGWMW010000266.1 GCA_028871575.1 Burkholderiales bacterium | reverse complement strand
GGGTCGAGCTTGGCCAGCTGCATCCCGAAGGCCATGTTCTCGTACACGCTCATGTGCGGGAACAGCGCGTAGCTCTGGAACACCATCGCCACGCCCCGGCGCGCCGGCGACACTTCGTTCATGCGCTGGCCGCCGATCAGCAGGTCGCCGCCGGTGATGTCCTCGAGCCCGGCGATCATGCGCAGCAGCGTCGACTTGCCGCAGCCCGAGGGGCCGACGAACACGCAGAACTCGCCTTGCGCGATGTGCAGGCTCACGTCGCGGATCACGGCGATGTGCTCGCCGTAGGTCTTGGAGACGGATTGAAGCTCGATGCTGGCCATGCGACCGTCCGGGCGGTGCTGATGGCGCCACGGCCGCGGCCGGCGCCACCCTTCACCGCGTGGATGAGAGAGCCCGGATTTTGTAGCTAATACTATTAGCAATAAGTGGTGAATACCCTAGCGCGGCCGGGTCTCAGCCCCCCAGGCGGGCCACCGTGTCGCGCAGCACCAGCGGGCCGTCGATCTTCGTGATCGCCCGGCGCAGGCGCTGGCGCGCATCGCCGCTGGCCACCACCTTCAGCAGCTCGACCGCGGCGCGGCCCATCTCGTAGTTGGGCAGCACCAGGGTGGTCAGTGGCGGGTGCGTGTGGCGCGAGATCTCCTGGTCGTCGTAGCCCATCACCGACACGTCCTCGGGCACGCGCAGGCCGAGCTGCTTGATGGCCTCCAGCGCCCCCAGCGCCATCAGGTCGTTGGCGCAGAAGATGGCGCTGGGCGGGCGCGGCGCCTTCAGCAGCGACAGCGTGGCGTCGAAGCCGGTGCCCGACATCCAGTCGCCCTCGCGCACCAGCGCCGGGTCGAAGGGCAGGTCGGCGGTGGCCAGCGCGCGCCGGTAGCCCTTGAAGCGGTCCTTCGACGCCTCCATCCAGGGCTCGCCGTTGATGAAGCCGATGCGGGTGTGCCCCATCGAGATCAGGTGCTCGGTGGCCGCGTGGCCGCCACTGACTTCGCCGGGCACCACGGCCGGCAGCTTGAAGCCGTCGTCGTGGCAGTTCAGCAGCACGGTCGGGACGCCGAGCAGCGCGGGCGGCACGCTGACCTGGCGCGTGAAGATGGTGGAGTAGACGATGCCCAGCAGCGCCGGGTTGCCCTGCAGCGAGGCGATCGCCGCCGCCTCCTGCTCGGCGTTGCCGCGCGTGACCATCACGGTGACGACGCAGTCGTGCTCCCAGGCCGCGTCGCGCGCGCCGTCGACGCTGACCACCGGGTGCGGGCTGGTGGAGATCTCGTCGACGAGGTAGCCGATCAGGCTGCGGCGGCTGGCCGCGCGCGCCGAGCCGAACTGGCGCCCCGGCAGGCGGTAGCCCAGCTCGGTGGCCATGCGCAGCACGGTGATGCGGGTCTCGGCCGACAGGCGCGATCCGGCCACGTCGTTGAGCACCATCGAGACCGTCGACTGCGAGACGCCCGCGGCCTTGGCCACGTCGGTCATCGTCGGGCGGCGGGCGGCGGGCGGCGGCTTGCGTGGGCTCACGGGGACCTTCGGGTCGGCGACCGCGCGATGGTAGTGCGGGCCGCGCGCCCGCCGGCGCGCCTAACGCAGCGGCCGCAGCGGCCCGGTGTACTTCTCCACCAGCGGCTTGTGCCCCAGCGGCGGGAACTCGATCGGCGTCTCGGGCACGCGGCGCTCGGGGATGTGGGCCAGCAGGTGGCGGATCATCGTGATGCGTCCGCGGTGCTGGTCGTTGAAGTCGACCAGGGTCCAGGGCGCCCAGCGCTTGTGGGTGGCGGCCAGCATGCGGTCGCGGGCCAGGCCGTAGTCGGCGTAGCGGGTGCGGGCCTGCAGGTCGATCGGGCTCAGTTTCCAGCGCTTGCGCGGGTCGGCCTGGCGCTCGGCAAAGCGCTGCTCCTGCTCGGCCTGGTCGACGCAGAGCCAGTACTTGAACAGCAGCACGCCGTCGTCGACCAGCATGCGCTCGAAGCGCGGCGCCTGCTGCAGGAAGCGCCGGGTCTCGTGCTCGGTGCAGAAGCCCATCACCGCCTCGACGCCGGCGCGGTTGTACCAGCTGCGGTCGAACAGCGCGATCTCGCCAGCCGCCGGCAGGTGCGGCACGTAGCGCTGGAAGTACCACTGCGTGGCCTCGCGGTCGGTGGGCTTGGGCAGCGCGACGACCCGGCACTGGCGCGGGTTCAGCGTCTCGGCGATGGCCGCGATGACGCCGCCCTTGCCCGCGGTGTCGCGGCCCTCGACCAGCACCACCAGGCGCTGCCCGGTGTGCTGCAGCCAGCGCGAGACCTCGTTCAGCTCGATCTGCAGCGGCGCCAGGTGCTCCTGGTACTCGCCCTTGCCGAGCCGGCCGGCCGGCTTGTCCGGCTGGCCCTTCTTGTCGCGCTTGCCCATGGCGGTCTCCTCTGCGGCTTCAGCCCGCATCCTGCCACCCGCCGCCGGCCGCGGCCGGCCAGCGCAGGGCGTGGCCGGTGTCGCGCTCGAAGCGGGCCAGGTCGTCGGCGGTGTCGATGTCGACGCGGTAGCGGCGGTTGTCGGTGTCGAACGGGGCCACGGCGGCGGCATGCGCGGCCTGCCACTGGCGGCAGCCGACGTCGGCGCTGCCGGCCAGGATCTGCTCGCGCACCTCGGCCGTGAAGACGACGGGGTTGCCGCGCTCGCCGGCCACGCGCGGGAACACCACCGAGGCGCCCGCCGGCCGCGCCTTGAAGGCGGCGATCAGGGCCGTGATGTCCTGCGCGTTCAGCAGCGGCTGGTCGGCCAGCGCGACGATGACGGCATCGAGCCGGCCCGTCAGCGCGGCCAGCCCGATGCGCTGCGACGAGACCTGGCCGCGGTCGGGCTCGGGGTTGCGGGCCACCGTCACCGGGAAAGCCTGCACCACCGGCTCGATCAGCTCGGCGTGATGGCCCAGCACCACCACCAGCTCATCCACGCCCGCGCCCGAAAGCGCCACGATCTGGCGCGTGACCAGGGGCACGCCGCCGAGCTCGAGCAGGCTCTTGGGCCGCCGGCCGATGCGCGAGCCGCTGCCCGCGGCCAGCAGCACCGCGCCGACGACGAGCCGGCTGTGCAGGCCGCCGCCGCCCTTGAGCAGGCAGCCCATCTCAGCGCGCCCCCATGCGCCGTGCCGTCATCGCATGCGCTCGCGCGCCACGGGCCGCAGCGGCGGCGGCGCCAGCGCCTCGTCCTCGGGCACCTCGGCCGCAGCGCCGCCGCAGCAGGCGCCGGCCG
>JAGWMW010000265.1 GCA_028871575.1 Burkholderiales bacterium | reverse complement strand
GCTGGCGCAGGCCGTGGGTCAGCACTGGAAGGAGCTGCAGGCGGTGACGCAGAAAGTGGTGGCACTCAGCCGCGCCGGCAAGGCCGACGATGCACGCGACATCGGCGACGGGGCAGGCAAGATGTCGCTGGACGACACGCTGCTGGCGATCGACCAGCTCACCAGGCACAGCTTCGACGGCGGCCAGGCGGCCGCGGCGCAGGCCACGGCGATCTATCACCAGGCGCGCGCGCTGAGCCTGGGCCTGATGGGCACGGCCCTGGTGCTGGGCATCGTGCTGGCCACCGGCGTGGCCCGCGGTCTGCTGGCCCAGCTCGGCGGCGAGCCGGCCACCGCCGCGGCGGTGGCGCGCGCCGTCGCCGAAGGCGACCTGAGCACGGCGATCCCGCTCGGGGCTGGCGACGCCGCCAGCCTGATGGCCAGGCTTCAGCACATGCAGCACAGCCTGACGCAGGTGGTGGCCAGAGTGCGCCAGGGTTCCGAGCGCGTGGCCAGCGCCAGCGAGGAGATCGCACGCGGCAACAGCGACCTCTCGGGCCGCACCGAGCAGCAGGCCAGCGCGCTGCAGCAGACCGCGGCGTCGATGGAGCAGCTGGGCTCGACTGTGCGCCGCAACGCCGACAGCGCGCGCCAGGCCGACCGGCTGGCGCAGCAGGCCAGCCAGGTCGCGCGCCAGGGCGGCGAAGTGGTGGCGCGCGTGGTGGACACGATGCGCGGCATCAACGAGAGCTCGCGCCGCATCGGCGACATCATCGGCACCATCGACGGCATCGCCTTCCAGACCAACATCCTGGCGCTGAACGCCGCGGTCGAGGCGGCGCGGGCCGGCGAGCAGGGCCGCGGCTTCGCCGTCGTGGCCAGCGAGGTGCGCAGCCTGGCGCAGCGCTCGGCCGAGGCCGCGCGCGAGATCAAGGGCCTGATCGCCACCAGCGTGGATCGAGTCGGGCAGGGGTCGGCCCTGGTCGACCAGGCGGGCGCCACGATGACCGAGGTGGTCGCGGCCATCGGCCGGGTGAGCACGATCGTGGGCGAGATCAGCGCCGCCAGCGCCGAGCAGAGCTCGGGCGTGGCCCAGGTCGGGCAGGCCGTGACGCAGATGGACCAGACCACGCAGCAGAACGCGGCCCTGGTGGAGCAAAGCGCTGCCGCGGCCGAGAGCCTGCGCCAGCAGGCGCGCGATCTGGTCGAGGTGGTGGCGGCCTTCCGGCTGGCGCACACCGCGTCTTGATCGGCCCGCCCGCCCGCCCCGCCGGCCACCCCGGGCCGGCGCAGGCCGGGGCTCGCCGGATAATCGGGCGATGAATCCGCGGCTGGCGCGACTGCACCCCTACCCCTTCGAGCGCTGGCGCGAACTCACGCGAGACATCGTGCCGAACCCGGCTTTCGCGCCGCTTTCGCTGGGCATCGGCGAGCCGCGGCATGCCGCCCCGGCGCTGGTGGAGCAGGCGCTCGCGCAGGCGCTGCCCACGCTGTCGAGCTACCCGGCCACGCAGGGCGAGCCGGCCCTGCGCCGGGCCATCGCGGGCTGGGTGCAGCGCCGCTGGGGCGTGGCACTGGACCCGCAGTCCGAGGTGCTGCCGGTCAACGGCTCGCGCGAGGCGCTGTTCGCGCTGGCGCAGACCGTGGTCGATCCGACGCGGCCCGGCGCCACCGTGCTGTGCCCGAACCCGTTCTACCAAATCTACGAGGGCGCCGCGCTGCTGGCCGGGGCCGAAGTGGCCTACGTGCCGAACCACGCGCCCGGCTCGGCGCGCGGGCCGGATGCACCCGACTGGGGCGCCGTCGACGAGGCCACCTGGGCCCGCACCCAGCTGCTCTACGTCTGCACGCCGGGCAACCCCACCGGCGCGGTGATGTCGCTGGCCGATTGGCAGCAGCTCTTCGCGCTCAGCGACCGCCACGGCTTCGTCATCGCCAGCGACGAGTGCTATGCCGAGATCTACTTCCGCGACGAGCCCCCGCTGGGCGCGCTGCAGGCGGCTGCGGCCCTGGGCCGCAGCGACTGGCGCCGGCTCGTGGTGCTGAGCAGCCTGTCCAAGCGCAGCAACGTGCCCGGGCTGCGGGCGGGCTTTGCCGCCGGCGACCGGCAGCTGATGCAGGCCTTCCTGCTCTACCGCACCTATCACGGCAGCGCCATGGGCGGGCTGGTGCAACGCGCCAGCATCGCCGCCTGGGGCGACGAGGAGCACGTGGCCGCCAACCGCGCGCTGTACCAGGCCAAGTTCGCGCAGGTCACGCCGCGGCTGGCGCCGGTGCTCGACGTGGCCCTGCCCGAAGCCGGCTTCTACCTCTGGGCGGGCGTGCCCGGCGGCGACGACATCGGCTGGGCCCGCGGCCTGCTCGCTCAATACAATGTGGCCGTGCTGCCCGGCAGCCTGCTGGCCCGCGAGATGCCCGGCCGCAGCCCCTCCAACCCCGGCCGCGGCCGTATCCGCATGGCGCTGGTGGCGCCGCTGGACGAATGCCTGGCCGCTGCCGACCGCATCGTCGCCTACACCGAAAGCCTCCGAGGAGCAGCCCGATGAGCAGTCACCTGCAAGAAGTGATCGACCTCGCCTGGGAGGGTCGGGCCGAGATCACCGCCCTGAATGCGCCCAAGGTGCGCGAGGCCGTGGACGAGGTCATCGCCGAGCTCAACGGCGGCCGGCTGCGCGTGGCCGAGCGCCGCGGCGTGGGCGACTGGCAGGTCAACCAGTGGGTGAAGAAGGCCGTGCTGCTGAGCTTTAGGCTGCACGACAACCAGATCATGCGCGCCGGCGACCTGGGCTTCTACGACAAGGTGCCGACCAAGTTCGCCCACCTCTCCGAGCAGCAGCTGGCCGCCAGCGGCGTGCGCGTGGTGCCGCCGGCCGTGGCGCGGCGCGGCAGCTACCTGGCGAAGAACGTGGTGCTGATGCCCAGCTACGTGAACATCGGCGCCTACGTCGACGAGGGCACGATGGTCGACACCTGGGCCACCGTGGGCAGCTGCGCCCAGATCGGCAAGGGCGTGCACCTGTCGGGCGGCGTGGGCATCGGCGGCGTGCTCGAGCCGCTGCAGGCCGGCCCCACCATCATCGAGGACAACTGCTTCATCGGCGCGCGCAGCGAGATCGTCGAGGGCGTGATCGTCGAGGAGAACTCGGTCGTCAGCATGGGCGTCTACATCGGCCAGAGCACCAAGATCTACGACCGCGCCAGCGGCCGCGTCAGCTACGGCCGCATCCCCGCCGGCAGCGTGGTCGTCTCGGG
>JAGWMW010000264.1 GCA_028871575.1 Burkholderiales bacterium | reverse complement strand
TCCTTCATGAAGCTGGTCAGCGCCTCCATCTTCATCGAGGTGTCGGCGTCGAGCCGGAAGTGCCAGTACGAGCACTTGCTGTTGGTCAGGTCGGGGTCCACCGCGGCGTAGTTGAGGTAGATCACCTCCTTGCCGGGGTTGCGCTCGTTGTACTTGGTTACCGCGCCTTCGATGGCCGCCGCCGCGCCCGAGCCGTTGCCCTGCACCACGTAGCGGATGCCCTGGTCGATGGCCGCCTTCAGCACCGTCAGGCTGTCCTGCGGCGAGGCCTTGTTGTCGAACGGCACGAACTCGAACTTCACGCCGGCGGCGTTCTTGGCGTTGAACTTCTCGGCCACGAACTGCCACGACTTCAGCTGGTTCTGCCCGACATTGGCGAAGGCGCCCGACAGCGGGTCGATGAAGGCGATCTTCACCGTCTGCCCGGCCTGGGCGAAGACCAGACCCGAGGCCAGCGCCAGCGACGCGGCCACCGGAATGCCGAACAGGCGATGCTTGAATTTCATGGAGGGCTCCGTCGAGGTTTGCGAGAGGCGCGAAGGTAGCGGAAGAGCATGCCCCGCCCGCTCAGGGACTACCCCGAACCTGCTGTCGCCGCGGCGACAGCGCCCGTGCAAGACCCCGCGGCCGCCGCCGTGCCGCCGGGCGCGGGACAATCGCGACATGGAGCTGGCCACCCCCGACCTGCGTGGTGCCCCGGCCTGGCGCCGCCAGGGCTGGGTGCGCACGCTCGCGGCCGAGCTGCCGGGCTGGGCCGCGGTGCAGCCGCCGCAGCCGCTGCCCGCGCCGCACTGGGTTGCGCGCAACGAGGCGCTGGCCGCCGAGCTCGGCTGGGCCGGATGGCTGGCCGGCGACGGCGCGCTGGCCCTGCTGGCCGGCAACGGCGCGCTGGCCGAGGGTCCCTGGGCCACCGCGTACTCGGGCCACCAGTTCGGCGTCTGGGCCGGTGCGCTGGGCGACGGCCGTGCCCTGTTGCTGGGCGAGGCCGACACGCCGCAGGGCCCGCTCGAAGTGCAGCTCAAGGGCGCCGGCCGCACGCCCTACTCGCGCATGGGCGACGGACGGGCCGTGCTGCGCTCCTCGATCCGCGAGTACCTGTGCTCGGAGGCCATGCACGCGCTGGGCATCCCCAGCACGCGCGCGCTGGCCCTGGTGGGCTCGCCGCTGCCGGTGCGGCGCGAGACGGTGGAGACCGCCGCGGTGCTCACGCGCGTCGCGCCGAGCTTCCTGCGCTTCGGCCACTTCGAGCACCTGGCCCACACGGCCGAGGACCCGGCCGCGCTGAGCCGCCTGGTCCAGACCACGGTCGAGCGCGGCTACCCCGAGCTGGCCGGCGCGGCCGAGCCGGCGGCCGCGCTGCTGCAGGCGGTGGCGCTGCGCACCGCGGCGCTGATGGCCCAGTGGCAGGCCGCGGGCTTCTGCCACGGCGTGATGAACACCGACAACCTGTCGATCCTGGGCCTGACGCTGGACTACGGGCCCTTCGGCTTCCTCGACGCCTTCGACCCCGGCCACATCTGCAACCACACCGACCAGGGCGGCCGCTACGCCTGGGCGCGCCAGCCGCAGGTGGCGTTCTGGAACCTGCACGCGCTGGCGCGCGCGCTGCTGCCGCTGATCGGCGACGGCGATGCGGCGCTGGCCGCGATCGAGCCCTACAAGGCGGCGTATGCCGAGGCGATGCTCGCGGCCTGGCGTGCCAAGCTCGGGCTGCGCGATCTCGGCGGGCTGCACGATCCCGACGGGCTGCGCGAGGGCGACCGCGCGCTCGCCGACGAACTGCTGCGCCTGATGGCGCAGGACCGCTGCGACTACACCATCACCTTCCGCCGCCTGTCCGGCTTCGAGACCGCGCCCGGCGCCTCGACCCAGGCGGTGCGCGACCTGTTCATCGACCGCCCCGCCTTCGACGCCTGGGCGGCCCGCTATGCCGCGCGGCTGGCGCTCGAGTCCAGCTTGGACGCCGAGCGGGCGCTGCGGATGAACCGCGTCAACCCGAAGGTGGTGCTGCGCAACCACCTGGCCGAGGGGGCGATCCGCCGCGCCGCGGGCGGCGACTTCGGCGAGGTGGATCGGCTGCTGAAAGTCCTGGCCCGCCCGTACGACGAAGACTCGGGCACGGCCGCCGATGCCGGCTTCCCGCCCGACTGGGCCCAACACCTGGAGGTCTCCTGCTCATCATGACCCGACCGCACGACCACGACGACCCGCGCTACCCGCTGCGCAAGTCCGACGCCGAATGGCGCGCCAGCCTCGACCCCATGCAATACCAGGTGGCCCGGCAGGCTGCCACCGAGCGCGCGTTCACCGGCAAGTACTGGGACCACTTCGACGACGGCCGCTACCTCTGCGTGGGCTGCGGCACGCCGCTGTTCGAGTCCAAGACCAAGTTCGACGCCGGCTGCGGCTGGCCCAGCTACTGGGAGCCGATCAACAGCGAGGTGGTCGAGCGCGTGCGCGACACCAGCCACGGCATGGTGCGCGTCGAGGTGCGCTGCCACCGCTGCGGCAGCCATCTCGGGCATGTGTTCGAGGACGGCCCCGAGCCCACGGGCGAGCGCTTCTGCATCAACTCGGCGGCGATCGACTTCAAGCCGGGGCCGACTTGAGCGCGCCGCTGGACGCCGCGGCCATCGAGTCGCGGCTGCGCGCGGCCCTGCAACCCAGCGCGATCGAGGTCGAGGACGACAGCCACCTCCATGCCGGCCACGCCGGCGCGCGCGAGGGGCGCCACTACACGGTGCGCCTGCGCAGCGAGCGCTTCGCCGGCCTGGCCCGGGTGGCCCGGCATCGCCTTGTGTATGATGCCCTGGGACCGCTCGCCGCCCAGGGCGTGCACGCGCTGGCCATCGTGGCCAAGACGCCGGACGAAACCTGAAAGCCCCGGCGCGCCGCGCCGGGCGCGCCCCGACCCCCGTTCCCCGCCCAGCCGCCGCCCCAGGCGGCATCCACCCCTCGAAGGCCCCCTTGCCCATGAAGCTGAAGACTCCTGCCGCGCGCGCGGCCCTGGCCCCGGCCCTGATCGCCCTGATGCTGCCGATGGCCGCGCTGGTGGCGGCGCCGGCAGCGCAGGCGCAGAACATCGCCATCGTCAACGGCAAGCCGGTGCCCAAGGCGCGCCTGGAAACCCGGCTCGACCAGGCCAAGACGGCCGGCCAGACCATCACGCCCGAGCTCGCGGCGCGGGCCAAGGACGAGGTGGTGCTGCGCGAGATCTTCACGCAGGAGGCCCTGAAGCAGGGCATCGCCAACAGT
>JAGWMW010000050.1 GCA_028871575.1 Burkholderiales bacterium | reverse complement strand
TGGATGCAGCGGCCGTGAAGTACAGCCTGGAGCGCCACAAGACGATGCCGGGCTCGAACCGCCGCGGCGAGCTGGCGCCGGTGACGCGCATCGAGGTGCTGGACCCGCTGACGGTGCGCATCGACCTCAGCGCGCCCTTCGCCCCGCTGCTGGCGGCGCTGGCCGACCGCGCCGGCATGATCGTCAGCCCCAAGGCGGCCGCGGCCGAGGGCGACAAGTTCGGCAGCCACCCGGTCTGCGCCGGCCCCTTCAAGTTCGTCGAGCGGGTGGCGCAGGACCGCATCGTGCTGGAGCGCTTCGACGGCTACTGGAACGCGCCGGCGATCCACTTCGACAAGATCGTCTACACCCCGATCCCCGACGCCGCCGTGCGCCTGGCCAACCTGCGCGCGGGGCAGCTCGACTTCGCCGAGCGCGTGGCCGCCAGCGACGTGGCCGGCATCGAGCGCGACCCCCGCCTGGCGCTGACGCGCATCACCGAGATCGGCTACCAGGGCATCACCATCAACGTGGGCAAGAGCGCGCAGGCGGGCCAGAACCCGCTGGGCCGCGACCCAAGAGTGCGCGAGGCCTTCGAGCTCTCGCTCGACCGCCAGGGCCTGGCCCAGGTGGTGATGGACAACGAGGCCACGCCCGGCAACCAGTGGGTGGCGCCCGGCAATCCGTACTACGACCGGGCGCTGCCCGTGCCGCGGCGCGACGTGGCCCGGGCGCGCGCGCTGCTGGCCGCCGCCGGCGTGCCGCACCCGCGCTTCACGCTGCTGACGCCCACCACCAGCGACGCCCAGCGCCTGGCGCTGGTGGTGCAGGCAATGGCGCGCGACGCCGGCTTCGACGTGCGCATCCAGGCGGCCGAGTTCGCGACCTCGATCAACCTGGCCGACAAGGGCGACTTCGAGGCCTACGTGCTGGCCTGGAGCGGCCGCGCCGACCCCGACGGCAACCTCTACAGCTTCGTCGGCTGCAAGGAGCCGCTGAACTACGCCGGCTACTGCGACCCCGAGACCGACCGCCTGCTCGTGCAGTCGCGCACCGAGCTCGACCCGGCCGCGCGGCGCAAGGTCTACGCCCAGATCGCCGCCCGCGTGCTGGCGGCGCGGCCCATCGTCTACCTCTACCACCGCAACTGGCTCTGGGCCTACGACAAGAAGCTCGCCGGCGTGCGCGGCGTGCCCGACGGGCTGCTGCGCGTGACCGGGCTGCGCTTCACGCGCTGAAGACCCGTGGGGGCCTTCCTGCTGCGCCGGCTGGCCGGCCTGCTGCCGACGCTGGTCTTCGTCTCGATGCTGATCTTCGGCCTGCAGCAGCTGCTGCCGGGCGACCCGGCCAAGATCCTGGCCGGCGAGGAGCAGGACCCCAGCGTCGTCGCCTACCTGCACCACAAGCTGCACCTGGACGAGCCGCTGCCGGTGCGCTACGCCTGGTGGCTGAAGGGCGTGCTGCACGGCGACCTGGGCGAATCGGTGCGCAACCAGCAGCCGGTGGCGGCGCTGGTGGCGCAGAAGCTGCCGGTCACGATCGAGCTGGCGCTGCTGGCCTTCGCGATCGCGCTGGCGATCGGCATCCCGGCCGGCATCGTGGCCGCGGTCGGGCGCGGCACGGGCTGGGACGCGCTGGCCAACGCGCTGGCGCTGTGGGGCATCTCCACGCCCAACTTCTGGCTCGGCATCCTGATGATCCTGCTGTTCTCGGTGCAGCTGCACTGGCTGCCGGCCTCGGGCTACGTGAGCCCGTTCGAGGACCTGGGCGCCAACCTGGCCGCAATGGCGATGCCGGCCTTCGTGCTGGGCAACGCGATCGCCGCCGTGCTGATGCGCCACACCCGCAGCGCGATGCTGCAGGTGCTGTCGGCCGACTACGTGCGCACGGCTCGGGCCAAGGGCCTGTCGGAGCCGGTGGTGGTGCTCAAGCATGCCCTTAGAAATGCACTGACGCCGATCATCACCCTGGGCGCGCTCGAGCTGGGCACGCTGCTGTCGGGGGCGGTGCTGACCGAGCAGGTGTTCAGCATCCCGGGCTTCGGCAAGCTCGTCGTCGACGCCGTCTTCAACCGCGACTACGCCGTGGTGCAGGGCGTGGTGCTCGTCACCGCCACCGCCTACATCGCGCTGAACCTGCTGGCCGACCTGGCCTACATGGCGGCCAACCCGAGGCTGCGCGGGTGATGGGGCGGGTGATGGGGCGGGTGATCGGGCGGGTGATCGGGCGGGTGAAGGCCCTGGTTCGGGCGCTGGGGCAGGCGCTGCGCCGGCGCCCCGGCGCCGCCTTGGGCGCGGCCCTGGTGCTGGGCTTCCTCGGGCTGGCGCTGCTGGCCCCGCTGGTCGCGGCCCAGGACCCGGTGGCCACGAGCTGGACCGCACTGCGCCAGGCGCCCTCGGCGGCGCACTGGTTCGGCACCGACGAGATCGGCCGCGACGTCTACGCCCGCGTCGTCTGGGGCACCCGCGCCTCGCTGCTGGCGGGCGTGGTGTCGGTGTCGATCTCGCTCGGGCTGGGCGTGCCCGTGGGCCTGCTGGCCGGCTACGTGGGCGGCGGCGTCGACCTGCTCGTCTCGCGCCTGACCGACGCCTTCCTGGCCTGCCCGTTCCTGATCCTGGCGATCGCGCTGGCGGCCTTCCTGGGCCCGAGCCTCGCCAACGCGATGATCGCCATCGGCGTGTCGGCCACGCCGATCTTCGTGCGCCTGACGCGGGCGCAGGTGATCAACGTCAAGGTCGAGGACTACATCGAGGCCGCGCATGCCATCGGCAACCCGCCCTGGCGCGTGGCGCTGCGCCACGTGCTGCCCAACATCGTGCCGCCGCTGATCGTGCAGGCCACGCTGGCGGTGGCCGGCGCCGTGATCGCCGAGGCCTCGCTCAGCTTCCTGGGCCTGGGCCAGCAGCCCCCCGCGCCGAGTTGGGGCAGCATGCTCAACACCGCCAAGGACTACATCGACACCGCGCCCTGGATGGCGCTGTGGCCGGGGGCGGCCATCTTCGGGCTGGTGCTGGGCTTCAACCTGCTGGGCGACGGCCTGCGCGACGCGCTCGACCCGCGGCGCGGCTGAAGGGGGCTCGGCCGCACCCTCAGCCCCGGGGCAATGCGACGCGGAAACCCACGCCGCGCCCCGACAGCCCTTCGACGAACCGCAGCGAGGCCGACTGCGAATCGACCACCCGCCGCACGATCGCCAGGCCCAGGCCGGTGCCCGGCTCGGCCGACGGGCCCAGGCGCACGAAGCGCTCGAAGACGCGCTCGCGGTCGGCCAGCGCGATGCCCGGGCCGTCGTCGCGCACCAGCAGCACCACCTCCGCGCCTTCGGCCTGCAGGCCCACGGCCACGCGGCCGCCGGCCTGCGTGTAGCGGATGGCGTTGTCCACGAGGTTGTCCAGCAGCGACAGGAAGCCGCTGCGGCTGGCCTGCGCCCTCAGCTGCTCGGGGGCCTCGAGCTCGAGCGCCACGGCCCGGCGCCGCGCGCGCTGCGTCAGCACGGCCATGCGCTGGCGGCACAGCTCGGCCAGGTCCAGCGCCTCGCGCGCGCCACCCACGGGGCCGGCGTCCAGGCGCGCGATGTCGAGCAGCTGGCTCAGCAGGTGCGAGACCCGCTCGACCCCCTGCTCGAGCTCGTCCAGGGCCGCCTGGCGCTCGGGCGGCGCCTCGGCCCGCGCCAGCAGGTGGGCCTGCGCGCTGATGGCCGCCAGCGGCGTGCGCAGCTCGTGCGCGGCGTCGGCCAGGAAGCCGCGCTCGACTTCCAGGCGCCGCGCCTCGCGCGCCAGCAGGCCGTTGATCTCCCGCACGATCGGCGCGGTCTCGAGGTAGAGGCGGTCGGTGGCCAGCGGCGCGAGGTCGCCCGGCGCGCGCCTGGCGATGCCCCGGGCCAGCTCGACCAGGGGCCGGAAGCCCCGGCGCGCGGCCAGCCACATCACCAGCAGGCTCCAGCCCAGGATGGACAGCTGCGCCAGGGCGATGGTGCGCAGCAGCGGCAGGTTCTCGGCCAGCCGGTCGTCGGTGCGCTCGGCCAGCGCCACGCGCACGAGGCCGTCTTCGCTCGTGGCCGCGACGGTGCGCAGTTCGTGCCCGCCGACCCGCAGCCGGCCCAGGCCGCTGGCCCGGGTGCTCAGCGCCTGCGCCGGCGCGGCCGGCGAGGCGTAGAGCAGCTCGCCCCGGCGCGACCACACCTGGTAGACCGGCACGTAGCCGGCGGCGGCATCGAGCTCGGCCATCACCCCGTCGACGAAGATGTGCTCGGCCTGGTGCAGGCGGCGCCGCAGCTCCACCGGGTCGCCGTGCGCGGCGCTGGCGGCCTCGGCCAGCGACTGGGCCAGGAAGCCGATGCGGCGGTCCAGGTCGCCGTCGCCCGAGGCGAGCATGCGCGAGAGGATGAAGGCCGACAGGCCGAGCCACGCCACCACCATCGCGCCGACCTGCCAGGCGATGAGCCGCCGCACCAGGGACGGCGGCGGCCTCACCCCGGCTCCAGCACGTAGCCCACGCCGCGCACGGTGCCGATGCGCTGCACGCCCAGCTTGCGACGCAGGTGGTAGATGTGCACCTGCAGGGCATTGCTCTCGATGTGGTCGATCAGCACCGAGGACCGCTCGATGTCGCGCCGGGTCAGCACCTTGCCGGGCTCGGCCGCCAGCGCCACGAGGATGTCGTATTCGCGCGCCGACAGGGCCACGTCGCCGCCGTCCAGCTGCACGCGCCGCCGCGCGGTGTCGATGCGCAGCGAGCCCACCTCCCAGACCGCGCTGAGCTGGTCGCGGCGGCGGCGCTGCAGCGCCCGCACCCGCGACAGCAGCTCTTCCATCGCGAAGGGCTTGGCCAGGTAATCGTCGGCCCCGCCGTCCAGGCCCGCCACGCGGTCGGAAACCGCGTCGCGCGCCGTGAGCATCATGATCGGCACGTCGAGCCGGCGCGCGCGCAGTTCGCGCAGCAGGTCCAGCCCGCTGCCGTCGGGCAGCACGATGTCCAGCAGCAGCAGCTCGAAGCGCTCCACCGCCAGATGTCGCCGCGCCTGCGCGAGATCGCGCAGCCACAGCGTGGCGTGCCCCTGGCCGGTCAGCACGCGCAGCAGCGAGCGCCCCAGGGGTTCGTCGTCCTCGAGCAGCAGGAGCTTCACGTCGGGGTCCGGTGCATCGGCCCACTGTAGCGACAGCCGGCGCGCCGCGGGCCCTGGCGCGGCCTCGTCTTCACCTGAGCTTCAGGTTCGCCCCCGCAGACTGCGCCGCCTGGGCCTCGGTGCCGTGCAGGTCCTGCACGGTGCGGCGAGGCCGCAATCGAACGATGGGAGTGCACATGAGCAATCGGAATGTCGACCGCGCAGGGGAACGCACATGCGAACGGGCCGGCGGGGCGAGCCGGCCGGGGGCGGGGGCGAGCCGGGCCCTGGCGATGGTGGCGGCCGCCGCGCTGTCCGCCGGGGCCGCGGGGGCCCAGGAGCGGCCGTCTTCGCCGGGGTGGCAGACCCGCGTCGGCGCGGGCGTGGTGGCGGGGCCGCGATCGATCGGGGCCGACAAGTCGCGGCTGCGGCTGGTGCCCAGCTTCGACCTGCGGTATGGCGACTGGTTCTTCGCCAACCCGATCGAGGGCATCGGCGTGCAGAGCCAGACCGGCGCCTTCTCGGCCTCGGCCGCGCTGGCCCCCGACCTCTACGGCCGCGACCCCGACGCCGGCCCGCGCTTTCGCGGCCTGAGCCGCGTCAGCCCCACGGCCGCGGCCCGCTTCAGGCTCGGCTACGCGCAGGACGGCTACACCGCGTCGGCCGTCGTCTCGTCCCGGCTCGGCAGCAGCCGGCGCCGCGGCACCACGCTGCAGTGGGAGGCCGGCTACGACTTCGTCCAGGGCCCCGCGATGCACTTCAACGCCGGCCTGACCCTGACCGCGATGGACAGCACCTTCGCGCGCAACCTGCTGTCGGTCTCCGCCGCGGAGGCCGCCGCCTCGGGCCTGCCGGTCTACAGCGCCGGCAGCGGCATGCTCGATGCCGGCCTCTACGGCCAGGTGCTGTACCGCATCGACGAGCGGTGGTCGGTGTTCTCGCGCCTGCAGGTCTCGCGCCTGGAGGGCGACGCCGCGAAGGCGCCGTTCGTGGTCAAGCGCACCGCACCGAGCTTCGTCGTCTTCGTCGACTACGCGCTCGCGCCGTGAGGGCGGCCGGGCGCCGACCCCTGGCCCTGGTTTCGTCGATGGCTTTCGCGGCGCTGGCCGCGGCGGGCTGCCTGGCCCTCGCGCCCGCCGAGCCCGGCCGGCCGCCCGCGCTGCGGCTGGATCGCTACATCGAGCTGCCGCGGGCCGGTCTGCTCTCTGCGCTGGACGACATGACGGTCGCCCGAGGCCACCTGTTCGTCACCAGCCTCAGTTCGGGCGCGCTGCTGGACGTCGATCTGGCCCGCACGGCGGGCCCGCTGCCGGTGCGGTCGATGGGCGGCGGCGGCGCCGCGCACGGCGTGGCGATCCAGGCCGCGGCCGGCGTCGGCTTCGTCACCCGGGGCGGGCTCGACGCGGTCGACGCCTTCGAGCTGGGCAGCTTGCGGCCCCTGCAGCGGATCGCGACGCCGGCGGGGCCCGACGCGGCGCTGTACGACCCGGCGTCGGGGCTCGTCTACGTCGCCTGCGCCGAGGCGCGGCAGGCGCTGCTGATCGACGCCGACCGGCGCCGGCCGGTGGCCACGATCGCATTGCCCGGCCGGCCCGAGTACGCCGCGCTGGACGCCGCCACCGGCTTCATCTACCAGAACCTGGCCGACCGGCAGGCGATGGCCGTGATCGACCCGAGATCCCGCCGCCTGCTCGGCGTGCAGCCCCTGGCGCATTGCGAGGACCCCACCGGCCTGGCGCTGGACAGTGCCGGGCGGCACGCCTTCGTCGTCTGCTCGGGCAGCCGCCGGCTGGCGGTGGTGGACCTGCGGACCGACGAGACCGTGGCCGCGCTCGAGATCGGCCCCTTGTCGGATTCGGTGGCCTACGACCCGGGCCTGCGCCGCGTGTACGTGGCCAGCGGCTCGGGGCGGCTGACCGTGATCGGGCAGGACGCTGGCGGCCGCTGGCGCGTGGTCCAGCGCATCGCCACGCGGCTCGGGGCCCATACGCTGACGCTGGACCCGCAGACCCACCGGGTCTACGTGGGCTACGCGGGCCTGCTGGGTCGGCCACGCATCGCGGTCTTCGAGCCCGTGCCGCCGGGCGCGGGGCCGGCCGCGCCGCCGCCCCGCTGAGCTCAGCGCTTGCGCGCCAGCGCCAGCCCGTCGCCCACCGTGAGCAGGGCGTGGTCGATGCGCTCATCGGCGTGCAGCTTGGCGTTCAGCGCCTGCAGCGCGGCGGTGTCGGCGTCGCCGGCGGCGGCGGGGCGGGCGACGGCGCCGCCCCAGAGCATGTTGTCCAGCGCGATCAGCCCGCCCGGCCGCAGCAGGGCCAGGCAGCGCTCGTAGTAGGCGTCGTAGCTCGCCTTGTCGGCGTCGATGAAGGCGAAGTCGTGGCCGCCGGCCTCGCCCGCGGCCAGCCGCGCGTCCAGCGTCTGCAGCGCCGGCGCCAGCACGAGCTCGATCTTGTGGGCCACGCCGGCCTGCTGCCAGTAGGGGCGGCCGATGCGGGTGAACTCGTCGCTGATGTCGCAGGCCAGCACCCGGCCGTCGGCCGGCAGCGCCAGCGCCACGGCCAGGGCGCTGTACCCGGTGAACGTGCCGATCTCGATCGTGCGCCGCGCCCCCAGCAGGCGCACCAGCAGGGCCAGCAGGGCGCCCTGGTCGGCCCCGATCTGCATGCCCGCGCGCGGGTGGGTGCGCGTGGCCTCGCGCAGCGCGGCCTGCGCCGGGTGCTCGCGCGCCCCTTGGGCGAGCACGTACTCGAACAGCCTGTCGTCGATCGGGAGCGTGCGCATCGTCGGCCTCTAGACGTGGCGGGGCGGCCAGTGTGCCAGCCCCGGGGTGTGCGACGATGCCGGCCCTCGTCTCCGGGAGCGGCCATGCCGACCGTCAACGCCCAGCAGATCGCCGAATGGAACGGCCCGCAGGGCCAGCGCTGGGCCGAACTGCAGCGGCAGACCGACCGCCTGGTGGGGCCCTTCGGTGTGGCGGCGCTGGCGCGCGCGGCGCCGCAGCCGGCCGAGGGCGTGCTGGACATCGGCTGCGGCTGCGGCGAGACCTCGTTCGAGCTGGCGCGGCGCGTGGGCCCGCGCGGCTGGGTGCTGGGGCTGGACATCTCGCGCCCGATGCTCGAGGCGGCGCGGCGCCAGGCCGCGGGCGAGAGCGAAAGCGCGAGCGCGAGCAAGGGCGAAAGCGAGGCTGCCGGCCGGGCGCGGCTCGAGTTCCGCGAGGGCGATGCCGCCACGGCGCCGCTGCCGGCCGGCGCCGACCTGCTGTACTCGCGCTTCGGGCTGATGTTCTTCGACCAGCCCGCAGCGGCGCTGCGGCATCTGCGCGGCGCGCTGCGGCCCGGCGGCCGGCTGGCGTTCGTCTGCTGGCGCAGCCCGCGCGACAACCCCTGGGCGATGACGCCGCTGGTGGCGGCGCGCCAGGCCCTGGGCGTGGTGGCCGAGCCGGCCGACCCGCTGGCGCCGGGGCCGTTCGCCTTCGCCGACGAGGCGCGGCTGCGCGCGCTGCTGGCCGAGGCCGGCTGGGCAGGCATCGAGCTGCAGCGCTTCGACGCGGCAGTGACGCTGGGCCCGAGCCCGCGCGCCGCGGCCGAGAACGCCACCCGCATCGGCCCCACCTCGCGGCTGGTGCGCGAGGTGGGGCTGACCGACGAGCGGCCGCTGCTCGACGCGCTGGAGCGCGCCTTCGCCCCGCTGGCCGCCGCCGATGGCGCGGTGCGACTGGCCGGCTCGACCTGGATCGCGAGCGCCGTGAACCCCTGAGCGCCGCCCGGGCCGCGATGCGCCCGGCCCGCCCGCCGCGGGGGGCACGCAAGGCGGCGCAGCCGCGGCGGATCGAGCGCCTCAGCCGCGCGACAGGCGCAGGCCGGCGTCGAGCAGCAGCACTTCGCCCGTGGTCTTGGCCGCGCCGGCGCCCAGCCACCAGGCCGCATCGGCCACGTCCTCGGGGGCGATCACGGCGTCGAGCGTGGCGCGGGCCTTGTAGGCCTCGACGCTGGCGGCGTAGCGCTCGGCACCCAGGCCGGCCTGCAGCCAGGGCGTCTCGACCAGGCCGGGCGCGATGGCGTTGACGCGCACGCCCGGGCCCAGCGTGCGCGCCAGCCCGAGCGTGAGCGCGTTCAAGGCGCCCTTGCTGGCCATGTAGGCCAGCGACGAGCCGATGCCCATCATCGAGGCCACCGACGAGACGTTGACGACGGCCGCGCCGGGCTGGCGCTGCAGCAGCGGCAGCAGGGCGCGCACCATCTGGAAGGCGCCGATCACGTTGACGGCATAGATGCGCTGGAAGTCTTCGGCCGCCAGGCCCTCGAGCTGCCGCGCGGGCACGAACTTGGTCGTGCCGGCGTTGTTGACCAGCACGTCGGCGCGGCCGAAGCGGGCGTCGACCTCGGCCGCCAGGCGGCGGCAGTCGGCATCGGCGGCGACGTCGGCGCGACACACCAGGGCCTGCGCGCCGAGCGCACGGCACTCGGCCGCCACGGCCTCGGCCGGCGCAGCCTCGCGCGAGTAGTTGACGACCACGTCCCAGCCCTCGCGGGCGTAGCGCCGCACGGTGGCCGCGCCGATGCCCGACGACGACCCGGTGACCACGCACACCCTGCGCTCGCCCATGCCCGCTCCCTGCTCGCTGTCGCCGGCAAGGCGCCGGCCGCTGATCTTCGCCGCCGCCGGCGCCAGGCGCCAGGGTCGGAACCCCGGGGGCCTTGAAACGCGGGCCGGCGGGCGTATCTGGTGCACATGGAAGCCACCCGCCACCCCCTGCCCACCCGCCTGCACAGCCTGGCCGCGATGGCCGGCCTGCTCGAGCGCCTGGACCGCCAGCCCCGCCACGCCAGCGCCGAGCAGTACCGCAGCGTGGCGCGCCAGGTCAGCAGCCTGCTGGCCGAGGCCGAGCCCGACGCCCACCTGCAGGCGCTGCTGGACGCCGCGCCGGCCACGGCCGAGCTGTACGAGAACCTGCGCTACGCGATGGCCGGCCTGTGCCGTGCCCCGCTCGAGTCCGCGTTGAACGCCGAGCTGGCGGCCACGGCGGCGATCGCCCGCGCCCGCGGCCGCTGAAGCGTCGCCGCGGCGGTTGCCCGGGCCGGATGCGGCAGGCCGCGGCGGTCGCCCGGCCGGATGCGCCTGACCCGGTGCGCCCGGCCCGGTGCGAGGAGCCCGGCGCGGGCGGCAGCGACAGGTCCGAAAACGGCGACTGCGTGTCCGCACCGGGGGCTAGCATGCCGGCATGGTCCCTGATGCCGATGCCGCCTACCGCGCCGTCCTCGCGCGCGACGCGCGCTTCGACGGGCGGCTGTTCATCGGCGTCACCAGCACCGGCGTGTACTGCCGCCCGGTCTGCCGCGTGCGCGCGCCGCGGCGCGAGCACTGCCGCTTCTTTGCCAGCCCCGCGCAGGCCGAGGCGGCCGCCTTCCGGCCCTGCCTGAAGTGCCGCCCCGAGATTGCCCCGGGGCTGGCGCACGCCGACTCGTCGCGCACGCTGGCCGAGACCGCGGCGCGCCTGATCGACGGGGCGGTGCACGGCGGGCAGGCGGTGGCGCTGCCCACGATCGCGGCCCGGCTGGGCGTGACCGACCGCCACCTGCGCCGCATCTTCCAGGCCGCCCACGGCGTGGCACCGCAGGGCTACCTGGGCACCCAGCGCCTGCTGCTGGCCAAGCAGCTGCTGACCGACACGGCGCTGCCGGTGACGCAGGTGGCGCTGGCCAGCGGCTACGCCAGCCTGCGGCGCTTCAATGCGGCTTTCGCCGAGCGCTACCGCCTCAACCCGAGCCGGCTGCGGCGCGAGCGCGGCCGGGGCGCGGCCGACGCACCGCTGCGCCTGGCCTACCGGCCGCCCTACGACCTGGCGCCGCTGCTGGACTTCTTCGCGCGGCGGGCCCTGGCCGGCATCGAGCAGGTCGAGGGCCGGGTGCTGCGCCGCACGCTGGCGGCGGCCTCGCCCAAGGGCGAACGCCTGGCGGGCTGGATCGAAGCCCGCTTCGTGCCCGAGCGGCACGAGGTGCATCTGCAGGCCGCGCCGTCGCTGGCCCCGGTGCTGGGCGCGGTGCTGCAACGGGTGCGCCGGCTGCTCGACCTCGACGCCGACCCGGCCCGGATCGACCCCGTGCTGGCACGGCTGCCGGTGCCGCTGCGGCCGGGCACGCGGCTGCCGGGCAGCATCGACGGCTTCGAGACCGCGGTGCGCACGGTGCTGGGCCAGCAGGTCACGGTGCAGGCCGCACGCACGCTGGTGCAGCGCCTGGTGGCCCGCTACGGCGAGCCTGTCGAAACGCCGTACGGCGGGCTCACGCACCTGTTTCCCGGTGCCGCGGCCATCGCCGCCGCCGAGCCCGAGGCCATCGGCCGGCTCGGCATCGTGCGCCAGCGCGTGCGGGCGCTGCAGGCGCTGGCGGCCGAGGTGGCCGCCGGCCGCCTCGTGCTCGACCGCGGCGCGCCGCTGCCGGCCACGCTGCAGGCCCTGCAGGCGCTGCCCGGCATCGGGCCGTGGACGGTGCAGCTGATCGCGATGCGCGCCCTCGAGTGGCCCGACGCCTGGCCGGCCAGCGACATCGGCCTGCTGCAGGCCCTGGGCACGCGCGACCCGCGCCAGGCCGCGCGGCAGGCCGAGGCCTGGCAGCCCTGGCGCTCGTACGCCGTCATGCGCCTGTGGCAGGGCGCGCAGCCCGGCCCCCGCCCCCGAAAGGAACCGCTGCCATGAACCCACCCCGCTGTGCCGCGCAAGCGCGGATCGATTCGCCCCTGGGCCCGCTGACGCTGGCCGCCACCGACCGCGGCCTGGCCCTGGTCTGGTTCGACGGCCAGGCGCACCGCACCGCGGTGGTGGACGCGCCGCTGGCGCCGCAGCACCCGCACCTGGTGCTGGCATCGCGCGAGCTCGACGCCTACTGGCGCGACGCCCGTGCGCCGTTCACGGTGCCGCTGGACCCGCCGGGCACGCCGTTCCAGCAGGCGGTGTGGCAGGCGCTGCGCGCGATCGCGCCGGGCGCCGTGGCCAGCTACGGCGAGATCGCCCGGCGGCTGGGCCGGCCGGCTGCGGTGCGCGCGGTGGGGGCGGCCATCGGCCGCAACCCGCTGTCCATCGTCGTGCCCTGCCACCGCGTGCTGGGCCGTGACGGCTCACTCACCGGTTATGCCGGCGGGCTGGCGCGCAAGCAGGCGCTGCTGGGCCGCGAGGGCGCGCTGCGCGCCGCTGCGTAGAGCCGCGCAGGGCCCTGCCCGCTCAGCGAAAGCGCGGGTTCTGCACCGTGCGCAGCTCGCTGGGCAGCGTGGCCACGTAGTCGGCGATCTGCGTCAGCTCGGCGTGCGTGAACTGCCGGGCCTGCGCGCTCATGATGGCGTTGTTGCGGCCGTAGTACGGGTTGCCCTCGGTGGCGTAGGCCTTCAGCGCCGTGGCCAGGTAGCTCGCGTACTGCCCTGCGAGCTTGGGGTAGCTGGGGTCGATCGGCTTGCTGAGGTTGGGCCCGTGGCAGGACGTGCAGGCACCCTTGGCGATCAGCGCGGCCACGGCCGGCGGCGGCGGCGGCGTGAGCGTCGCGGGGGCGGGCCGGATGTCCTTGGCGCCGTACTGGTGGAAGAAGGCCGCGAGGTCGGCGATGTCCTTGTCGGTGAGGGTGCTGGCCACCGCGTGCATGGTCGGGTGCTTGCGCTCGCCCTTCTTGTACTCGTTCAGCGCGTTGATCAGGTATTGCGTGTTCTGGCCCGAGAGCTTGGGCACCTTGTAGACCTCGGGGAAGCTCGCCTGGTAGCCCTGGATGCCGTGGCAGCCCATGCAGGTGTCGGCCTTCTGGCGGCCGGCGGCGGCGTCCTGCGCCCGGGCCGGGCTCGTCAGGGACAGCGCGAACAACGCTACGGCGAGCGCGAACAACGAACGGATCGCTTGGGTCATGGGCAGCAGGGGGTAGGAAGGAGGTCGGGCGGCGGCGGCGCTCGAAGATCGCGGCGCGGCGCATGGATCAACCACGAATTATAGGGGCCCTTATACTGGGCCGAGCCCTGGCAGGTGATGTCCCGGCGCGCTTCCGAGTGCTCCTGCGAGCGCTCATCCCGGCGCTCTTTCGGGCGCACCTTTCGCCCTCGCTTCCCGCCCGTCCGCGCGCACCCCAACGTATGAAGTTCCAAGGCTCCTCGCAGTACGTGGCCACGGCCGACCTGATGCTGGCCGTCAACGCCGCCGTGACGCTGCAGCGGCCGCTGCTGGTCAAGGGCGAGCCCGGCACCGGCAAGACGATGCTGGCCGAGGAGGTGGCCGCGGCGCTGAAGATGCCGCTGCTGCAGTGGCACATCAAGAGCACGACCAAGGCCCAGCAGGGTCTGTACGAATACGACGCCGTCAGCCGCCTGCGCGACAGCCAACTGTCGGATGCCGAGAGCGCGGCCAAGGTGCGCGACATCCGCAACTACATCGTGCAGGGCGTGCTGTGGCAGGCCTTCACGGCCGAGCAGCCGGTGGCGCTCCTGATCGACGAGATCGACAAGGCCGACATCGAGTTCCCCAACGACCTGCTGCGCGAGATCGACCGCATGGAGTTCTACGTCTACGAGACGCGCGAGCTCGTGCGGGCCCGGCACCGCCCGATCGTCTTCATCACCAGCAACAACGAGAAGGAACTGCCCGACGCCTTCCTGCGCCGCTGCTTCTTCCACTACATCCGGTTCCCCGACGCCGACACCATGCGCAGCATCGTGGACGTGCACTTCCCCGGCCTGAAGAAGGCGCTGCTCGGCGCGGCGCTGAAGACCTTCTACGACGTGCGCAACCTGCCCGGGCTGAAGAAGAAGCCCAGCACCAGCGAGCTGCTGGACTGGCTGAAGCTGCTGGTGGCCGAGGACATCCCGCCCGAGGCGCTGCACAGCAGCGACGACAAGGTGGCCGTGCCGCCGCTGGTGGGCGCGCTGCTGAAGAACGAGCAGGACGTGACACTGTTCGAGAAGCTCGTCTTCATGCAGAAGCACAACCGATAGATGGGGCCCCCGAGCTCGCTGCGCTCGCGGCCCCCGAGGGGCTACACGTCAGTGGCGCCCGGCCGCCACTGACGTGAAGCCCGTCCTGCCCGTCACGCTCGCGCGCGGCCCGGTGCGGCTGGCGCCGCTGGCGCTGGAGCACGAAGCCGGGTTGGCGTCGGCAGCCGCCGACGGCGAGCTCTGGGCGCTGCGGGTGACGTCGGTGCCCGAGCCCGGCGCCACTGGCGCCTACATCGAGACCGCCCTGCGCATGCACGCCGAAGGCACGCGGCTGGCCTTCGCCGTGCTCGATGCCGGCAGCGGCCGCGTGCTGGGCTGCACCAGCTACCACGACATCGTGCCCGCGGTCGAGCGGCTGGAGATCGGCTACACCTGGTATGCCCGCAGCGTGCAGCGCAGCGCCGTCAACACCACCGCCAAGTGGCTGCTGATGACGCATGCCTTCGAGACCCTGGGCGCCCGCCTGGTGGGCTGGCGCACCGACAACTTCAACTTCGCCAGCCAGCGGGCGATCGAGCGGCTGGGCGCACGCCGGGACGGCGTGCTGCGCCACCACGCCCTGCGCCGCGACGGCACCGTGCGCGACACCGTGATGTACAGCCTGACCGCCGGCGAATGGCCCGAGGTCAAGGCCCACCTCGAACACCTGCTCGCGCGGCCGCGCTGAGGACCCCATGCCCAAGCCCCGAAAGAATCCCTCGATCACGGTCGACGACCTCTGGCGCATCGAGCGCATCGGCGCGCCCAGCCTCGCCCCCGATGGCGCGCAGGCGGTGGCCGCCGTGACGCGCTACTCGATGGAGGACAACCGGGCCGCGGCGTCGCTGTGGCTGCTGTCCACGCTGGGCGGCGCGCCGCGCCGGCTGACGCAATGCGGCGACAAGGACGGCCAGCCGCGCTGGAGCCCGCGCGGCGACCTCATCGCCTTCACCGCCCGGCGCGAGCAGGACGGCAGGAAAGACACGCAGGCGCAGCTGTACGTGATCGCGCCGGACGGCGGCGAGGCGCGGCGCGCGGCCGAGGTGGCCACTGGCGTGGAGGCCTTCCGCTGGTGCCCCGACGGCCGGCGCCTGGTCTTCGTCAGCTGGGTCTGGCCCGAGCTCAGGGGCCCGGCTGCGCAAGCCCGGCAGCACAAGGCGTTCAGCGGGCGCAAGGAAAGCGGCTACGCCACCGGCGAATCGCAATACCGGCACTGGGACCACAATCTGCCGCAGGGCCGCGTGCCGCACCTGCACCTGCTCGAGCTCGGGGCCGAAGGGGCCGCGGGCAAGGTGCGCGACCTGTTCGAGGGCACGCCCTACGAGCTCGGCCGGGCCGAGCCCGACGCCACCCATTTCGACGTCTCGCCCGATGGCCGGCGGCTCGTCTTCGCCTTCGACCCGGCCCCGGTCAAGCGCAGCGACGGCCGCTACGCGCTGGCCGAGATGGAGCTGCGCAGCGGCCGGGTGCGCGTCATCGCGCAGGACGCCGACTGGGATTTCGCCAGCCCGCGCTACGCCCCCGACGGCGACCGCATCGCCTTCACCGCCAGCCACCAGGCCGTCAAGCACACGATGCCGGCCCAGCTGGCCCTGTGGGAGCGCGAGGGCTCGGCCTGGGCGCTCGTCAGCGGCGAGTGGGACCATGCCGTCCATGCCCCGCTGCACTGGGAAGACGACGGCCAGGCGGTGCTGTTCACCGCCGAGGACAAGGGCCGCACCCACCTCTGGCGCTTCGACCTGCCCGACCGCCGGGCCGAGGTCGTGGTCCACGGCGCCTGGGTCGCGGCCTTCGACAAGGCCGCCGGCACGCTGGTGACGCTGGCCAATTCGGCGCTGCACCCCGACCGGCTGCACGCCCACCTGCCGGCCGAGCCGCCGCGGCGGATCGAGTCGTTCAACGATGCCCTGCTGGCCCGGATCGAGCTCGGCCGGGTCGAGGAGCGCTGGTTCAAGGGCGCCAGCGCCGCCGGCAGCGCCGAGGGCGACGACGTGCAGATGTGGCTGGTCTACCCGCCCGGCTTCGACCCGAAGCGGAAGTACCCGCTGCTGCACAACATCCACGGCGGCCCGCACACCACCGCGGGCGACAACTGGCACCACCGCTGGAACACCCAGGCCTTCGCGGCGCAGGGCTATGTGGTGGCCAGCGTCAACTACCACGGCTCGTCGAGCTTCGGCTACGCCTTCCTCGACAGCATCACGCACCGCTGGGGCGCCCTCGAGCTGCAGGACATCGAGGCCGCCACCGAGTCGCTGCTGCGGCAGCGCTGGATCGACCGGCGGCGGCTCTTCGCCACCGGCGGCAGCTACGGCGGCTTCATGGTGGCCTGGATGAACGGCCACCTGCCCGCCGGCCGCTACCAGGCCTACGTCTGCCACGCCGGCTGCTTCGACTGGGTGGCCATGTTCGCCGACGATGCCTGGAGCTGGCACGCCAAGGAGCTGGGCCGCTGGTACTGGGACGACATGGCGCAGATCCACGCCCAGAGCCCGCACGCCCACGCCGCGGCCATGGCCACGCCCACGCTCGTGATCCACGGCGCGCTCGACTACCGCGTGCCCGACGCCCAGGGCCTGGCCTACTACAACACCCTGAAGGCGCGCGGCATCGACGCCCGGCTGCTGTGGTTCCCGGACGAGAACCACTGGGTGCTCAAGCCGCGCAACAGCCGCCAGTGGTACGGCGAGTTCTTCGACTGGCTCGAACGGCACGACCCCGGGCCGCGCCCGTCGGCGAAGGCGTCGCGCCGGGGCAAGGCTTAGACTTTCGCCACCGCCTTCGTGCGGCGCCGCGGCGCCCCCCGAGCCATGCTGATCGACTTCTTCTACACCCTGCGCGCGGCCCGGCTGAAGGTCTCGGTGACCGAGTTCCTCAGCCTGCTGCAGGCCCTGCAGGCCGGCGTGCTCGACGGCGACGAGGGGCCGACGGTGGACCGGTTCTACGTCCTGTCGCGCACCGCGCTGGTCAAGGACGAGACCCAGTTCGACAAGTTCGACCGCGCCTTCTCGGCCTATTTCAAGGGCGTCGAGCTGCTGACCGATTTCGCGCGCGAGCTGCCGCTGGAGTGGCTGCGCAAGACGCTGGAGCTGGAGCTCTCGCCCGAGGACAAGGCCGCGATCGAGAAGATGGGCTGGGACGAGCTGATGCAGACCCTGAAGCAGCGCTTCGAGGAGCAGAAGGAACGCCACGAGGGCGGCAGCCGCATGATCGGCACCGGCGGCACCAGCCCCTTCGGCGCCTACGGCGTCAACCCGCAGGGCATCCGCATCGGCCAGGACAAGGGCCGCCACAAGAGCGCGGTGAAGGTCTGGGACCAGCGCGCCTTCCAGGATTACGACGACACGAAGGAGCTGGGCACGCGCAACATCAAGGTCGCGCTGCGCCGGCTGCGGCGCTTCGCCCGCGAAGGCGCGGCCGAGGAGCTCGACCTCGACGACACGATCCACAGCACGGCGGCGAATGCCGGGCTGCTGGACATCAAGCTCGTGCCCGAGCGCCACAACAAGGTCAAGGTGCTGCTGCTGATGGACGTGGGCGGCACGATGGACGAGCACATCCACCGCGTCGAAGAGCTGTTCAGCGCCGCCAAGACCGAGTTCAAGCACCTCGAGTTCTATTACTTCCACAACTGCGTCTACGACTTCATGTGGAAGAACAACCGGCGCCGCCACAGCGAGAAGTTCGCCACCTGGGACCTGATCCGCAAGTACAACCGCGACTACAAGCTCGTGTTCGTGGGCGACGCCACGATGAGCCCTTACGAGATCCTGCAGCCCGGCGGCAGCGTCGAGTACAACAACGAGGAGCCGGGCGCCGAGTGGCTGCAGCGCCTGACGAGCGCCTTCCCGAAGTTCGCCTGGATCAACCCCGAACCCCAGGGCGTGTGGCCCTACCGGCAGAGCATCGCCATCGTGCAGCAGCTGATGAACCAGCGGATGTTCCCGCTCACGCTGGCCGGGCTCGAGGGCGCGATGCGGCTGCTGGGCAAATGAGCCGGCCCCGCGCGGCCCCGGGGCTGCGCGCGCTGCGGCCGGCGCTGCTCTCGGCCGCGTTCGCCGGCGCCGCCTGTGCGCTGGCCCTGCTCTCGGGCTGCGGCGCCCTGCCCTACGCCAAGCCAGCGGCGGCCTCCGGCGTGACGGCCCCGGTGCCGGGCACCCCCCCCGCCGCTGGCGCCG
>JAGWMW010000263.1 GCA_028871575.1 Burkholderiales bacterium | reverse complement strand
GAATCCTTCCGCAAGATGCTGCTGGCGATGGCGCGCGACGTGCGCGTGATCCTGATCAAGCTCGCCGACCGGCTGCACAACATGCGCACGATGCAGGCGATGGCCGGCGACAAGCGCCAGCGGATCGCGCGCGAGACGCTCGAGATCTACGCCCCGATCGCGCACCGCCTGGGCCTGAACCAGATCTACCGCGAGCTGCAGGAGCGCTGCTTCGAGCTGCTCAGCCCCTGGCGCTATGGCGCGCTGGCCAAGGCGGTGCAGCGCGCGCGCGGCCACCGGCGCGACATCGTCGAGCGCGTGCAGCAGGACGTCGAGCGCGCCTTCGCGCGCCACAAGATCAAGGTCGAGGTGAGCGGGCGCGAGAAGACCATCTACTCGATCTACCAGAAGATGCGCGAGAAGCACGCCGGCTTCGCGCAGGTCAGCGACATCTTCGGCTTCCGCGTCGTCGTGCCCACGCTCACCGACTGCTACGTGGCCCTGGGCGTGCTGCACCAGCTGTACAAGCCGGTGCCGGGGCGATTCAAGGACTACATCGCGATCCCCAAGGCCAACGGCTACCAGAGCCTGCACACCACGCTGGTCAGCCCGCTGGGCACGCCGGTGGAGTTCCAGATGCGCACCGAGGCCATGCACGCGGTGGCCGAGAAGGGCATCGCCGCGCACTGGATCTACAAGGACCGCCCGGGCGACAAGGGCAACGCCGCGGCCGACGCCCAGCGCCTGTCGGCGATCTGGCTGCAGAGCCTGCTCGACATCCAGGACGAGACGCGCGATTCGGCCGAGTTCCTCGAGCACGTGAAGATCGACCTCCACCCCGACGCGGTCTACGTGTTCACGCCGCGCAGCAAGATCCTGGCGCTGCCGCGCGGGGCCACGCCGGTGGACTTCGCCTACGCGATCCACTCCGACGTCGGCCAGCACATGGTGGCGGCCAAGGTCAACGGCGAGCCCGTGGCGCTGCGCACCGAGCTCAAGAGCGGCGACGTGGTCGAGATCATCACCGCCCCCGGCGCGCGCCCCAACCCGGCCTGGCTGAGCATGGTGCGCACCGGGCGCGCGCGCTCGAAGATCCGGCATCACCTGAAGACCATGGAGAGCGACGAGTCGCGCGCCCTGGGCGAGCGGCTGCTGACGCAGGCGCTGCGCGCCGAGGGCCTGCAGCTGCCGTCCACCGACCCCGCCGACGCCGGCGCCGCCGCGCTGTGGCAGCAGCTCACGCGCTGGAGCGGCAACCGCAACCGCGGCGAGCTGATGGTCGACATCGGCCTGGGCCGCAAGATCGCCACCATCGTGGCCAAGCGGCTGGCGCGACTGATGGGCGAGCGCGGCATCAAGCCCGACGCGGTCACGCTGACCCTGGGCCGCTACGCCCCGGACGACGGCACGCCGACGCAGGGCGTGGTCTTCGTCGACGGCAGCGAAGGCGCCTCGATCCAGCTCGCGCCTTGCTGCCGGCCGATCCCGGGCGATGCGATCGTGGGCTACCTCGGCCGCGGCGAGGGCCTGCTCGTGCACACCGCCGACTGCCCCACCGGCAAGCGCCTGTTCGAGCGCGACAGCGAGCGCTGGATGCAGGTCGAGTGGGCCGACGAGCTGACGCGCACCTTCGAGACCAGCCTGTCGGTGCTGGTGCGCAACGGCAAGGGCGTGCTGGCCCAGGTGGCCTCGGCGATCAGCCTGGCCGAGGCCGACATCACGCACCTGGACATGGACCCCGAGGCCGCCGAGGAAACCAGCGAGCTGCGCCTCTTGATCAGCGTGCGCGACCGCGTGCACTATGCCGAGGTGCTGCGGGCGCTGCGCCGCTCGCCGGTGGTGCTGCGCGTGTCGCGGCACCGGCTCGGCTGAGCGCCGCGGCTCACACGGTGCGCCTGCGCGGACCGTGACGGATGCGAGGGCCCGGCGACTCCGGCGCCGGGCTGAGCTCCGCGGCTCACGGTCCGCCTGCGCGGACCGGGACGGATGCGAGGGCCCGGCGACTCCGGCGCCGGGCTGAGCGCCGCGGCTGCAGCCTCAGCCGGCGTCGGTCGCGGCCGGATAACGCACGGCCAGCACCTCGATCTTCTCCACCCCTTGCGGCGTGATCAGCGACACCTCGTCGCCGACGCGCGACTTCAGCAGCGCCCGCGCGATCGGCGAGACCCAGCTCACCTCGCCGCGCAGGCTGTCGGCCTCGTCGATGCCCTTGATCGTGACCGTGCGCTCGTCGCCATCCGCCGTGGCATAGGTGACGGTGGCGCCGAAGAACACCTGGTCGCTGCCGTGGTGCACCGAAGGATCGGCCACCTCGGCGATGTCCAACCGCTGGGTCAGGAAGCGGATGCGGCGGTCGATCTCGCGCAGTCGCTTCTTGCCGTAGAGGTAGTCGCCGTTCTCGCTGCGGTCGCCGTTCTTGGCCGCCCAGGACACGGTTTCGACGGTCTTCGGCCGCTCTGCGTCCAGCAGGTTCATCAGCTCGGCGCGCAGGCGCCGCCAGCCCGCCGGCGTGAGGTAGTTGCGGCTGCCGGCGGGCAGCGGCGGCAGGCCGGGGGGCTCGCCCTCGTCCTCGTCGTCACTGGAGGGCTCCTTGACGAAGGCCTTGTTCACCGCACGATCTCGACCTTGGCCAGGGCCGCGCCGTAGCTGTCGTCGCAAGCCACGCTGCCCGGGCAGACCGCGCGTCCGGCCAGGGCCGGCGTCGCGCCGCCCGGGCCAGGCTGGACCGCGGCCGCCGCCCCTGTGGGGT
This sequence comes from Burkholderiales bacterium, assembly GCA_028871575.1. Classification (GTDB taxonomy): domain Bacteria; phylum Pseudomonadota; class Gammaproteobacteria; order Burkholderiales; family Burkholderiaceae_C; genus Rubrivivax. The sequence goes on along the minus strand of JAGWMW010000263.1, from coordinate 586 downwards.
AGACGGTGACGATGCCTTCGCGGCGCGGGTTCAGCGCGCTCAAGTCGCGCTTGCTCGGCGACACCAGCACCAGCACCTCCTCCGGGCCCGGCGGCTCGGCGGTGGCCCAGTATTCCTGGGTGCCGCGAGGCAGCGTCAGCATCTGGCCGGGCACCACGCGCACCGGGCCCGAGTTCTCGTTCGGGTAGAGCTGAGTCAGCGTCTTGTCGGCGCCATAGACGAAGACGTAGAGGTAGCCGGCTCGGGCAGCCAGCACGCTGAAGCGCAGCTCGTCCTTGCCGATGCGGTAGCTCTGCCGGTTGGTGCGCAGCTGCACGTTGTAGCCGGGCGCCTGGCCCTGCAGCACGCGGTCGAAGGCCTGGCTGACATCCCAGCCGGCGGCCTGCGCGGGCGCGGGCGCAGTTGCGGGTCCAGGTGGTGCCGGGGCCGGCGGAGCGGCCACCACGGGCGCGGGGGCCGGCGCCGGCGATGGGGTCCGGGGGGGGGGGGGTGTGGGGGCCGGTGCAGGTGCATGCGCCGCCGGGGAAGGGGCGAGCAGCTTGTAGGCCCCGAAGCCGATCGCGCCCAGCAGCAGCAGGGCAGCGAG
>JAGWMW010000262.1 GCA_028871575.1 Burkholderiales bacterium | reverse complement strand
GCGCGCCGCGCCGGCGCCCGCCGCACCGATGGCGCAGGCCGCGCTGCCGGCCCCGACGGGCGGCGGGCGGGGCCCGGCGCTGGGCGAAGTCCGCGTGCGCAGCGGCGACACGCTCACGGGCATCGCGGCCCGCACGCAGCGGCCGGGCATCTCGCTCGACCAGATGCTGGTCTCGCTGTTCCGCGGCAATCCGCAGGCCTTCATGGGCGAGAACATGAACCGCCTGAAGAGCGGGGCCGTGCTCAACGTGCCCTCGGCCGATGAGGCGGCCAAGGTCTCGCCGCAGCAGGCGCGCGAGCTGATCGTCGCGCAGAGCGCCGACTTCGATGCCTACCGCCGCCGCCTGGCCGGGGCCACCACCGCGGTGGCCGAGCCTTCGTCGGCACGCCAGGCGCAGGGTCAGGTGCAGGCCCGGGTCGACGATCGCAAGCAGGCCGCGGGGGCGACGCCCGACCGCCTGCGCCTGACCCAGGGCGGCGTGCAGGCCTCGGCCCCCGAGGCCCGGCTGTCCAAGCAGGCCGAATCGAAGGCCACCCAGGACCGTCTGGCCGAGCTGGCCCGCAACGTCGACGAGCTGAAGAAGCTGCAGAGCGCGGCCACGCCCGGCGCAGCGCCCGCCCCGGCGGTGGCCGTGGCCGCCGCACTGGCGCCGGCTCCGGCGGCCAATCCGGCACCGCCCGCACCCACGGTCGTGGCCGCCATGCCTGCGCCCGCACCGGCCAGCTCGGCCACGCCGGCCACCGCTGCGCCGGCGCCGGCCGCAGCGTCCACCGCCGCACCCAAGCGCGCCGTGCCCCCGCCGCCGCCCGAGCCCGGCCTGCTCGACAGCCTGCTCGACAGCCCGCTGCTGCTGCCGGCCGCCGGCGTGCTGGTCGCGCTGCTGGCCGGCCTGGGCGCGTACAAGCTGCGCAGCCGCTCGCGCCGCCCGGCGGGCGAGACCTCGTTCCTCGAGAGCCGCCTGCAGCCCGACTCGTTCTTCGGCGCCAGCGGCGGCCAGCGCATCGACACCCGCGAAGCACCGGCCACCAGCTCGAGCTCGTCGTCGATGAGCTACTCGCTGTCGCAGCTGGACGCCATCGGCGACGTCGACCCGGTGGCCGAGGCCGATGTCTATCTGGCCTACGGCCGCGACCTGCAGGCCGAGGAGATCCTGAAGGAGGCGATGCGCGCCACGCCCGACCGGATGGCGATCCGCACCAAGCTGCTCGAGGTGTATGCCAAGCGGCGCGATGCCAAGGCCTTCGAGCTGCTGGCCAGCCAGGTCTTCAACCTCACGCGCGGCCAGGGCGAGGACTGGGCCAAGGCGCAGTCGCTGGGCCTGGGCATCGACCCCGAGAACCCGATGTACCAGCCCGGGGCCAGCCCGCAGCTGGTGGTGGGCGCCACCGGCCAGGTGTTCGAGCCGCTGGGGGCCTCCACCGTGCCGCACACGGTGCAGGCCAGCTCGCCGCTGTTCCAGCCCGCCGCGGACGCCACCCTCGACCGCGGGCCCGAGCAGGCCGTCGACCTCGACCTCGGCCTGGATGCGCCGGTGGCCACCGACGCCGCGCTGCCCCCGCCCGCACCGAGCGAGATGACGCAGCCCTTCGGCACCGGCGCGCACATCGCCCTGGACGAGCCCACGCTTGACCTGCGCCAGCGCGACCCGGGGCCGGCCACCCTGCCAGCCGCGCCGCACGAGGGCCCGGGGGCCGACGACGGCGGGCTCGATTTCGACCTCGCCTCGCTCTCGCACGACGAGCCCACGGTGGCCTTGAAGCCCCCCGCCGCGCCGCCGCCAGCGCCGGGCGCGGGCCTGGACTTCGGCGATTTCTCCATCGGCGGCGAGCCGCTCACCGCGGCCGAGCCCGAGGACGCCGCGCCGCTGGCGCGCAAGATGGAGCTGGCCGAGGAATTCCGCCAGATCGGCGACCTCGAAGGCGCACGCGACCTGCTCGAGGAGGTCGTGGCCAAGGCCGACGGCGCGCTCAAGCAGAAGGCGCAGGGCATGCTGGACAAGCTTGCCTGAACGCCCGACCCGGCGCCTGGCGCTGGGCCTGAGCTACCGCGGCCAGGCCTACCGCGGCTGGCAGTCGCAGCCCGGCGGTCGCACCGTGCAGGACGCGCTGGAGCAGGCCCTGGCGGCCTTCGCCGGCGACGAGACGGGCCCGCTGCCGACCGTGTGTGCCGGCCGCACCGACGCCGGGGTGCATGCGCTGAACCAGGTCGTGCACCTGGACACCTCGCTCGTGCGGGAGCCCGTGTCCTGGGTGCGGGGCACCAACCGTCACCTGCCGGCGGACATCGCGCTGCAGTGGTGCCGTCCCGTGGGCGACGCCTTCCACGCCCGCAGCAGCGCGCACGGGCGCCGCTACCGCTTCGTGCTGCTGGAGTCGCCGGTGCGCCCGTCGCTGGAACAGGGGCTGGTGGGCTGGGTGTTCAGGCCGCTGGACGGCCCGGCGATGCGGCAGGCCGCCGCGCTGCTGATCGGCGAGCATGACTTCAGCGCCTTCCGCGCCGCCGACTGCCAGGCCGCCACCCCGGTGAAGACCCTGCGCACGATCGCCATCGAGCGCCGCGGCGCCTACTGGCGCTTCGACTTCGATGCCAGCGCCTTCCTCTACCACATGGTGCGCAACATCATGGGCTGCCTGGTGGCCGTGGGCAGCGGCCGGCGGGCCCCGGGCTGGCTGGCCGAGGTGCTGGCCTCGCGCTCGCGCGAGGCCGCCGCCCCCACCTTTCCCGCGGCGGGCCTGTACTTCCTCGGGCCCTACTACGATGCGGCCTGGGCGCTGCCCGCTCACGCGCCCGCCCTCGATTGGCTGCCCTGACCCCCAGGCCCGCGATGACCCGCACCCGCATCAAGATCTGCGGCCTCACGCGCGAGGCCGATGTCGACGACGCCATCGATGCCGGCGCCGATGCGCTGGGCTTCGTGCTCTACCCGAAGAGCCCGCGCCATGTCGGCCTGGCCCGCGCGGAATCGCTGGTCGCGCGGCTGCCGCCCTTCGTCACGCCCGTGCTGCTGTTCGTCGACGCCTCCCCGCAGGACCTGCGGCTGGCGACCCGGGCGCTGCCGCAGGCCCTGCTGCAGTTCCACGGCGACGAGACGCCCGAGCAATGCCGGGCCGCCGGCCAGGCCTACCTGCGCGCGGTGCGCATGGCGCCGGGGGTCGATTTGCTAGACTTCGCCCGGCGCTTCGACAGCGCGCAAGCCCTGCTGCTCGACGCGTACGTCGAGGGTTACGGCGGGGGCGGGAAGGTCTTCGATTGGTCACTGATTCCAGCAAGCGTGCCCCTTCCGGTCGTTTTGTCTGGTGGGTTGAATCCTGCCAATGTGATCGATGGGGTGCTTCGCGTCCGGCCCTGGGCCGTTGACGT
>JAGWMW010000049.1 GCA_028871575.1 Burkholderiales bacterium | reverse complement strand
GAAGAGGCGGCCGAGGCCGCGCAATTGCTGCAGCGCCTGCGCGCCGGCCCCGGGCCGTCGCGGCCGGCGGCCGCAGCGCGCGAAGAGCCCCAGCCGACAAGGCCCGGGCCGCTGTAGCGCCGGCGCCGGCGCCGGCGGGCCTTCGCGCCCTTACAGCTCTGCGCGGGCGGACCCGGCGCCACGGCGCGCAGCCCGGCGCCAGAGACACCGGGCCAACGCAGCCGTCCAGGTCCGCGCCGGCGCACCGGCAGCCGCGGCGCTCAGTGATCTTCGCCGGGGTGCTGGGACTGCTCGAGCCGGTCCAGCGGGTTCTCGTCCATCGTGAAGAGCCCGACGCCAGCGGCGGGGGTGCTGAACACCAGCTCGTTGGCGCCCATCACGTAGTAGGCCGTGCCGGCCACGCCCGCCGGCGCCGCCGTGCCGGGCAGCGTGGCGGCGCCGCTGAGGACGAACGGCAGCGGCGCGGCGCCGCCGGCCACGGCCAGCGTGAAGGGGTTGAAGCCCAGGGCCTGGGCCGCGGCGTGGTATTCGTCGTCGCCCGGCATCGCCGCCGACTGCGCCAGCGACAGGCCGGCGGCCAGGCCGGTGACGCAGCTGCCCAGGCGGATGCCGCCGGCCTCGCTGCCGTTGCCTTCCAGGCGCACCCCGAACGAGCCCGCGGGGCAGGCCACGCCGTCGTCGTGCGGGTTGGGCAGCCCGTTGAAGGCCGTCCACACCGGCTGGGCCGCGGCGGCCACCAGCACGGCATCGAAGCGGCTCAGGCTCTGCGTCGTGGCGCCGGCCCGCAGCGCATAGCCGGCGGCGCTCGTGCCGCCGAGCGCCGCCGCAGGCAGCAGCCCGGCCTTGCCGGCGAAGGTGTAGGTGGCGCCCCCGGCATCGGTGAGGCTGAGCGTGAGGTAGCTGCCGGTGACGCTGCCGCTGACCTTGCCGTCGGTCGAGCTGATCTGGCCCGTGGCCGAGACGCTGACCGTGGTGTCGTTGAACAGCACCGGCTGGGCCGTGCCCACCGGCGCCGAGGCCGGCGCAGCCGCCGACAGGCCGGTCGGCGTGATCAGCCCCTGCAGCGTGTAGCTGCCGGCGGCGATGACGGTCACGCCGCTCTGGTTGACGTCGCCCTGGTCGAGTTGCGGCGACCAGGTGCCGTTGGCACCGATCGACTGCGTGAGGTTGCGCATCTCGCTGTCGCAGCCCGACTGCAGCAGGCTCGAGGCGGTGGCAGTGGTGCTGGTGCCGGCGGCCGTGCCCGCGAGGCTGGACTGGTTGGCGATCTGCTCGGCCATCGACTCGGTGTCGACGAAGCCGGCCGGCGTCGCGCACAGGCCGTCCGTGACGGCCTGCACGGCCGCCGCGATGGGCAGGATGTCGTCGTGGTGCTGCGACAGCAGGGCCGCGTAGGCGGCGGGGGTGAGCGCGGCGTAAGAGCCGCCGTTGAGCTTCTGGTAGACCGCCAGCGCGGCCGTCGTGACCTGGCTGATGACGAGATTGGGAATCTCGCGCGCCGTCAGCTCGGCCGCGGTGATGGCGTTGGCCGGGCCGATGTAGGCCGCGAGCTTCACCTGCGTGCCGTTGGGCTGCGTGGCGGTGGCGTTGGCGAACACCGGCGAGTTGTCGCCCGGCAGGTTCAGCACCACCGTGTACGCCCCCGCGGCATCGCTGGTGGCGGTGCCCACGGTGACGGCGCCGGGCTGGCCCAGCGGCGCGCCGGTGGTGATGACGACGCTGGCAAAAGCGATCGGCGCGTCGACCACGGCCCCGCTGAGCTTGTGCGCGCCCTGGGCGGTGGCGGTGGCCGCCGGCGCGGCCAGGCCGGCGGCACCGCCGCCGCCGCCGCAGGCGCTCAGTCCCAGGGCCAGGGCGGCGGCCAGGGGCAGCCGCGCGAAGGATCGTTTCGAAGGGGGGGTGGGCAGGTGCATGGGGAACTCCGGTGTCGGTTCGTGGGCGCGGTGCCAGGGGCATCGACGGGCTTCATTATAGATGGGAAATTTGCCCATCCACAAACTTTTACCGGTCCTCCGGCCCGAAGGCCGGCCCCGCCCGTGTCACAAGCCGAGCAGATCGGTGTTCGGCGGGTCGAGGTCGGGGAAGGCCGAGTCGAGCTCGCGCTGCAGGCGCTGCCGGCGCTGGCTCTGGCCGGGCGCCGGCCCGGACAGCCGCACGAACACCGGCCCGCGCAGCAGCCACAGGTCCACCGGATGCTCGGCGGCACGCACCTGGTGCCGCAGCCAGTCGGCACCGTCCAGGCCGTCGAGCGCCTGCAGGTAGCTCTGCTTGAGCTCGACGAAGGCCTGGCGCGCGGCGTAGCGCGGATGGCGCTCGCCGGGCCGGCCGACCGCCAGCAGGCCGTCGGGGTTGAACGAGCGGGGGCCGGCGGGCCGGCTCACGGCAGCCATGACGGGGCGGCCCCGGCTCGGGGCGTGCGGGGCGGGAAGTGCCGGTTCAACTCTGCCAATCGCAGCGCCGCCTCGGCCTGGCCGTGCGCCAGGCCCACCGCGTGGAAGACCTCGGCCCGCAGGTGCCACAGCTCGCGCAGGGTCGCCGCCCGGGCCACGCGCCGGCGCAGGCCGGCCGCCAGCAGCGGGCCGAGATCGGCCAGCGCGGCCTGGAAGTCGGCCTGCACCTGGCCCAGCTGATCGGGCGGCGGCGATGTCCAGCGGTCGGCACGCCTGAGCAGCCGGCCCCACAGACGCCGCCAGACCCCCGCGGACTGGCCGCGCAGCGAAGGCGGGCAGACCTGCCGGCGCCGGCTTTCGCCGAGCGCCCGCGTCCGCGTCGGGGTCCCGTCGACCGGCGCCAGAGGTGCACGCCGGATGGGGCGAGAGTCGGTGGACATGGGGTCTCCTGTTTCGAGTCGGGGCCGCAGCAGCTGTCAGCGGCATCGCAGGCCGGCGCGGCGTGAATAGTAGATGGGAATTTTGCCCATTACATCGCCATTCAGGTAAACTGTGGTGACAGCAGCCCTCCCGCTGCCCCGCCACCCTGCCCCGCCGATGGGACGCACGCCCCGCCCTCTGCCCCGATCCGAAGCCGCCGTGCCGCCTGCGCCCGCCCACGACGAGGTGCTGCCGGCGGCCCTGCGCGTGCTGGCCCCGCTGCTGCAGTTGCTGCTGGCCGCCGGCGTCGACTACACGCGGCTGGCGGCCGAGCTCAAGCCGCTGTACATCGAGCAGGCGCGGCTGGCGCTGCAGCGATCGGGCCGCGGCGACACCGATTCGGCGATCAGCCTGCTCAGCGGCGTGCACCGCAAGGACGTGCGCGAGTGGCGCCGCAACGGCCTGGCCGGGCGCATCGCCAAGGAGCTCTCGGTCGGGGCCAAGGTGTACGCGCGCTGGGTGCAGGACCCGCTGTACCGCGACCGCCGCAAGCGCCCGCGCCCGCTGCCGCGGCTGGGCGAGGCACCCTCGTTCGAGACCCTGGCGCGCAGCGTCACGCAGGACGTCCACCCCTACACGGTGCTGACCGAGCTGGTGCGCCTGGGCCTGGTGCGGATGGAGGGCCGCGACGGCCGCGAGATGGTGGTGCCCAGCGGCGACGGCTACGTGCCGGCCCGGGGCTCGGGCGAGGCCCTGGCCCTGTTCGGCGGCAACGTGGCCGACCACCTGGCCGCCGCGGTGGACAACCTGCTGGGCGCGCCGCCGACGCTCGAGCAGAGCGTGTTCGCCGAGGGCATCACCCCGGCTTCGGCGCAGGCGCTGGCCGAGCTGGCCCGCACGCTGTGGATGCGCTCGCGCAGCGAAATGATCGCCGAGGCCACCCGGCGCTACGAAGCCGACCAGGGGCGCGAAGACGCCACGGTGCGCATGCGCTTCGGCGCCTACTACCGCGCCGAGGACACCCCGGCCGAGGCCCCCGAGCGGGCCGCACGAGAGGACAGCGATGAGACGGAATGAAACCCTGGGCTGGGCGCTGCGCGCGCTGCTGGTGCTGGCGCTGGCGGCCTGCGGCGGCGGGGGCGGCAGCCTGTCGCTCGCCGGCGCCGGCGGCGTGGGCACGGGCGGCACTGGCATGTCCACCGGCCTGTCCAGCGGCACGCTCACCGGCTTCGGCAGCCTGGTGCTGGACGGCCAGCCCTACGACAGCGCCTCGCCGCTGTACTTCGCCGGCACGCCGCAGGACGAGTCGGCGGCCACCGCGGCGGCGGCCGTGCAGCTGGGCCAGCAGCTGCAGATCCGGCTCGATGCGAACGGCGTGCCCAGCGCCGTGCTGATCGAGCCGCAGCTGGTGGGCCCGGTGGCCCTGCAGGCCTCCGGCTTCAGCGTCAACGGCGTGCCGGTGCGCATCAACGCCGACCCCACGCGGGGCCCCGTCACCTACTACGAAGGCATCGCCAACGCGGCCGCGCTCACCAGCGGCATGCAGCTCGAGGTGCACGGCGCCTGGGGCGTCGACCCGGCCAGCGGCCAGGGCTACCTGCTGGCCACGCTGGTCGAGCAGCAGCCGGCCACCAATGCCGTGACGCGGATCACGGGCCTGGTCTCGGGCCTGTCGGGCAACGGCAGCAGCTTCATGCTGGGTTCGACGCCGGTGCAGCTGGCCTCGGCGGCGACCGTGCGGCCGGCCGGCGCCACGCTGGCCAACGGGCGACTGGTCACGGTCTGGAGCAACCAGCCCGCCAACGGCGGCGTGGTGACGGCCGGCGCGGTGCGCGTCAGCACGCTGCAGGGCACGACCGGCACGGTGCAGATCGGCGGGCTCGTCTCGGCGCTGTCGGGCACCACGTTCCAGGTCGACGGCATCGTCGTCGACGCCAGCGTGCCGTCGCTGGCCGCGGCGCTGTCCGCCCTGTCGGCGGGCCAGTACGTGGTCGTCACCGGCACCCCGGCCGGCGACACGCTGATGGCCAGCCGGCTCAGCCCCTACACCGCTGCCCCGGCCAGCGCGGTGACGCTGCACGGCACGATCACCGGCTACGTCGGCCCGGCCAATTTCCTGGTGCGCGGCGTGTCGGTCAACGCGGCCGGCGCCACCGTCTCGCCCGCCGGCGCCAGCCTGGCCAACGGGGTCTACGTCGAGATCGCCGGCAGCGTGCAGGGCAACCAGGTGGTGGCCACGACCGTCACCGTGCAGAGCCAGCCGCCCGCCGGCAGCACGGTCGACTACGTGGGCACCGTGGGCCAGCTCGACAGCGTGACCCGGGCCTTCGTGCTGACGCTGGGCGACGGCAGCACGCGCAGCGTGGCCCTGGCGTCCAACGTCGCCTACGACAACGGCAGCGCGGCCCAGCTCGTCAACGGCGCGAGCGTGGAGGTCGAGGCCACGGCGCCGGCCGGCGGCGGGCTGCTGGCCTACAGCGTGCAGTTCCGCACCCTGCCCGCCAGCAGCGGCTCGGGCGCCACGACCGAGACCTCGGGCCTGGCCTACGACGTGAGCGGCACCACGTTCTCGGTCAACGGCCTGGTGATCCAGATCAACGGCGTCGGCACCAGCGGCGGCACGCTGGCCAACGGGGTGAAGGTCGAGGTCGACTTCATCGTCAGCGGCGGGCAGAACCTGGCGCAGAAGATCAGCATCGATCACTGACGTAGCATCCCTCGTCACCGGCAGCCCGGCGCGCCTGGCGCGGCCGGGGGGCCGGCCCGCCAGTCCAGCCGTGGAGCCTGCCTTGGGCAAGAGCCGACTCGAAGCCTTCAGCGACGGCGTGATCGCGATCCTGATCACGATCATGGTGCTCGAGATGCACGTGCCGCACGGCGCCGACCTGGCGGCGCTGCAGCCGCTGTGGCCGGTGTTCCTGAGCTACGTGCTGAGCTTCGTGCACGTCGGCATCTACTGGAACAACCACCACCACCTGCTGCACGCCTGCCACCGCGTCACCGGCGGCATGCTGTGGGCCAACCTGCACCTGCTGTTCTGGCTCTCGCTGATGCCGCTGACCACCGGCTGGATGGGCGAGAACCACTTCGCCCCGCTGCCGGTGGCGCTGTACGGCGCCGTGCTGCTGATGTCGGCGCTGGCCTACTACGCGCTGCAGCAGATCATCATCCAGGCGCAGGGCGCGGCCTCGCTGCTGCGCCGCGCGGTGGGCCGCGACTGGAAGGGCAAGGCCTCGCCGCTGCTGTACCTGCTGGCGATCGGCTTCGCGCTGGTGCGGCCCGCGGTCTCGATGGCGCTCTACACGACGGTGGCGCTGATGTGGCTGCTGCCCGACCGGCGCATCGAGCGCGTGCTCGGCAGCGGCAGCAGCCACGGCGAAGGCGGCTGAGCGCCGCCTGCGCCGCGCGGGTTCAGCCCCGGTACAGGTACAGCCCGGCGCACAGCGCCGCGCCGATCAGGTACATCACCAGGGTGTTGCTGACCACGTACGGGTAGGCCATCAGCGCCACGCCCAGCCCCCAGGTCACCGGCTGCTCGCGCCGTCGGCCGAGCCGGAAGGCCACCATGCCGACGAGGCCGAACACGATGGCCCCGAAGAGGTAGGCGGGGCTGGGCAGGTGCAGCCCCATGGACTGCAGGGTCGACAGGCTGTCCATGGCTCGGGGCGGGGGCTCGGCGTCGGCTTCGAACGGGCGATGATGCTAACCGCGGTGCCCGCCGCCGCGGACGGTGTCAGCGTTCCCAGTGTCCGCCGCGCAGGCGCCAGCCGTCGCGGTCGCGTTCCCAGTGGTGCGGCACCCAGCGGTAGCCGGGATGCGGCGCCTCCCAGTGGCCGCTGACCCAGACATGGCGGTCGCCGACCCAGTTCCAGAAGCCGCCGATCCAGACGTAGCCGTAGCCCGGGGCCACGCCCACCACTTCGGGCCGCGGGGGCGGCGGCGCGATGGCCACCGTGGGGCCGGCGATGTAGGCGCGCGGCGGCGTCACGACGCAGCCGGCCAGCGCCAGCGCCAGCAGCGGCGCGGCGATCAGGGCGCGCCCGGGCATGCGCCACGCCGGCGCGGAAAGGTTCGGGGTCTTGTGCATTCGGCTCTCCAGGCCATGGGTGATGGCGCTGCAACGGCCCGCCCCCGTGGCGCGCCGACCGACTTCATCAACTGAAACATTGCGCCGCCCGATCAAGCCGTCAGCGTGAGCAGGATGTCCGCATACCAGGCGCAGTTAAGGCCCAGCGACTCGTCCAGCCGCAGGTCGCGCGAGCCCATGTCCATCCGTGCCGAATGCACGCCCAGCAGCTTCCAGGGCAGGGCCGGGTCGCCTTCGGGGTCGCGCATCACCACCGGGGCACCGCTGGTGCCGCGGTGGGTGCGGGCGTCGGTGAGGAAGTAGCCCAGGCCCTGGAACCGGAGCCCGAACGACGAGGCGATGGCCGCCTGCCGCACCACGGGCAGGTGGTGCAGCGCGTCGTGGAAGCCGAGCGGGAATCCCACCACCAGCAGCGAGCTGCCCACTTCCACCTCGTCCAGCGAGCCCTGCAGGTGCGCCGGCGTGAAGCTGCGCAACGCCACCGCCTCGGGCAGCGCCGCCGGCTCGAGCTCGATCACGGCCACGTCGATCTCGCCGCCGTCGTCGCGGCCCTGGCGCCACACGCTCTGGCCCTCGCGGTACAGCAGCACCGACAGGCCGATCGAGCGCGTGAGGTTCGCGCCGTCCGTGTGCAGCTCGACCTCGAGCCGGTCGGGGTAATGCTTGCTTGGGGCATCGACCACCACGTGCCGGCTCGTCACCAGGAACAACCGCTCGTCGCGGCTGAAGAAGAAGCCGCTGGCGCCGGTGAGCAGGCGCCGCCCTGCGAACGTGCTGACGCGGGCCGTGGTCAGCAGCAGCGGCTCGATCATGGCGGGGCGGCGCGGCCGCGGCGTCCCGTCGGCGTCGGACACACGGTCAGAGCCCGGCCAGGAAGTCCAGCAGCAGCGCGTTGACCTCCGCCGCCCGCTCGCGCTGCACCCAGTGTCCGGCGCCTTCGAGGATGTGGCAGCCGCGCAGGCCGGGCAGCGTCTTGCCGTAGTGCTCGATCTGGCTGCGCGAGGCCGGGAACTTCAGCACGCTGTCGCGCGCGCCGGCGATGAACAGCGAGGGCTGGCGCACCGGCTGGCCGCGCCATGGGGCCAGCAGGCCCACGTTGCGCGAGATGTTGCGGTACCAGTTCAGCGCCCCGCGGAAGCCCGTGCGCGCGAACGCGGCGCCGTAGGCGGCGATGTCCTCGGCCGGCAGCCAGGCCGGCAGCTCCGCCGGCTCGGCCATGCCGCCCAGGAAGCCCTGCCCCGGCGGCACGCGGCTGAACGCGGCGCGCTCGGGGCCGTCGCCCGAGCCGTTGTAGTGCGCGAGGCGGATCGTGGCCGCCGGGTCGCGCTCGAGTTCGGCCTCGGCCACGCCCGGGGCCTGGAAGTACTGCATGTAGAAGTCGTCGATGCCCTGCGCGCGCAGCGCCTCGAACAGGTCCACCGGACTCGGCGGCGCATAGGGCACGCTCATGCCGACGACGGCGCGGAACAGGTCGGGCCGCAGCAGCGCCGCATGCCAGGCCACCGGGGCGCCCCAGTCGTGGCCCACGATCACCGCCTGCGTCTCGCCCAGTGCGCGCACCAGGCCGACCATGTCGCCCACCAGGTGCAGCAGCGTGTACTGGTCGACCTCGGCCGGCGCACCCGTGCCACCGTAGCCGCGCATGTCGGGCGCGACGGCGCGCCAGCCGGCCGCGGCCAGCGCGGCGAGCTGCGAGCGCCACGACAGCCACAGCTCGGGGAAGCCGTGGCACAGCAGCACCAGCGGGCCGCGGCCCTGCTCGGCGACCTGCATCGGCAGGCCGCCGACGGCGAGCGTCCTGAGCACGGGTTCGGTCATGGCGGCGCTCCTGCAGCCGCGGCGTACACGCCGCGCTTGAACTCGAAGGCATAAGGATGCCAAAAACCCATCAGGCGCTGCGCCATCAGCACGCCCGCCAGGCCGGTGCGCGGCGAGATCCACCAGTGCGTGCCGGCCATCCCGCCCCACTCGAACTCGCCCGCCGACGCCGCCGGCTCCTGCGCCGATGGCGCCACCGTCACCGCGCCGCCCAGGCCGAAGCTCTTGCCCGGCATCGGCCCCGATTCGGGGAACTGCACCCACACCCCCGGCGGCAGCTGCGGGCTCATCATCAGCGCCAGCGTGGCCGGCCGCAGCAGGGTCGGGCCGCCGGGCACCAGGCTGCGCAGCAGGGCCACCATGTCGTGCAGCGTCGTCACCAGCCCGCCGCCGCCCGACAGGCGGGGGAAGGCGCGCAGGTAGGCGCCGGCATGGGGCGCGTGGTCCAGCCGCGTCAGGCCCGGCTTCAGCGGATCGCCCGGGTCGGCGCCGGCGTAGTAGGCCGCCAGCCGGTGGTGCTGGCCCTCGGGCACCACGAAGCCGGTGTCCGCCATGCCCAGGGGCCCGGTGATGCGCGACTGCAGGAAGCGGTCGAAGCGCTCGCCGCCGACCACCTCGACCAGCCGGGCGAGCACGTCGGTGGCGATCGAGTAGGCCCAGTCGGTGCCGGGATGGAAGGCCAGGGGCAGCGTGCCCAGCGTGTCGACCATCTCGGCCAGCGTGGTGTGCGGGCTGCGCACGCGGCGCTCGTTGTAGGCGCGGAACAGCAGCGTGCCCGGATCGAGCAGACCGTAGCCCAGGCCCGAGGTGTGGCTGAGCAGCTGCCGCACGGTGATCGGGCCGCGCGCGGGCTCGGTGTCCTCCAGCGTGGTGGCGCCGGGGCGCAGCACGCGCGGCCGGCCGAGCGCGGGCAGCCAGGCCTCGACCGGATCGTCCAGCCCGAGGCGGCCTTCCTCCCACAGCAGCAGGACCGCGCAGGAGGTCAGCAGCTTGGTGTTGGAGAAGGCGCGGCACAGGGTGTCGGCCTGCATCGGCAGGCCCTGCTCGCGGTCGGCCAGGCCGGTGCAGTGCAGGTCGAGCAGGTCGCGTCCGCGCAGCACGGCGCTGGCCACGCCGGCCAGAAGGCCGCCACTCACCTGGCGCGCCAGCGCGGCATGCACGGCGCCGAAGTCCGCCTCGGCGGGGGCGGTCTCCATCGTGCGGGGCCCGCTCACGCAGCCTCCGGCTCGCGCCGCCGCAGGCGCAATCGCAGGCCCACGGGCGACATCGTGAAGGCCATGCGCTCCTGCGCCGGGCCGCCGTCGGGGGTGTCGACCGACTCGATCTCGAAGCTGCCCAGCAGCATCGCGATCGCCATCTTCATCTCCAGCAGGGCCAGGTAGCGGCCGGGGCAGATGCGCGGGCCGGCGCCGAAGGGCATGCTCACGCGCTTGGCCGAGCCCGGCGCGGCCAGCGGGCCGGCGGCGTCCTTCAGCCAGCGCGCCGGCTCGAAGACCTCGGGCTCGGCGAAGTGGCGCGCGTCGAGCGAGCCGGCGCGGCTGAGGAAGACCATCAGCCCGCCCGGCGGCAGCGCCACGCCGGCCACCACGGTCTCGCGCGCGGCCTGCATCACCAGCAGCGGCGCGACCGGCTTCAGGCGCATGGTCTCGTGGGCGCAGGCTTCCACGTAGTCCAGCGCCGCCAGTTGCTCGGGCCGGCTCGGCAGGCGCTCGGGGCCCAGCACGGCACGCACCTCGTCGCGGGCGCGGGCCAGCGCGGCCGGGTGGCGCGACAGCAGGTAGAGCATCCAGGCCAGCGTGTGGGCCGTGGTGTCCTCGCCGGCCAGCAGCATCGTCAGCACGTTGCCGGCCACGTCGCGGTCGCTCAGGCCGCTGGCCGGGTTGTCTCGGGCCACGATCATGGCCTCGATCAGGTTGCGCGGCTGCTCGCGCAGCGCCGGGTCGGCGGCCAGCCGCGCGCGGGCCTGGGCGATGAAGCCCTGCACCGCCTCGCGCAGCGCGGCCACGTGGCGGTCGAGCCGGCGGTCGGCCGGCAGCTTGACGTAGCGCCAGTACGGGAAGGCCGCCTGCAGACGCCGGCTCAGGGCCGGGAAGATCTGGTCGAGGTGGCGCTGGATGACGTCGTCGTCGCTCTCCAGCGTGTTGATGTCGGCGCCGAAGGCCAGGCCCGCGATCACGTCGACCGTGTAGCGCATCAGGTCGGCGCCGAGGTCGATGGCCGAGCCCGCCTCGGCAGCCCGATGCCAGCGGCGCTGGAAGCGCTGGGTGATCTGCACCAGCGACGGGAAGTACGACTTGATGTGCCCGGGGTCGAAGGCCGCCATCACCATCGAGCGCTGGCGCCGCCAGTCCTCGCCGTTGGAGGCGAAGACGCCGGCGAAGCCGAGCTCGGCCGCACCCCGCACCAGGCGGTCGGTGCGATTGATGACGGCCGGCCGGTCGCGCAGCGCCGCGGCAATCGCCGCCGGGTCGGCCACCACCAGCAGGCGGCGGCCGCCCAGCCGCAGCCGGTACGGGTCGCCGTGGGTGCGCCCCCAGGCCTCGAGCTGCTGGTGGAAGCGCGCAGGCTCGATCTGCAGCGAGTTGCCCACCAGCGGCAGGCCTGGCGGGCCGGGCAGGTCGGACAGGCGCCGGGGAGGGTCGGCAAGGGCAGCTTGGGACATCGCGGCGGGGCCGGCCGGCGGCCGGGCGGTGGGGCGGTGGCGGCATGATCGCATCCCGCACCGGCCTTCCGTGCTGGCGCACCCCCGAATGCGACGCGCCTGAACCCAGGGCGCCGTTGTCGAGCGCCATCCGCCCGGGCCCCGAGCGCCCACGCCGCGCCGGGGCCGCCCGGCCTGCGCGCGCACGGCAGCCGGGCCTACGCCGGCCACGGGTCGGCAGCGGTCGGTCGCGGACTTCTTCACCGCGAGGTCATCTCTTGTCACGATGACGGCATTCACCGGCCCGCCGATGCTGCGCCCGGCCGTGACGTTGACGCGGCCCGCGCCCCGGGGCCCGCCCGGACCCCGGGGGCGCGAGACGGCGAGCCGGGTGACTGGACCGAAAGGGACCCTGACATGGACACGAGACGCTGGCATCGCAAGGGCGCCGATGCCGCCCTCACCGCGGCCCTGGCTGCCGCACTGGCCGCCTGCGGCGGCGGGGGCGGGGGCACGCCCGCCCCCGCCCCCGCCCCGCCGGCGCAGGGCCTGGCCCTCAGCGGCACCGCAGCCACCGGCGTGGCGCTGGCCGGCCGCCCGGTCGACGCCCGCTGCAGCACCGGCAGCGGCAGCACCACCACCGGCACCGACGGCAGCTACTCGGTCACCATCGCCGGGGCGGCCCTGCCCTGCGCGATGCGGGTCACGCTGGCCGACAACACGGTGCTGCACGGCCTGGCCACCAGCGGCGGTGGCAGCGGCACGAGCACCAGCGCGCGCGCCAACCTCACGCCGGCCACCCAGCTCGTGGTCGCGCAGCTGGCCGGGCTCGACCCCGCGGCCTACTACGCCGCTTTCGATGGCAGTGCCGCCGCCGCGGCGACGCCGGCCCGGCTGGCCCTGGCCGAGGCCGCGGTGGTGGCCGCGCTGAAGGACGGCGGCATCGACCTCACCCCGGCCGGCGACCTGCTCGCCGGTGCCCTCACTTCGGGCGCCACGCCCGGCAGCGGCAACGCCTACGACAGCGCGCTCGACGCCCTGCGGCGGGCCCTGGCCGCCAGCGGCAGCACGCTGGCGGCCCTGACGGCGACGATGGCCGGCAGCTCGCTCGACGTGCTGGCCGGCGGCACGCCGGCCAGCGGCTCCGCGGCCCTGCCGCCGGCGCAGCTGCTTCGCGCCGCCGCCGCCAACTGCGCGGCGCTGCGCAGCGGCTCCTACCGCGTGCTGTCGCCGGCCGAAGGCGCCACGCTGGCGGCCAAGACCGGCTTGCTGGGCGTGAACGTCGATGCGTCCAACGCCGCCGCGCCGCGGATCACCTACACCGACGGCAGCACCGGCACCTGGGTCGCCAACGGACCCTGCCGCTACCTGGACAACGCCGGCCGCGACGACATCGTCGTCTCCCCGGCCGGCCTCCTGGCAGTGCGGTACACCAACGACGGCGGGCAGACCTACCGGGTGGGGGTCGGGTTCCCGGCGCAATCGCACACGCTGGCCGAGCTCGCCGGCACCTGGAACAACCTGAGCCTGAGCACCACCGCGACGCCGGGCACCTACGGCGCGACCTCGGCCCGGTTCACGATCGATGCCGGCGGCAGCCTGGGGCCGACCGCCCTCTTTTGCGCCAACGCCAACTGGAGCCTGCGCCTCGCCGATTGCCCGTTCGCCGTGCCGGGCATCGCCTTCCGGGCCAACGCCGACGGCGGCTTCGACGCCGTCGACATGCCTGGCGGCGGCGTGGGCGGGCGCCTCTTCCTCTACCGCGCCGGCAATGGCGACCTGATGGCGGTGGGAGCCGACGCCGACGGCAGCTTCCACTTCGCCACCCACGAGCGCCACAACAGCCTGCCGGCGGTCGGCACGGTCTCCACGAGCTGGAGCCTGTTCCTCAACGCCCAGGGGCGGTCGACCTCGCCCGTGGGCGCCACCACCAACACCATCGTCAGCGTCGACACCGCGGCCCAGAGCTGGGTGCGCAGCCAGGCCAATGTGGGCAGCCCCGTCACCCACCCCGAGACGCTGTACGCCAACAACCCGCGCGACGGCTTCAGCCTGCGCAGCGGCGGCGCGGCCGCGGGCAGCGACGGCAGCACCGTGAACGTGAACGAGTTCACCGCGCTGGGCCTGCGCGGCATGGGGATGTCGGTGGTGGTGCTGCCCGGGCCGCAGCTGTTCCTGCTGGCGCCCAGCCAGCCCTGAGGCCGATTCGCGGCCGGCCGCCGGGGTCGCCGCCGCGGCCGCGTCAGCCCGCGTCCGCTTGGGTGCCGGCGATGAAGGCGGCCGCCGCGGCAATCAGGGTCTCGGGCTGATCGCGCTGCGGCGAATGGCCGCAGGCGGGCAGCTCGAGCAGCCGCGCCTGCGGCACGCGCCGCGCGATGCCGCGAATCTGCTCCAGCGTGCCGTACTCGTCGTCCAGGCCCTGCACCGCCAGCAGCGGGCAGCGGATGGCGCCGATCTCGGCCTCGATCGACCAGTGCCGGAAGGCGGGGTCGAGCCAGATGCGATTCCAGCCCCAGAAGGCCGAGTCGGGGTCGTCGTGATAGCGCGCCAGACCGCGCCGCAGGTCGCCCTGCACATAGGCCTGGCGCGCGCGCTCGATGCTGGCGATGGACAGGTCCTCGACCCGGATGTGCGGCGCCAGCACCACGACACCCGCCGTCAGCGGCGCGAAGCGCGCGGCGAACAGCAACGCGATCGAGCCGCCGTCGCTGTGGCCGAACAGCCAGACCGGCGCCGCGGCGGCGTCCACGCCCAGGGCCGCCAGCAGCGCCGGCAGCAGCCCGTGCGCCTGGCGGTGCATGAAGTCCACGCCCCAGCGTTCGTCGGGATCGCGCGGTGTCGAGCGGCCGTAGCCGGGGCGCGAATAGACCAGGCCGCGGCAGCCCGCGGCGGCGCACAGGCGCTGCGGAAAATCCTTCCACATCGCCAGCGAGCCCAGGCCCTCGTGCAGGAAGACCAGCAGCGGCGCGGCCGGCGCGGCGCCGCCGATCCAGGCGTGCTCGATGCGCACGGTGCGGCCGGCCCAGGCCAGCTCGACGAAGTCGCTCGCGGGGCCCGCGGTCACGGGCCTGCGGCCTTGCGTTCGCGCTCGCGCTCTCGCTCGCGCAGCTTGAAGCGCTGGATCTTCCCGGTGGCGGTCTTGGGCAGCTCGCCGATGAACTCGATCGCGCGCGGGTACTTGTACGGCGCCAGCCGGTCCTTGACGAAGGCCTGCAGCTCGGCCGCGGTGGCGGCTGCGCCGGCCCTGAGCACGACGTAGGCCTTGGACTTGGTCAGGCCCTGGGCATCGGGCACGCCGATGACGGCGGCCTCGAGCACGGCCGGGTGCTGCACCAGCGTGGCCTCGACCTCGAACGGCGAGACATGCATGCCACTCACCTTGAGCATGTCGTCGCTGCGGCCGCCGTAGGTGTAGCTGCCGTCGGCGTTGCACAGGTACTTGTCCCCGCTGCGGGTCCAGCGGCCCTGGAAAGTGTCGCGGCTCTTGTCGCGCTGGCCCCAGTACATCAGCGCCGCGCTCGGGCCGTCGATGCAGAGCTCGCCCAGCTCGCCCGCCGGCACCGGGCGGCCGTCGTCGCCGCGCAGCTCGACCTGGTAGCCCGGCACCGGCCAGCCGGTGGTGCCGTAGCGCACCTGCCCCGGGCGGTTGGAGATGAAGATGTGCAGCATCTCGGTGGAGCCGATGCCGTCGATGATCTCCACCCCGTAATGCGCGGTGAAGCGCTGGCCGATCTCGGCCGGCAGCGCCTCGCCGGCCGACGAGCACAGCCGCAGCGCCACCTGCTCGCGCGGGGGCAGCGCCGGGCTGGCCAGCATGCCCGCAAAGCCGGTGGGGGCGCCGAAAAACACGGTGGGCCGCTGCCCCGTCCAGCGCTGGAACACGGCCTCGGGCGTGGGCCGCCCGGCCATCAGCACCACGCTGGCGCCCACGCTCAGCGGGAAGCTCAGCGCATTGCCCAGGCCGTAGGCGAAGAACAGCTTGGCGGCCGAGAAGCAGACATCGGACTCGACCAGGCCCAGGACCGCGCGGCCGTAGAGCTCGGCCGTCCAGTACAGGCTGGCCTGGGTGTGCACCGCCCCCTTGGGGCGGCCGGTCGAGCCCGAGGAATAGAGCCAGAAGCCGGGGTCGTCGGCGCCGGTGGCCGCGGCCTCGGCCAGCGGCGGCTGGGCCAGGAGCCAGGGGTCGAAGGCCAGCGTGCCGGCCGGGGCCCGGCCCTGCGGGGCGCGCGAGACGACCACCGGGCCCAGTTCATGCCCGGCACGGCCCGGCGCGGCAGGCCCGGCCGCGTGCATCGCCGCCTGCAGCACCGGCCACAGCGCGGCCGAGACCAGGGCCGCGCGGGCGCGGCTGTGGCGCAGCATGTAGGCGTAGTCGTCGGCCGTCAGCAGCGTGTTCACCGCCACCGGCACGAGGCCGGCGTAGAGCGCGCCCAGGAAGGCCACCGGCCAGTCGCTGCAGTCGTGCATCAGCAGCAGCACGCGCTCTTCGCGGCGCAGACCGGCGGCCAGCAAGGCGGCCGCGGCCCGCCGCACCCGCTCGTCGAGGGCGCCGTAGCTCAGGCGCCCCTCGTCGTCGATGTAGGCCGTCTTCGCGGCGCGGCCGGTGTTCAGCGCCAGCAGGTGACGCGCGAAATTGAAGTCGGGGCCGGGGGCGGTGGCGGTGGCGGTGGTCGGGGTCATCGTCCGGGTGGTGTCGAACCGTCGTCGGGGCATCGCCGCGGGCCCATGGCTTGCCGCCGACCCGGAGATGAACTATTGTGCGCATTTGCACCCTACCGCCCACTTTTCTGCATGTCAAGCACTATATTGCCTATTGCGGGTTTGACCCTGGCCGGAGCCGCCGCGCCATCCGTTGGGCCCGAGGCACAGCCCAAGCATCCGTTGCTGGTGGCCCTGGGCGAACGCGTTCGTGCCCTGCGCGCGCGCCGCGGCATGACGCGCAAGGCCGTGGCGCAGGCGGCCGAGGTGTCCGAGCGCCACCTGGCCAACCTCGAGTACGGCATCGGCAACGCCTCGATCCTGGTGCTGCAGCAGGTCGCCCAGGCGCTGCACTGCCCGCTGGCCGAGCTGCTGGGCGACGTCACCACCTCGTCGCCCGAATGGCTGCTGATCCGCGAGCTGCTCGAGCACCGGGACGAGGCGGCGCTGCGCCGCGTGCGGCTGGCCCTGGCCGAGATGCTGGGCCAGGCGAGCCCGGGCCCGGCGCGCAGCACCCGCGTGGCCCTGATCGGCCTGCGCGGGGCCGGCAAGTCGACCCTGGGCCGGATGCTGGCGCCGGCGCTGGGCTTTCCCTTCATCGAGCTCAGCCGCGAGATCGAGAAGCTCGCCGGCTGCAGCACGGCCGAGATCCAGGCCCTGTACGGGCCGCAGGCCTACCGCCGCTACGAGCGGCGCGCGCTCGAAGAGACGATCCAGCTGTACCCCGAGGCCGTGATCGCCACGCCCGGCGGCCTGGTGTCGGACGCCGCCACCTTCAACCTGCTGCTGTCGCACTGCACCACCATCTGGCTGCGCGCCAGCCCCGAGGACCACATGCGCCGCGTCACGGCCCAGGGCGACCTGCGGCCGATGGCGGCCAGCCTGGAGGCGATGGAAGACCTCAAGGGCATCCTGGCCGGCCGCGCGGCCTTCTACTCGAAGGCTGAATACAGCCTGGACACCAGCGCGCAATCGCTGGAGGCCACCTTCGCCGCGCTGCGCTCGATCGCCGAGCAGGCCCTGCAGGGCCTGCAGTCCGACGGGCCGCCGCCTTGACGACAATCGGGCGATGAACCCGCTCGACGACCCCCGCCACGACCGCGAGGTGGGCCAGCGCGCCCCCACCCGCGACACGACCCGCATCGACGACACCCGCATCGAGGCCGTGCGGCCGCTGATCACGCCGGCCCTGCTGATGGAGCGGCTGCCCGGCTCGGCCGCCACGCTGGCCCTGGTCGAGCGCAGCCGCGAGGCCATCGCCGCCGTGCTGCGCGGCCAGGACGACCGGCTGCTCGTCATCGTCGGCCCCTGCTCGATCCACGACCACGGCCTGGCGCTGGCGTACGCGCAGCGGCTGCAGGCCGCGGCTCAGCCGCTGGCCGATGCGCTGCTGGTGGTGATGCGCTGCTATTTCGAGAAGCCGCGCACGACGGTGGGCTGGAAGGGCTACATCAACGACCCGCACCTGGACGGCAGCTTCGCCATCAACGAGGGGCTCGAGCGTGCGCGCCGGCTGCTGATCGAGATCGTCGAGCTCGGGCTGCCGGTGGGCACCGAGTTCCTGGACCTGCTCAGCCCGCAGTTCATCAGCGACCTCGTGGCCTGGGGCGCCATCGGCGCACGCACCACCGAAAGCCAGAGCCACCGCCAGCTCGCCTCGGGCCTGAGCTGCCCGGTGGGCTTCAAGAACGGCACCGACGGCGGGGTGCAGGTGGCCATCGACGCGATCGTCGCGGCCGGTGCGCCGCACGCCTTCATGGGCATGACCAAGATGGGCCAGGCCGCCATCTTCGAGACCCGCGGCAACCTCGACTGCCACGTGATCCTGCGCGGGGGCCGGCAGCCCAACTACGGCGCCGAGGCGGTGGCCGCGGCCTGCGCCGCGCTGGCCGCGGCGGGGCTGCGCGAACAGGTGATGGTCGACGTCTCGCACGCCAACAGCCAGAAGCAGCACCGGCGCCAGATCGACATCGCGCAGGAGATCGCCGCGCGCATCGCCGCCGGCGAGCGGCAGATCACCGGCGTCATGATCGAGAGCCATCTCGAGGAAGGCCGGCAGGACCTGCGCGCCGGCCAGCCGCTGCGGCCCGGCGTCTCGATCACCGACGCCTGCATCGGTTGGGCGCAGACCGAGCCCGTGCTGGCCGCGCTGGCGCAGGCGGTGCGCCGGCGCCGCGGCGGCTGAGCGCGCGCGGCATGGCCGGCATCCACATCACCGACATCGAGTCGGCCATCAACTGGTGGCGCGAGCGCTCGCCCTCGCCCGACGGCATCACGGCCTGCGCCGAGGTGCGCGCGCTGGCCGAGGTGTACGCGCTGATGGTCTACTGGCACGAGCCGCTGTGCGACGAGGCGACGATGCCGGCGCGCGCACGCCAGGCCTGGCTGGCCTGGTACGCCGGCACGCCCGACGCGCCCTGCATCGCCATCTGCTCCACGAGCCAGGGCGACGCGGTGTGCAAGGGCTGCGGCCGCAGCTTCGACGAGGTGCAGCACTGGCCCGCCTACAGCCCGGCCGAGAAGCGCGCGGTCTGGCGCCGCATCACGCAAGAAGGCACGGCCTGGCGGTTCAACCGCTACGCCGAGCGGGCGCGGCTGGCCAGCGGCGCCGACCATCCGCCGCCCGAGAGCCTGGGCCCGCATCCGGCC
>JAGWMW010000048.1 GCA_028871575.1 Burkholderiales bacterium | reverse complement strand
GTCAAGGACGTGCCCAAGAGCGAGCTGCTGATCACGCTCGAGGCCTTCCTCATCAGCCAGACGAGCAAGGGCAAGCGCTGCCTGCTGATCGTCGACGAGGCGCAGAACCTCACGCCCAAGGCGGTGGAAGAGCTGCGCATGCTGTCGAACTTCCAGTTCGGCAACCAGGCCCTGCTGCAGAGCTTCCTGGTCGGCCAGCCCGAGTTCCGCCAGATCCTGCAGCAGCCCGAGATGGAGCAGTTCCGCCAGCGCGTGGCAGCCACCTGCCACATCGGGCCGCTGGACGCCGAGGAGACCCAGCGCTACATCGAGCACCGCCTCAAGTGCGCCGGCGGCAGCGGCAAGCCCAGCTTCGAGCCCGCGGCCTTCGAGGGCATCTACGCGGCCAGCGGCGGCATCCCGCGGCGCATCAACTCGGTCTGCGACCGGCTGCTGCTGATGGGTTTTCTGGCCGGGCGCAGCGAGCTCACCGCCGCCGACGTGGACGAGGTGGTGCGCGAATTCGCGCAGGAAGCCGCCGTGCCCGTGCTGACGCGGCCGGCCACGGCGGGCGAGGGTGCGGCCCCGGCCGCGGGCCCCACGCTGGCCGAGCTGGACGTCGACCTCGGCAAGCTGCGCCTGGAGCCCGCCGAGGCCGAGGCCGTCTCGCGCCAGCTCACCCAGCTCACCGCCGAGCAGCGCAGCGACCAGCTGCAGCGCCTGGAGCGGGGGCTGCTGCGCCTGGAGCGCGTGAACGTGCAGACCCTGTCGCTGCTGCAGAAGCTGGTGGCGGCCATCGCGCGGCCGCAGGCCCGAGC
Organism: Burkholderiales bacterium; assembly: GCA_028871575.1. GTDB lineage: Bacteria > Pseudomonadota > Gammaproteobacteria > Burkholderiales > Burkholderiaceae_C > Rubrivivax. Next base: position 18,099 of record JAGWMW010000048.1, on the reverse strand, counting down.
CGATTCCCGGCCGCAGCCGCAGCCGCAGTCGCAATTGCAGCCGCAGCCAGAGTCCCGGCCGCCGGCTCCGACCGCGCCCCGCCCCGACCCGCCCGCGCCATGACCGCGCCGGTGATGTGCGTGGTCGGCGCGCGGCCCAACTTCATGAAGATGGCGCCGCTGCTGCGGGCGCTGGCGGCACTCGACCCGCCGCTGCCGACGCTGCTGCTGCACACCGGGCAGCACTACGACCAGGACATGAGCCACCAGCTCTTCGACGACCTGGGCCTGCCGCGGCCCGAGGTCAACCTCGAGGTGGGCTCGGGCAGCCATGCGGTGCAGACGGCCGAGGTGATGCGCCGCTTCGAGCCCGCGCTGGACGCGCACCGGCCCGCCTGCGTGGTGGTGGTGGGCGATGTCAACTCGACGCTGGCCTGCACCCTGGTCGCGGTGAAGAAGGGCGTGCCGGTGGTCCACGTCGAGGCCGGCCTGCGCAGCTTCGACCGCGGCATGCCCGAAGAGATCAACCGCGTGCTCACCGACCAGGTGGCGCAGCGCCTGTACACCACCGAGCGCAGCGCCGCCGACAACCTGCAGCGCGAAGGCGTGCCGGCCGCGCGCATCTGCTTTGCCGGCAACGTGATGATCGACTCGCTGCGCGCCAGCCGCGCGCTGGCGCGCAGCCCGTCCGACACCCTGCGCGCCCACGGCGCCGACCCGGCCCTGCTCGGGCACGCCGCCGGCTGGGGCGTGGTCACGATGCACCGGCCCTCGAACGTGGACGACCCGGCCACGCTGGCCGCGCTGCTGGGCGTGCTGGCCGAGGTGGCCGAGCGGCTGCCGCTGGTCTTCGCGCTGCACCCGCGCACGCGCGCCAACCTCGAGCGCTTCGGGCTCATGGGCCGCCTCGACCCGCGGCGCATGGCGCTGCTGCCGCCGCAGGGCTACCTCGAGATGCTGGGCCTGATGGCCGGCGCCGCGCTCGTGCTCACCGACTCCGGCGGCCTGCAGGAAGAGACCACCGCGCTGGGCGTGCCCTGCCTGACGCTGCGCGAGAACACCGAGCGGCCGATCACGGTCGAGCAGGGCACCAACACCCTGGTCGGCCGCGACCGCCAGGCCATCCTGCACCACGCGGCCGAGACCCTGGCCGGCCGCGGCAAGCGCGGCCGCCTGCCCGAACTGTGGGACGGCCAGGCCGCCGGACGCATCGCCGCGGACCTGGCGCAATGGCTCGCCGCCGGCGCGCCCTGAACCCGGGCGAGACCTCCACCATGCTGGCCCCGGCGCTGACCAATGCCCTGACGATCGACGTCGAAGACTACTTCCAGGTCTCGGCGATGGCGCCCTACATCCGGCGCGACGACTGGGATCGCTGCGAGTGCCGCGTCGAGCGCAACGTCCATCGCATCCTCGAGCTGCTGGCCGCGCACCGCACGCGCGCCACCTTCTTCACGCTGGGCTGGGTGGCTCAGCGCTACCCGGGCCTGGTGCGCGCCATCGTCGACGGCGGGCACGAGCTGGCCAGCCACGGCTTTGGCCACCAGCGCGCCAGCGAGCTCGACCCGGCCGCACTGCGCGACGACGTCGTGCGCGCCAAGGCGCTGCTCGAGCAGATCGCCGGCTGCGAGGTGCGCGGCTACCGCGCCCCCAGCTTCTCGATCGGCCCGGCCAACCTGTGGGCCTTCGACGTGCTGGCCGAGGCCGGCTACCGCTACAGCAGCAGCGTCTACCCGATCCGGCACGACCACTACGGCATGCCCGACGCGCCGCGCTTCGCGCACCGGGTGCCGGCCGGCCTGCTCGAGGTGCCGCCGACCACGCTGCGGCTGGCCGGCCGCAACCTGCCCTCCAGCGGCGGCGGCTTCTTCCGCCTGCTGCCCTACGGGCTGTCGCGCTGGATGATCCGGCGCGTCAACCAGGTCGACCGCCAGAGCGCCATCTTCTACTTCCATCCCTGGGAGATCGACCCCGGCCAGCCGCGCGTGGCCGGCATCGACGCGAAGACGCGCTTTCGGCACTACCTCAATCTCGGGCGCATGGAGCGCCGGCTCGGCGCGCTGCTGGCCGACTTCCGCTGGGGCCGGATGGACGACATTTTTCTCGGCCCCCGCGCACTGCCCCGCGCACCGGGCGACCGGGCTGCGGTCTGATCGGCGCCGTGCCCGAGATCCTGCGCCTGGCCCCCGACGACGCCCGCACCCAGGCGGCGTGGGACGAGTTCGTGCTGCGCCACCCGCAGGCCACGTTCTTCCACCGCGCCGGCTGGCAGCGGGTGCTGGGCACGGTCTTCCGCCATGCGCCGCATTACCTGTACGCCCGGCAGGGCGGACGCATCACCGGCGTGCTGCCGCTGGCGCACGTGAAGAGCCTGCTCTTCGGCAGCGCGCTGACCAGCCTGCCGTTCGCCGTCTACGGCGGCGTGGTGGCCGACGACGAGGCGAGCACCGAGGCGCTGCTGGCCGAGGCCGAGCGCCTGGCGGCCGGCCTGGGCGTGGCCCACCTCGAGCTGCGCCATCTCGTGCGCCGGCGCCCGGCCTGGCCCGAGCAGGACCTCTACGTCACCTTCCGCAAGGCGCTGCTGCCCGAGCCCGAGCAGAACCTGCTGGCCATCCCGCGCAAGCAGCGCGCGATGGTGCGCAAGGGCATCCAGCGCGGCCTGAAGAGCGAGATCGATCCTCAGGTCGACCGCTTCTTCGCCCTGTACGCCGACAACGTGCACCGCCACGGCACGCCGGCGCTGCCGCGGCGCTACTTCCAGGCCCTGCAGCGCGAGTTCGGCGCCGACTGCGAGCTGCTCACCGTCACCGCCCCCGACGGCCGTGCGCTGTCGGGCGTGCTGAGCTTCTACTTCCGCGACGAGGTGCTGCCCTACTACGCCGGCGACGATCTCGCCGCACGCGAGCTGGCGGCCAACGACTTCAAGTACTGGGAGCTGATGCGCCGCGCCTGCGAGCGCGGCCTCAAGACCTTCGACTACGGCCGCAGCAAGCAGGGCACCGGCTCGTACGCCTTCAAGAAGAACTGGGGCTTCGAGCCCACGCCGCTGCACTACGAGTACCGCCTGTACAAGCGCGACGCCGTGCCGCAGAACAACCCGGCCAACGCCAAGTACCGGCTGCTGATCGAGACCTGGCGCCGCCTGCCCATCGGCGTGGCGAACTGGCTCGGGCCCTACGTGGTCCGCTCGCTGGGCTGACTGATGGCCCCCAGCTCACTTCGTTCGCGCCCCCCGAGGGGGAGTTCAGCCGCCTTGGGGCGGCCCGGCGCCGGCTGACCGATGGCCAACCTGCTCTATCTCGTGCACCGCATGCCCTACCCGCCCGACAAGGGCGACAAGGTGCGCTCGTACCACCTGCTGCGGCACCTGGCGGCGCGGCATCGCGTGCACGTCGGCAGCTTCGTCGACGACCCCGCCGACGAGGCCCATGTGCCGGCGCTGCGCGCGCTGTGCGCCGGCCTGCACCTGGGCCGCCTGCACGCGACGCGGGCGCGCCTGGCCAGCCTGGGCGGCCTGCTCGAAGGCCAGGCGCTGACGCTGCGCTACTACCGCGACGCCGGCCTGCAGCGCTGGGTGCGCCAGACGGTGCAGCGCGAGGCGATCGACGCCGTGGTGGTGTTCTCCTCGTCGATGGCGCAGTACGCCCAGGGCCTGGGCCTGCCGACGCTGGTCGACTTCGTCGACGTCGACTCGGCCAAGTGGACCGCGTACGCCGCGCACCACCGCTGGCCGATGTCGTGGCTGTACCGCCGCGAGGGCGAGCGGCTGCTGGCCTACGAGCGGACGGTGGCCGCCCGCGCCGACTGCGCGTACTTCGTCACCGAGCAGGAGACGGCGCTGTTCCGCCGCCTCGCGCCCGAAAGCGCCGGCCGCTGCCAGGCGCTGTGCAACGGGGTCGACGCCGAGTACTTCGCACCCGACCCGGCGCGGGCCTCGCCCTACGCGCCGCAGGAGCAGCCGCTCGTGTTCACCGGCGCGATGGACTACTGGCCCAACGCCGACGCGATGGTCTGGTTCACCCAGGCCGCGCTGCCGGCGCTGCGCCAGCGCTGGCCGGCGCTGCGGCTGCACATCGTCGGCCGCAACCCGGCGCCGGCCGTGCGCGCGCTGGCCGGCGCGGCGGTGCAGGTCAGCGGCACCGTGCCCGACGTGCGGCCCTACCTGCAGCATGCCGCGGTGGTGGTGGCGCCGCTGCGGCTGGCGCGCGGCCTGCAGAACAAGGTCCTCGAGGCGATGGCGATGGCGCGCCCGGTGGTGGCGGCGCGCGACTGCGCCGAGGCCATCGCCGCCCTGCGCGGCACCGAGCTCATCGACGCCGCCAGCGCCGAGGCCTTCGTGCACGAGATCGACGCGCTGTTGCGCGAGCCGGCGCGCGCCGCGGCCATCGGCCAGGCCGGCCGTCGCCGCGTGCAGCAGGCCTACAGCTGGCCCGCGCATCTGCAGGCCCTGGACGAGGCGCTGGCCCGGCTGCAGCGCCCGCCGCTGGCGGCCTGAGCCAGCCCCGCATCCCGCCCAGCCCCCCGCCCCCCGCACCGACCCCCGCCACCATGAGCGCCATCCCCGCCACCGACCTGAAGGCCGCCTCGCCCTGGCGCAGGGCGCTGCCGCTGTTCCTGCTGCTGGAAGCCGCGATCCTGCTGCTGTACCGCGACACCGGCGAGACCATGGTCGGCATCTGGTGGCGCTCGGAGACCTTCGCCCACGCCTTCCTGGTGCTGCCGATCAGCCTGTGGCTGGTGTGGCGCCGGCGCGCCGACCTGGCCGTGCTCGCGCCCCGCGCCTGCCCGGGGCTGCTGCTGGCGGTGCTGGCGGCGGCACTGGCCTGGCTGCTCGCGCGGCTGGTCGTCACCGACGTGGTGGCGCAGTTCGCCTTCGTCGGCCTGCTGATCCTGGCCGTGCCGGCGGTGCTGGGGCTGGAGGTGGCGGGGGTGATCCTGTTCCCGCTGCTGTTCCTGTTCTTCGCCGTGCCCTTCGGCGAATTCGTCGTGCCCACGATGATGAGCTGGACCGCCAACTTCGTGGTCACGGCGCTGCAGTTCACCGGCATCCCGGTGTACCGCGAGGGCCAGCACTTCATCATCCCCAACGGCAGCTGGTCCGTCATCGACGAGTGCAGCGGCGTGCGCTACCTGATGGCCTCGTTCATGGTGGGCACGCTGTTCGCCTACCTCAATTACCGCAGCCACTGGCGGCGCGGCGTGTTCATGGTGATCTCGCTGCTGATGCCGGTGCTGGCGAACTGGCTGCGCGCCTACCTGATCGTGATGCTGGCCTACCTGTCGGACAACCGCATCGCCACCGGCATCGACCACATCCTGTACGGCTGGGTCTTCTTCGGCTTCATCATCTTCCTGATGTTCGTCGTCGGCGCGCGCTGGGCCGAGCCCGACGCGCCGCCGCGACCGGCGTCCACCGGCGGGCGGCCGCTGCCGCCGCAGCCCGCGCGGGACCGCGCGATGGCGCTCACCGCCGCCGCCGCGGTGGTGCTGGTGCTGCTGCCGCACGCGGCCGCGGGCCTGCTGCTGCGCCAGGAGCTCATCGCCGCGCCGGCCCGCCTCGTGCTGCCGGCCGCGCTGGGCGCGGGCTGGCAGGCGCAAGGGGCGCAAGGGGCGCAGGGAGCGCCGCTGGTGGCCTTCCAGCCGCGCTTCAGCAACCCCTCGGTCGAGGCCGAGCGGGCCTATGCCGGGCCCGGCGGGGCCGCCGTGGGCGTGGACATCGCCTACTACCGCAACCAGCACGAGGGCCGCAAGCTGGTCAGCTCCACCAACCGCCTGGTCGCGATGCGCAGCGACGAGTGGAACCTGATGCCCAAGGGCCGGCGCGAGGTGAGCGATGGCCACGGCGGCACCCTGGGCGTGGACACCGCCGAGATCCTGGCCCTGGCCCCGGGCGAGCCCGGCACGCACCGGCCGCACCTGGTGGCCTGGCACTTCTACTGGGTGGACGGGCGCTTCATCGCCGGCGACGTGGCGGCCAAGCTGGCCGGCGGGCTGGCACGGCTGCAGGGGCACGGCGACGAAGGTGCCCTCGTGCTGCTGTACGCCGACGCCGGCAGCGTGCCGGCCTCCGAGGCCGCGCTGCAGGCCTTCGTGCAGGCCAACCTGGGGCCGCTGAACGCGCTGCTGCTGAAGACGCGCGACGCACGCTGAGCGCCGCGCCCGAGCCGACCCCCCGCATCGAAATCCGAAGAAAGGAAACCCGCCATGAACACCGTCGCCGTCATCGGCCTGGGCTACGTCGGGCTGCCGCTCGTGGTCGAGTTCGGCAAGCACCTGCGCACCATCGGCTTCGACATCGCGCTGCCCAAGGTGCAGGCCTGCCAGGCCGGCCGCGACCCCTCGCGCGAGCTCGACGATGCGCAACTGGCTGCCGCCCAGCATGCCGTGTACACGGCGGACCCGGCCATGCTGGGCGAAGCCGACATGATCATCGTCGCCGTGCCCACGCCGGTGGACGCGGCCCACATCCCCGACTTCCGCCCCCTGGTCGGCGCCAGCACCAGCGTGGGCCGCCACATGAAGAAGGGCTGCACGGTGGTGTACGAGTCCACCGTCTACCCCGGCGCGACCGAGGAGGTGTGCATCCCCGTGCTCGAGCGCGAGTCGGGCCTGAAGTGGAAGCAGGACTTCTTCGTCGGCTACAGCCCCGAGCGCATCAACCCCGGCGACAAGGAGCACACGCTGACCAAGATCCTCAAGATCGTCAGCGGCGACACGCCCCAGACGCTGGAGCGGGTGGCACGGCTGTACGAGCGCATCGTCGAGCCCGGCGTGCACCGCGCCAGCAGCATCAAGGCGGCCGAGGCGGCCAAGGTGATCGAGAACACGCAGCGCGACCTCAACATCGCGCTGATGAACGAGCTGGCCATCATCTTCGACAAGCTCGGCATCGACACCACCGAGGTGCTCGAGGCCGCCGGCACGAAGTGGAACTTCCTCAAGTTCAAGCCCGGCCTGGTGGGCGGCCACTGCATCGGCGTCGACCCCTACTACCTCACGCACAAGGCCGACATGATCGGCTACCACCCGCAGGTGATCCTGGCCGGGCGGCGCATCAACGACGGCATGGGCAAGTTCATCGCCGAGCAGACCATCAAGCACATGATCGCCAGCGGCAGCTACATCAAGGGCGCCCGAGTCAACGTGCTGGGCCTCACGTTCAAGGAGAACTGCGGCGACCTGCGCAACAGCCGCGTCATCGACATCATCCACGAGCTGCAGAGCTACGGCGTCGAGGTCTGCGTGACCGACCCGCAGGCCGAGGCCGACGAGGCCTTGCACGAGTACGGCGTCAAGCTGCTGCCCTGGGACGCGCTGCCGCGTGCCGACGCCATCGTGGCCGCGGTGGCGCACCGCGAGTTCGCGGCGCTGTCGATGGAAGACATCGCCCGCAAGGTGGTCAAGGGCGGGGCCTTCATCGACGTGAAGTCGGCCTTCGACCCCGCCGCGCTGGCCGAAGCCGGGCTGCGCGTGTGGCGGCTGTAGGGTGGCGGCGCAGGTCCTGCACCTCGTCTACCGCTTCGACACCGGCGGCCTGGAGAACGGCGTCGTCAACCTGATCGAGCAGATGCCGGTGCAGGCGTTCCGGCACACCGTGGTCGCGCTCACCGAGGTGGCGCCGGCTTTCGCGCGGCGCATCCGGCGGCCCGACGTGGAGTTCGTCTCGCTGCACAAGCCGCCCGGCCATGGCGCCCGGCTCTACCCGCGGCTCGTGCGCCTGCTGCGCGAGCGCCGGCCCGACATCGTGCACACGCGCAACCTGGCGGCGCTGGAATGCCAGGTGCCGGCCTGGTGGGCCGGCGTGCCGGTGCGCATCCACGGCGAGCACGGGCGCGATGTCGAGGACCTCGACGGCACGAGCCGGCGCCACCAGTGGATGCGCCGCGCCTACCGGCCTTTCGTCCACCGCTACGTGGCGCTGTCGCGCGACCTGGCCGGCTACCTCGAGCAGCGCGTGGGCGTGCCGCGGCGTCGCATCGCGCAGATCTACAACGGCGTCGACGCGCAGCGCTTCAGCCCCGCGGCGGGGGGCCGTGCGCCCATCGCCGGCTGCCCGTTCGCCGACCCCGCGCTGTGGCTGGTGGGCACGGTGGGGCGCATGCAGGCGGTGAAGGCGCAGACCCTGCTGGCGCGGGCCTTCGTGCGGGCGCTGCAGCAGGCGCCGGCGCTGCGCGAGCGGCTGCGCCTGGTGATGGTGGGCGACGGCCCGCTGCGCGCCGAGGCCCGGGCGCTGCTCGAGGCCGCCGGCGTGGCCGATCTGGCCTGGCTGCCGGGCGAGCGTGCCGACGTGCCGGATGTCATGCGCGGGCTCGATGCCTACGTGCTGCCCTCGCTGGCCGAGGGCATCTCGAATACCATTCTCGAGGCGATGGCCTGCGGCCTGCCGGTGCTGGCCACCGAGGTCGGCGGCAATGCCGAGCTGGTGCAGGCCGGCGTCACGGGCCGGCTCGTGGCCGCGGGCGACGCCGCCGCGCTGGCCCGGGGCTTGCTGGACCTGGCCGGCGACCGGGCCGCCAGCGCGGCGATGGGCCGGGCCGGCCGCCAGCGCGTGCTGCGCAGCTTCAGCCTGCCGGCGATGGTGGCGAGTTACCAGGGCCTGTACGACGAGCTGCTGGCGGATCGATCGAAGCGAGCAAGGCGGAACTGAACACCCCATGTGCGGCATCACCGGCATCTTCGACACCCGCGGCGGCCGAGCCGTCGAGCCCGCCGTGCTCGGGCGCATGAACGATGCGCAGGCGCACCGCGGCCCCGACGAGGGCAGCCTGCACGTCGAGCCCGGCCTGGGCCTGGGCCATCGGCGGCTGAGCATCATCGACATCGCCACCGGCCAGCAGCCGCTGTTCAACGAGGACGGCTCGGTGGTCGTCGTCTTCAACGGCGAGATCTACAACTACCAGGCCCTGATCCCCGAGCTGCAGGCCGCCGGCCACGTGTTCCGCACCAAGAGCGACACCGAGGTCATCGTCCACGCCTGGGAGCAGTGGGGCGAGGCCTGCGTGCAGCGCCTGCGCGGCATGTTCGCCTTCGTGCTGTGGGACCGCCACCGGCAGACGCTGTTCATGGCGCGAGACCGCCTGGGCGTCAAGCCGCTGTACTACGCGCTGCTGGGCGACGGCACGCTGCTCTTCGGCTCGGAGCTGAAGTCGCTGCTGGCCTACCGCAGCCCGCGCGGCGACCTGCCGCGCGACATCGACCCGCTGGCGGTCGAGGAGTATTTCGCGCTCGGCTACGTGGCCGAGCCACGCACCATCTTCCGCCAGGCCAGCAAGCTCTCGCCCGGCCATCTGCTGACGATCCGCCGCGGCGAGCCGGTGCCGGCGCCCAAGCCGTACTGGGACGTGCGCTACACGCTGGACAACCCCATCAGCGCCGAGGACGCCTGCGCCGAGCTCGTGCAGCGCCTGCGCGAATCGGTGCAGCTGCGGATGATTGCCGAGGTGCCGCTGGGCGCGTTCCTGTCGGGCGGGGTCGATTCCAGCGCCGTCGTCGCCACCATGGCCGGCCTGTCGGCCGGGCCCGTCAACACCTGCTCGATCGGCTTCGACGACCCCCAGTTCAACGAGAGCGCCTTCGCGCAGACGGTGGCCGAGCGCTACCGCACCCACCACCGGCTGGACATCGTCAAGTCCGACGACTTCGACCTCGTCGACACGCTGGCGCGCCTGTACGACGAGCCCTACGCCGACAGCTCGGCCATCCCCACCTACCGCGTCTGCCAGCTCGCGCGCCGGCACGTGACGGTGGCGCTGTCGGGCGACGGCGGCGACGAGATGTTCGGTGGCTACCGCCGCTACCGCCTGCACCTGATGGAAGAGCGCATGCGCGCCGCGCTGCCGGCGGGCATCCGCCAGCCGCTGTTCGGCCTGCTGGGCCGCGTCTACCCCAAGGCCGACTGGGCGCCGCGCGTGCTGCGCGCCAAGACCACCTTCGAGGGCATGGCGCGCAGCGCGGTGCAGGCCTACTTCCACTCGGTCAGCATCCTGCGCGGGCCGCTGCGCGAACAGCTCTTCAGCGCCGCCTTGCACCGCGAGCTGGCCGGCTACAGCGCGCAGCAGGTCTTCGACGACCACGCCGCGAAGGCCGACACCGACGATCCGCTGGCGCTGGTGCAGTACCTCGACCTGAAGACCTACCTGGTGGGCGACATCAACACCAAGGTCGACCGCGCCAGCATGGCGCACAGCCTGGAGGTGCGCGAGCCGCTGATGGACCACCCGCTGGTCGAGTGGCTCGCCACGCTGCCCTCGGGCCTGAAGGTGCGCGGGCAGGAAGGCAAGTTCCTGCTCAAGAAGGCGATGGAGCCGCAGCTGCCGGCCGAGGTGCTGTACCGGCCGAAGATGGGCTTCAGCGTGCCGCTGGCCCGCTGGTTCCGCGGCCCGCTCAGGCAGCGCGTGCGCGACGCCGTGCTGGGCGAGCGCCTGGCCGCCACCGGCTGGTTCGAGCGCGCCACTTTGCAGCGCCTGGTCGACACGCACCAGAGCGGCGTCAGTGACCACAGCGCGCCGCTGTGGACGCTGCTGATGTTCGATGCCTTCCTGCGCAATGTGGTGGATGGCGCAGCCTCCGCAGCCCCAGCGCCCGTCGCGACGGAGGCCCTGGCGTGAGCGGTCTGCAAACCCGGCCGTGGGCCGGTGGCCCCCTCCAGGCAGGTTCGACGCTCTCGAGCAAACGAGGCTTTGCCACTTTGCTTGAACCCCCGCGGGGGGCGGGCTGGGCGCAGCCCGGCCCTGGGGGCCTCAGTAGTGGTAGCGCAGCTGCGCGATCAGCAGCGCCTCGCCCTCGACCCGGTAAACCATGCGGTGTTCGTCCGTGATGCGGCGCGACCAGTATCCCGCCAGCGCATGCTTCAGCGGCTCGGGCTTGCCGATGCCGGCGAAGGGCTCCCGCTGGGTCTCTCGGATCAACTGGTTGATGCGCTCGACCATGCGCCGGTCCTGCCGCTGCCAGGTCAGATAGTCCTGCCATGCGGACTCGGCGAAAACCAATCTCAACGCGCCAGCTCCCGCTCGGTGCCTTTGCCGGCGTTCAGTTCGGCCACCGCGCCCAGCAGCCGCCGGGCGTTGGCGGGGTTGCGCAGCAGGTAGGCGGTTTCCTCGAGCGCGTTGTAATCCTCGAGAGAGAGCACCACCACCGAGGGTTCGCCGCTGCGCGTGATGATCAAGGCCTCGTGACCCTCGCAGACACGGTCCATCACCGAGGCCAGGTTGGCCCGGGCGGCCGAGTAGGTGATCGCGTCCATGCCGAACTTCCAGAGTTGTACGTGAAATCGTACCTCACGGTCTGCCGCGCCTGAGACGGGCCATGCGCATCCTCCACGTCCTGGACCACTCGATCCCGCTGCACAGCGGCTACACCTTCCGCACGCTGGCGATCCTGCGCGAGCAGCGGCGGCTGGGCTGGGAGACCTTCCACCTGACCAGCCCCAAGCACGCCGGCCCGGCCGTCGACGCGCAGGCCCGGCAGGAGACGGTCGACGGCTGGCATTTCCACCGCACGCCGCCGGCCGAGGGCGGCGTCGCGCGCACGGGGCTGCCCGGCGTGACCGAGATGGCCCTGATGCGCCAGACCGAGCGCCGGCTGGCCGAGGTGGCCGCGGCCGTGCGGCCGCAGCTGCTGCATGCCCACTCGCCGGTGCTCAACGCGCTGCCGGCGCTGCGCGTGGGCAAGCGGCTGGGCATCCCCGTGGTGTACGAGGTGCGCGCCTTCTGGGAGGACGCCGCGGTCGACCACGGCACCACGAGCGAAGGCAGCCTGCGCTACCGCATGACGCGCCGGCTCGAGACGCATGCGCTGCACCACGCACGCCATGTGTTCACGATCTGCGAGGGCCTGCGCATCGACATCGCCGCGCGCGGCATCGCGGCCGACAAGATCACCGTCATCCCGAACGCGGTCGACATCGCGGCCTTCGAGCCCGGCGGGCAGCCCGACGAGGCGCTGAAGGCGCGGCTCGGCCTGGCCGGCGCCACCGTGGTGGGCTTCATCGGCAGCTTCTATGCCTACGAGGGCCTGGACCTGCTGCTGCAGGCGCTGCCGGCGATGCTGCAGCGCCAGCCGGCGCTGCGCCTGCTGCTGGTGGGCGGCGGCCCGCAGGAGGCGGCGCTGAAGGCGCAGGCCGAGCAGCTCGGCGTGGCCGCGCAGGTGGTGTTCACCGGCCGCGTGCCGCACGACCAGGTGCAGCGCTACTACGACCTGATCGACGTCCTGGCCTACCCCCGCCACAGCATGCGCCTGACCGAGCTCGTCACGCCGCTGAAGCCGCTGGAGGCGATGGCCCAGGGCCGGCTGCTGGTGGCCAGCGACGTGGGCGGCCACAAGGAGCTGATCCACCACGGCGAGACCGGTTGGCTGTTCCAGGCCGGCAGCGCGCCGGCGCTGGCCGATGCCGTGACGGCGCTGCTGGCCCAGCGCGAACGCTGGCCGGGGCTGCGCCGCGCCGGGCGCGAATTCGTCGAGCGCCAGCGCAACTGGGCCGCCTCGGTGGCGCGCTACAAGCCGGTGTTCGAGCGGCTGGCGGGGGCCTGATGACCCTCGCCCAGACGCCGCCGGCCGCCGCCGGCCCCCACATCGTCGTGCTGAGCAGCCTGTTCCCCAGCCGGGTGCAGCCCGGTGCCGGCCTGTTCATCCGCGAGCGCATGTTCCGCGTCGGCGCGCAGCTGCCGCTGGCGGTGGTGGCGCCCACGCCCTGGTTCCCGCTGCAGGGGCTGCTGCGCCGGGCCCGCCCCGGCTGGCGGCCCGGCGCGCCGCGCCACGAGCCGCAGGCCGGCTTCGAGGTCTGGTACCCGCGCTTCTTGTCGTTTCCGGGGGCGCTGAAGTCGCTGGACGGCGTCTTCATGGCCCTGGGGGCGCTGCCGCGGCTGTGGCGGCTCAAGCGCGCCGGCCGGCTGGATGTGCTGGACGCGCACTTCGGCTTTCCCGACGGCGATGCGGCCGCGCGGCTCGGCCGCTGGCTGCGCGTGCCGGTGACGGTCACGCTGCGCGGCACCGAGCCGCGGCATGCGCAGGATGCGCGCCTGCGGCCGCGCCTGGCGCAGGCGCTGCGGGGCGCTGCGCGTGTGATCGCGGTCTCGCAATCGCTGCGCCGCCTGGCGCTGGAGCTGGGCGTGGCGCCCGAGCGCGCGCAGGTGGTGGGCAACGGCGTCGACCTGCAGCGCTTTCAGCCCCTGCCGCGGGCCCAGGCCCGGCAGGCGCTGGGCCTGCCGCCGGACGCGCCGGTGCTGGTGGGCGTGGGCGGGCTGGTCGAGCGCAAGGGCTTCCACCGCGTGATCGCGCTGCTGCCGGCGCTGCGCGAGCGCTGCCCCGGCCTGCGCTACCTCATCGTCGGCGGCCCGGGTCCCGAGGGCGACCTGGAAGCCGAACTGCGCCGCCAGGTGGCCGCGCTCGGCCTGGCCGACGCCGTGCACTTTCTCGGCCCGCTGCCGCCGGACCGGGTGCGCGAGCCGCTGTCGGCGGCCGATGTGTTCGTGCTGGCCACGCGCAACGAGGGCTGGGCCAACGTGTTCCTCGAAGCCATGGCCTGCGGCCTGCCCGTGGTCACCACCGACGTCGGCGGCAACGCCGAGGTCGTCTGCCGCCCCGAGCTCGGCACCGTCGTGCCCTTCGGCGATGCCGCTCGCCTGCAAGACGCGATCGCGCAGGCGCTGAGCAAGCCCTGGGACGCCGCGGCGATCCGCCACCACGCCGAAGCCAACACCTGGGACGGGCGCGTCGAAGAGCTGGTGGCGCTGTTCCGCACGCTGCACCTGCAGGCCGCCGCCGCGCACGGCGGCGCCCGCGTGGCGCTGCGCTGAGTCGGCGCCGAAGACCATGCCGGGCCTCTACACCGCCTTCACCTCGGGCCTGCTGTTCCCGCTGCAGGAGCGGCTCAAGCAGCACCGCAGCGTGGCCGTGCGCCGCGGTCTGGAGCAGACCCAGTGGTGGCCGCCCGAGCGGTTGCAGGCCCTGCAGCTCGAGCGCCTGCGCGCGCTGCTGGCCGAGGCCGGCCGCCACGTGCCGTACTACCGGCGCCTCTTCGCTGCCAGCGGCTTCGAGCCCGCGCAGCTGCAAAGCCTGGCCGACCTGCAGCGCCTGCCCCTGCTGACCAAGGCCCTGATCCGCGCCCACACCGCCGAGCTGAAGCACGAGCGCGCCCAGGGCCTGGCCCGCTTCAACACCGGCGGCAGCTCGGGCGAGCCGCTGGTGTTCTACATCGGCCGCGAGCGCGTGAGCCACGACGTGGCCGCCAAGTGGCGCGCCACGCGCTGGTGGGGCGTGGACATCGGCGACCCCGAGATCGTGGTCTGGGGCTCGCCCATCGAGCTCGGCAGCCAGGACCGCGCCCGCGCCTGGCGCGACCGGCTGATGCGCACGCAGCTGCTGCCGGCCTTCGAGATGAGCCCGGCGCGGCTCGACGGCTATGTCGCCGCCATCCGCCGCCGCCGGCCCAGGATGCTGTTCGGCTACCCCAGCGCGCTGGCCCACATCGCGCGCCATGCCCAGGCGCGGGGACAGCGCATGGACGACCTGGGCCTGCGCGTGGCCTTCGTCACCAGCGAGCGCCTGTACGACGAGCAGCGGGCCGTCATCTCGGGCGTGTTCGGCTGCCCCGTGGCCAACGGCTACGGCGGCCGCGACGCCGGCTTCATCGCCCACGAATGCCCGCAGGGCGGCATGCACCTGACGGCCGAGGACGTGGTGGTCGAGATCGTCGACACCGAAGGCCGCGCACTGCCGCCGGGCCAGGCCGGCGAGATCGTCGTCACCCACCTGGCCACGCGCGACTTCCCCTTCATCCGCTACCGCACCGGCGACGTGGCGGTGCTGGGCCGGCCGGGCTGCGCCTGCGGCCGCGGCCTGCCGCTGCTGGCCGAGATCCAGGGCCGCAGCACCGATTTCGTCGTCGCCGCCGACGGCACCGTGATGCACGGCCTGGCGCTGATCTACATCCTGCGCGACCTGCCCCAGGTGCGGCAGTTCAAGATCGTGCAGGAGAGCCTGCACCTCACGCGGCTGCTCGTCGTGGCCGAAGGCACCCTGCCCGATGCCCTGCAGGCCGACATCGTGCGCCAGGTGCGCGCGCGGCTCGGCGCGGCGGTGGAGGTGCTGATCGAGCCGGTGCCGCAGATCCCGCCCGAGCGCTCGGGCAAGTACCGCTACGTGGTCAGCCACGTCGCCGCCGCGAACCCCCCCGAGCCGGCCCCCGCCCCGGCCCCTGCCCATGCGTGACCTCTTCGTCGCCACCGTCGTCTTCGGGCTGCTGCCGTTCATCCTGCGCAAGCCCTTCTGGGGCATCCTGCTGATGGCCTGGCTGGGCTACATGAACCCGCACCGCCTGTGCTACGGCTTCATGCTCAACATGCCGGTGGTGCAGATCGTGGCCATCACCACGCTCATCGGCATGCTCATGTCGAAGGAGTCCAAGCGCATGATCTGGAGCCGCGAGATCGTCGTGCTGGCCCTGTTCGTGCTGTGGATGGGCTTCACCTCGATCTTCGCGCTGTACCCCGACGCCGCCTGGGTCAAGTACGTGGTGGTGATCAAGATCCAGATCCTCACCGTGATGACCCTGGTGATGCTGACCAACCAGCAGCGCATCCGCGCCTTCGTCTGGACCATCGTGCTCTCGCTGGGCTTCTACGGCGTCAAGGGCGGCATCTTCACCATCGTGCACGGCGGCGTCTACCACGTCGAAGGCCCCGCCGGCACCTTCATCGGCGGCAACAACGAGCTGGCCCTGGCGCTGATCATGACGGTGCCGCTGATGCGCTACCTGCAGCTGCAGGAGCCCAGCAGGTTCGTCAAGATGGGGCTCACCGGCGGCATGCTGCTGAGCATCATCGCGGCCATCGGCAGCCAGTCGCGCGGGGCGCTGCTGGGCCTGCTGATCACGGGCACCATCTTCTGGGCCAAGAGCCGGCGCAAGCTCGTCTCGGGGGTGCTGATCGTCGTGGCGACGCTGGTGGTGGTGAGCCTGATGCCCGAGGCCTGGTACCAGCGCATGGACACCATCGACACCTACCAGCAGGACGCCTCGGCGATGGGCCG
The DNA here is from genome assembly GCA_028871575.1 of Burkholderiales bacterium. Lineage (GTDB taxonomy): Bacteria > Pseudomonadota > Gammaproteobacteria > Burkholderiales > Burkholderiaceae_C > Rubrivivax. The sequence goes on along the minus strand of JAGWMW010000048.1, from coordinate 2,094 downwards.
CATCAACGCCTGGCACACGGCCTGGAACCTGGCCAAGGCGCGCTTCACCGGCGGCGGCTACGACATGTGGACGCCCGAGGTCTTCCGCGTGTTCGCCCCCCACCCCGAAGACGTGCACGACGCCCACAGCATCTACTTCAAGGTGCTGGGCGAGCACGGCTTCGTGGGCCTCATCCTGTTCGTGCTGCTGCTGGCTCTGTCCTGGGGCAAGTGCCGCAAGATCATCCGGGCCGTGGGCAAGAACGCCGAGCTGCTCTGGGCCCGCGACCTGGCCGCCATGATCCAGGTCAGCATGGTGGCCTACTTCAGCGCCGGGGCCTTCCTGGGGCTGTCTTACTACGACTACATCTACCACCTGATCGCGTTGACGGTGGTGCTGTATGCGCTGGTGCAGGCCGCGCCCGCGGTGGCGCGGGCGCCCGCGCAGGGTCCGGGCCTGCGGCTGTCCGCTCCGGCCCGGCTGCCGGGCCCGGGTTGAGCGCTTGCCGTGCCGCCACGGCCGTGAACGATGGCGCGCCCGCAGAGCCCGCAGCGGCAGCGCCGCGATCGGTCGCCATGGGCCTGCTGTTAGGCTTTCGGGTTGTCGACGTCGGCAGCGCACCGCCGAAACCCACCTTTCGCCCATGACCACCGCCCGCGCCGGCCTGCTGGCCCACCACGAGCTGATCGCCACGCTGGCGTGGAAGAACGTGGTCGTGCGCTACAAGCAGGCCTACCTGGGCGTGGCCTGGACGGTGGCCAAGCCGCTGATGATGATGCTGATCTTCAGCCTGATGCGCAGCTTCATCGGCATCGACAGCGGCGGCATCCCGTACCCGGTGCTGGCCTACTGCGCGCTGATGCCCTGGACCTTCTTCCAGGAATCGGTGTCCGAGGGCGTCAACAGCGTCGTGGGCAACGCGCACCTGATCAAGAAGGTGTACTTCCCGCGCGAGATCTTCCCGCTCACCGCCGTGGTGACCAAGGTGGTGGAGTTCGCCATCAACTTCGCCATCCTCATCGGCCTGATGGGCTACTACGGCATGGTGCCCGGCACCCAGGCGCTGTGGGTGCCGCTGCTGGTGCTGTACACGGTGGCCGCGGCGCTGACGCTGGCCCTGCTGGGCGCGGCCGTCAACGTGTACTACCGCGACGTGGGCCAGATGCTGCCGGTGCTGATGAACCTGCTGATGTACGCCTCGCCCGTGATCTACCCGCTGGCCCTGGTGCGCCAGCGCCTGCTGGGCCCGCATGCCGACGGCCGCAGCTGGGACTGGCTCTACACCGTCTACACCGCCAACCCCCTGGCCGGCATCATCGACGCCTTCCAGCGCGTGCTGCTCAAGGGCCAGGCGCCCGACCTGCACGCCATGCTGCCGGGGCTGGTGTTCACCGTGGTGTGCCTGCCCATCAGCTACGCCGTCTTCAAGCGGGCCGAATCCCACTTTGCGGACGTGATCTAGGATGAAACTGCCCCCAGCTCGCTACGCTCGCGGCCCCCGAGGGGCGCGTCAGTGCCTTCGGGCGGCCGGGCGCCACTGACATGACCCAGCCCATCATCGAGGTCGACCATGTCACCAAGGAGTTCAGGCTCGGCCAGCTCACCGGCCTGGGGCAGAGCCTGCGCAACGGCCTGAGCCGGCTGCGCGGCCTGCCGGTGGCCGAGCGCGCCCCGTTCAAGGCGCTGGACGACGTGAACTTCAGCGTCCAGCCCGGCGAGGTGCTGGGCATCATCGGCCACAACGGCGCCGGCAAGAGCACGCTGCTGAAGACCCTGGCCGGCATCAGCCAGCCCACCCACGGCAAGGTGCGCGTCAATGGCCGCGTGGCCCCGCTGATCGAGGTGGGCGCCGGCCTGGTGCCCGACATGACCGGGCGCGAGAACGTGTTCCTCAACGCCACCATCCTGGGCATGAAGCGGCAGGAGATCAAGCGCAAGTTCGACGAGATCGTCGAATTCGCCGAGATGTCGTCCTTCATCGACACGCCGGTCAAGCGCTATAGCTCGGGGATGCAGGTGCGGTTGGGCTTCGCCATCGCCACCGCAGTGGAAGCCGACGTCCTGATCGTGGACGAGGTGCTGGCAGTTGGCGATTTGGCCTTCCAGCGTAAGTG
>JAGWMW010000261.1 GCA_028871575.1 Burkholderiales bacterium | reverse complement strand
GGCATCGGGCCTTCCTGCGCGTCGATCAGCAGCACCACGCCGTCGACCATGCTCAGGGCGCGCTCGACCTCGCCGCCGAAGTCGGCGTGGCCCGGCGTGTCGACGATGTTGATGTGGGTGCCCTTCCACTCGACCGCGCAGTTCTTGGCCAGGATCGTGATGCCGCGCTCACGCTCGATGTCGTTGCTGTCCATCACGCGCTCGGCCACCTTCTCGTTCTCGCGGAAGGTGCCGCTCTGGCGCAGCAGCTGGTCCACCAGGGTGGTCTTGCCATGGTCGACGTGGGCGATGATGGCGATGTTGCGGATGGCTTTGTGGCTCATGGGCGGTCCTGGACTTCGAGAGGGCTGAGCAGGCGGTCGGCGATGAGCTCGCCTGCGGTGATGTGGGCGGTGCCGAGAAAGGCCCTGGGGCGCTCGGCATAGACGCGCACCGCGGGCGCGTCGGCCAGGGCCTGATCCTCGGGCAGGCGGCGGCGCAGGCCGCAGAGGAAGCGGCCCGCCTCGTCGCCCTGCAATCGCACCTCGGGCCAGGTGGCCAGCAGCACGTCGGCCGGCAGCAGGCGGGCCTCGCGCTCGGGCTCGGAGAGCGCGGCCAGGGCCTCGAGCGTGATCGCGTCCGCCGCCTCGAGCCCGCCGCTGCCGGTGCGGCGCAGCGCGCTCAGGTGTGCGCCGCAGCCCAGCGCGGCGCCGAGATCCTCGGCCAGCGTGCGCACGTAGGTGCCCTTGCTGCAGTCGACGTCGATCACCAGGTGCTCGGCCTGCTCGGCCTGCCAGTGGACGACGGCGATGCGGTGGATCGTCACCGCCCGGCGCGGGCGCTCGACCTCGAGGCCGGCGCGGGCGTAGTCGTACAGCGCCCGGCCCTGGTGCTTGAGCGCCGAGTGCATGGGCGGCAGCTGCTCGATGCCCCCGGTCAGGCCCGCGCAGGCGGCTTCGATGGCGGCGCGGTCGGTCTGCACCGCACGGGTCTCGATGACCTCGCCCTCGCCGTCGCCGGTGCTCGTGCGCTGGCCCAGTCGCAGCGTGGCGCGGTAGCGCTTGTCGGCCTCCAGGCTCGCCTGGCTGAACTTGGTGGCAGCGCCGAAACACAGCGGCAGCAACCCGGTGGCCAGCGGGTCGAGCGTGCCCGTGTGGCCGCCCTTCTCGGCGCGCAGCAGGGCCCGGGCCTTCTGCAGGGCATCGTTGCTGGTCCAGCCCAGGGGCTTGTCGAGCAGCAGCACACCGTGCAGCGGGCGACGCACGATGCGGACGCGAGGCGGTCGCAGCGCGGGCATCAGTCGTCCTTGGCCCGCAGCGCGTTCGCGCGTGCAATCAGCGCCGACAGGTCGGCCGCCCGCTCGGTGGTCTTGTCGAAATGGAAGTGCAGGCTGGGCACGGTGTGGATCGACAGGCGCTTGAACAGGCCGTTGCGCAGGAAGCCCGCCGCCTCGTTCAGCGCCGCGCTGCTGTCCTCGGGGGTGCCGACCAGGACCGAGAAGTAGACCTGGGCGTGCGCGTAGTCGGGCGAGACCTCCACGCTGTTGATCGTGACCATGCCCAGCCGCGGGTCCTTGAGCTCGCGGACCAGCTCGGCCAGGTCGCGCTGGATCTGGTCGGCCACGCGGTGGCTGCGGTTGGCAGGGGCCTTCTTGTGTCGCATGTTCGTGGGCTCCGGCGCGGGCCCGAAAGGAAAAGAGGTCCCCGGCGGGGACCTCTTCTCGTCCCGGGGCGGTGCGCGTTACAAGGTCCGGGCGACTTCCTTGACCTCGAAGACCTCGAGCTGGTCGCCTTCCTTGATGTCGTTGTAGTTCTTCAGCTTGATGCCGCATTCGAAGCCGGCCTGCACCTCGCGCACATCGTCCTTCATGCGCTTCAGGCTCTCGATCTCGCCGGTGTAGATCACGACGTTCTCGCGCAGCAGCCGGAAGCGGGCGTTGCGCGTGACCTGGCCCGCCGTGACCATGCAGCCGGCCACGGTGCCGATCTTGCTGGCCACGAACACGGTGCGGATCTCGGCCGTGCCGATGACCTCCTCGCGCTGCTCGGGCGCGAGCATGCCGCTCATCGCCGCCTTGATCTCGTCGACCGCGTCGTAGATGATGTTGTAGTACTTGATCTCGACGCCGTTGTTCTCGGCCAGCTTGCGCGCACCGGCATCGGCCCGGGTGTTGAAGCCGATGATCACGGCCTTGCTGGCGATGGCCAGGTTGATGTCGCTCTCGCTGATGCCGCCCACCGCGGCATGCACGATCTGCACCTTGACCTCGGGCGTGGAAAGCTTGACCAGGCTCTGCGAGAGCGCCTCCTGCGAGCCCTGCACGTCGGCCTTGACGATCAGGCTCAGCGTCTGGGCCGCGCCTTCGCCCATGTTCTCGAACATGCCTTCGAGCTTGGCGGCCTGACGCTTGTTCAGCGTCACCTCGCGGTACTTGCCCTGGCGGAAGGTGGCGATCTCGCGCGCGCGGCGCTCGTCGGACAGCACCATGAACTCGTCGCCGGCCTGGGGCACCTCGGTCAGGCCCTGGATCTCCACCGGCAGCGAAGGGCCGGCCTCGTCGATCGTCTTGCCGTCCTCGTCCAGCATCGCGCGCACGCGGCCGAAGCTGCTGCCGGCCAGCACCACATCGCCCTTCTTCAGGGTGCCGCTCTGCACCAGCACCGTGGCCACCGGGCCGCGGCCCTTGTCGAGCTTGGCCTCGATCACCAGGCCCTTGGCCGGGGCATCGGTGGCGGCCTTGAGCTCGAGCACCTCGGCCTGCAGCAGCACCTGCTCGAGCAGGGTGTCGATGCCGACGCCGGTCTTGGCCGACACGGGCACGAAGGGCGAGTCGCCGCCGAAGTCTTCCGGCACCACGCCCTCGGCCACCAGCTCGCTCTTCACGCGCTCGAGGTTGGCATCGGGCTTGTCGATCTTGTTGATGGCCACCACGATCGGCACCTGCGCGGCCTTGGCGTGGGCGATGGCCTCCTTGGTCTGCGGCATCACGCCGTCGTCGGCGGCCACGACCAGGATCACGAGGTCGGTGGCCTGCGCGCCGCGTGCCCGCATCGCGGTGAACGCGGCGTGGCCCGGGGTGTCCAGGAACGTGATCATCCCGCGCGGCGTCTCCACGTGGTAGGCCCCGATGTGCTGGGTGATGCCGCCCGCCTCGCCGGCGGCCACGCGGGCGCGCCGGATGTGGTCGAGCAGGCTGGTCTTGCCGTGGTCGACGTGGCCCATCACGGTCACCACCGGCGCCCGCGCCCGCTGCTCGGCGGCGTCGTGCAGGGCGGTCTCCTCCTCGGTGAAGGCCTCCGGGTCGTCGAGCTTGGCGGCCAGCGCCTTGTGGCCCATCTCCTCGACGACGATCATTGCCGTCTCCTGGTCGAGCTGCTGGTTGATCGTGACCATCTGGCCCAGCTTCATCAGCTGCTTGATCACCTCGCTGGCCTTGACGCTCATCTTGTGCGCCAGGTCAGCG
>JAGWMW010000047.1 GCA_028871575.1 Burkholderiales bacterium | reverse complement strand
GCTGGCCGCCTTCAGCCCGCTGCGGCTGGTGCAGGTGGTGCAGGGCGCCGCGCTGCTGAGCATGGCGCTGAACATGACCGCGCTGTGGAAGCAGGAGGCCCGCGCCCCTGCCGCCACGCGCGGCCAGCCCGACGCCGACTTCAGCCACAGCTGGCGGGCCTTCATCGCCCAGCCGCAGGCGCTGCGCTTCCTGGTGGCGCTGGCCCTGGGCACCGCGGCCTACAACATGCAGGACATCATCCTCGAGCCCTACGGCGGCGAGGTGCTGCACCTCAGCGTCAGCGCCACCACCTCGCTCACAGCGGCGATGGCGGCTGGGGCGCTGGCGGCCTTCGCGCTGGTGGCGCGGCAGCTCACGCGTGGCGCCGACCCGATGCGCGTCGCCGCGCACGGCGTGCTCGTCGGCCTGCCGGCCTTCGCCGCGGTGGTCATGGCCGCGCCGCTGGCCGCGCCCTGGCTGTTCCGCGCCGGCACGGTGGTCATCGGCTTCGGCGGCGGGCTGTTCGCCGTGGGCACGCTGATGGTGGCCATGGGCATGGAGCGGCGCGAGAAGATCGGCCTGGCCCTGGGCGCCTGGGGCGCCGTGCAGGCCACCGCCGGCGGGCTGGGCATCGCGCTGGGCGGCGCCCTGCGCGATCTGGTGCATGCGCTGGCGCAGCAGCAGGTCTTCGGCCCCGCCTTCACCGGCCCGACCACGGGCTACCTGTTCGTCTACCACCTGGAGCTGGCGCTGCTGTTCGCCACCCTGGTGGCCCTGGGCCCGCTGGTCCGGCACCGGCCGGCCGCAGCCCTCACCCGCGATCCCCACGGCCTGGCGGAACTTCCCCGCTGAGCCCCTTTCGACTGGAGGCTATTCCCATGGTCACGTCCATGCCGTATATCGATCTGGCGCAGATCGTCCTGTACCTGTTCTGGATCTTCTTCGCCGGGGTGGTGTACTACCTGCTGCGCGAAAACAAGCGCGAGGGCTACCCGCTGGACAGCGACCGCGGCGGCCGCATCAAGGTGCAGGGCTGGCCCGGGATTCCGCGGCCCAAGACCTACAAGCTCACCCACGGCGGCGAGTTCTCGGCCCCCAACGAGCAGCGCGACACGCGCCCCGTGGCGGCCACCCCCGTGGCCCGCCACCCCGGCGCGCCGCTGGAGCCGAGCGGCAACCCCATGCTCGACGGCGTCGGGCCGGGGGCCTACGCGATGCGCGCCGACCTGCCCGAGCGGATGCTGGGCGGGCAGCCCAAGATCGTGCCGCTGCGCGTGGCCACCGACTTCCACGTCGACAGCCGCGACCCCGACCCGCGCGGGCTGCCCGTCGTCGGCGGCGACGGCCGGCCCGGCGGCACCGTGCGCGATGCCTGGGTCGACCGATCGGAGTCGCTGATCCGCTACCTCGAGGTCGAGGTGCCCGGCGGCGCGCGGCGCCTGCTGCCCATGACCTTCTGCAAGGTGGGCCGGCGCCAGGTCGAGGTGCACGCCATCTTCGGCAGCCAGTTCGCCGCCGTGCCCGCCACGCGCCAACCCGACCAGGTGACCCTGCTGGAAGAAGACAAGATCTGCGGCTACTACGGCGGCGGCACGCTGTACGCCGAGCCCGCCCGGGCGGAGCCGCTGCTGTGAGCCCGCGCGCCGTCGCGCCGCACGGCGCCGGAGGCCGCCCATGAAGCCGCTGCGGGCCGAGCGCGCCTACCCCATCCGCGGCATCCGCGAAGACCTGCCCAGCGGCGAGCGCGTGCTCTGGCAGGGCGCCCCGGCCTGGCGCGATCTCGCCTGCACGGCCTTCCACCTGCGCCAGGTGGCGGTCTACTTCGCCGTGCTGCTGGCGCTGCGGCTGGGATTCCAGCTGGCCGAAGGCGCCTCGGCGGCCGCCTCGCTGCGCGGCGCGCTGCCGCTCGTGATCTCGGCCGCGGCGGCCCTGGCCCTGCTGGCCGGCCTGGCGCTGTGGTCGGCGCGCACCACGATCTACGCCATCACCACCCGCCGCGTCGTGATCCGGGTCGGCATGGCGCTGCCGCTGGACGTCAACCTGCCCTACACCGGTATCGAGGCCGCCAGCCTGGCCCTGCGCCCCGACGGCCACGGCGACCTGCCGCTGGTGCTGCAGGGCGGCGTGCGGCTGGCCTACGCGCACCTGTGGCCGTATGCCCGGCCGTGGAAGCTGGCCGCGCCGCAGCCGATGCTGCGCGCCGTGGCCGGCGCCGCCGGCGTGGCGCAGATCCTGGCCCAGGCGCTGGCCACCAGTAGCGGCACGGTGCCGTCCGCGGCCGAGGCCGCCGTGCCGGCCACGCCGGCGATCCCGGTGACCCCGACCCATCCGGCCGGCACGGCGACCCCGGCCGCCCTGCCGCCGCGGCGTGGTGGCCTGGGCGTGGCGGCGGTGCAGTCCTGAGCCCGGCGCCGGAGCGCCCCATGGAGAACATCGCCACCCATTCGACCCGGCTCACGCCGCCGCCGATCGTCGGTGCGGCCTGCCTGCTCGCGGCCACGCTGATCGCGGTGGCGGTGCTGCGCTGGTCGCATGCACCGGCCGACTCGCCGCCGCAGGCCGCCGTGGTCGCGCAGCGCGACCTGCGCTTCACCGACCTGCCGGGCGGCGCGGTGGAGATCACCGACGTGCACCACCCCGGCTACGCCCAGCGCCTGGCCCCGGGCGTGCAGAGCGACGGCTTCCTGCGCGCCACGATCCGTGCCCTGGCGCGCGAGCGCAAGCGGGACGGCGGCAACGACCTGACGCCGTTCAGGCTCAGCGCCCTGGCCGATGGCCGCCTGGTGCTGGAAGACCTGGCCACCGGCCACGAGGTCGACCTCGAGGCCTTCGGCCCCACCAATGCCGGGCGCTTCGCGCAGCTGCTGGCGGCGCCGCCGCATCGGCCGCAGCCGCTGCCGCGGCGCTGAACCCGGCCCCGAGAACTCACTGCCGCGAAGGACCCCTGCCATGGACGCCAGCCCCACCCTCGAGCCCGGCCTGCCCACGCGCGAAGCCGCGCTCGAGGCGGCGCGCGCCAGCACGCTGCTGAGCCCGCGCTTCTACAGCACCGACTACGCCGCCATGGACCGGCTCGACCTGGGCCCGCTGCGCGCCGAGTGGGACGCCCTGCTGGCCGAGTACGAGGGCGACAACAACCACGACCACTTCCAGCGCGACGAAGGCTTTGCCGCCGAGATCCGCGAGCTGCCGCCCGAGTTGAGCGTGGAGTTCAAGCACTTCCTGGTCTCGTCGCTGACCTCCGAGTTCTCGGGCTGCGTGCTCTACAACGAGATCAAGAAGCGGGCCGCCAACCCCGACATCAAGGCACTGATGGGCTACATGGCGCGCGACGAGTCGCGCCACGCCAACTTCCTGAACATGGCGCTGAAGGACTACGGCCTGGGCGTGGACCTGGGCGCGCTCAAGCGCACCAAGGCCTACACCTACTTCAAGCCCAAGTACATCTACTACGCCACCTACCTGTCCGAGAAGATCGGCTACGCGCGCTACATCACCATCTACCGCCAGCTCGAGCGCCACCCCGACAAGCGCTTCCACCCCATCTTCAAGTGGTTCGAGCGCTGGTGCAACGACGAATTCCGGCACGGCGAATCGTTCGCGCTGCTGATGCGCAGCCAGCCGCAGCTGCTGCGCGGGCCCAACCTGCTGTGGATTCGCTTCTTCCTGCTCGCCGTCTACGCCACCATGTACGTGCGAGACCACATGCGGCCGCAACTGCACCAGGCCATGGGGCTGCAGGCCGACGACTACGACTTCGAGGTCTTCCGCATCACCAGCGAGATCTCGCGCCAGGTGTTTCCGATCAGCCTGGACACCGAGCACCCGGCCTTCCGCGCCGGCCTGGCGCGGCTGCACCGGATCGCCCTGCGGATGGAAGCGGCCAAGGCGCAGGGCGGCCTGGGCGGTCGGCTGCGGCAGGCCGGCTGTGCCCTGGCCGGCGCGGCCACCTTCGCCCGCCTCTATCTGCGGCCGGTGCGGCGCCACGCGCTGCCGGTGCAGATCCGGCTCGCCCCGGCCTGGTAGGCGGCGCGCCCCCTCGGCCCGACCCCGACGCCCCAGGCCCCGACCGCCGTGAACTGGCAACTGCTGCTGCCTTCGGCCTTCACGCTGGCGCTGTGGTGGGCCAGCACCGGGCTCATCCTGTACATCGACGGCCTGCCCCGGCACACCTACAAGTGGACGCTGGGGGCCGCCGGCGCGCTCTGGCTGGCGGCGATGTGGGCGCTGCTGGCCAGCGCCGGCGACGCCACGGTGCGCGGCGCCTACATCGCCTTCTGCGCCGCGCTGGGCGTCTGGGCCTGGCACGAGATGGCGCTGCTGATGGGGCTGCTCACCGGCCCGCGGCGCACCGCCTGCCCGAGCGGCGCGGCCGGCTGGCAGCGCGTGAAGTACGCGGTGCAGGCCGTGCTGTACCACGAGCTGGGCCTGCTGCTGCAGTTCGCGCTGCTGGCGCTGATGCTGCGCGACGCCGCCAACCAGGTCGGCCTGTGCAGCTTCGCGATCCTCTACGTGATGCGGCTGTCGGCCAAGCTCAACGTCTTCCTGGGCGTGCGCAACCTCAACGAGAAATGGCTGCCGCCCGACCTGCGCTACCTGCACAGCTACTTCCGCCAGCGCGCGGCCAACCACCTGTTCCCGATCTCGGTGATCTTCTCCACCGGCCTGGCCGGCCTGGCCTGGCAGGCCGCGCTCGACCCCGCCAGCGACGCCTTCCATGCCGCCGCCGGCAGCTTCGCGGCCACGCTGTTCACGCTGGCCACGCTCGAGCACTGGCTGATGGTGCTGCCGCTGTCGGCCGACGCGCTGTGGGGCTGGGCCTGGCGTTCGCGCGCCCGGCCGGCCGAGTAGAGCCCGCCGGCCGGGCCGCGCCGACCGCGCGGCCGCTTCAGCCGCGGCCCTGCGCCGCCGACCGGGCCAGGGCCCGGTCCACGATCTGCGGTGCCTGGCCGAGGTAGCGGGCGGGGTCGGTCAGGCGCTCGATCGCGGCCGCATCGAGGTGCGCCGTCACCTCGGGCCGGCGCTGCAGCACCTGGGCCAGCGGGGCGCCCTGCTGCACCGCATCGCGGCAGGCGGCGTAGACGAGATCGTGCGCCGGCTGGCGGCCCAGGTGAGGGGCCAGGCCCATCATCACCGCCTCGGCCACGATGAGCCCGCCGGTCAGGCCCAGGTTGCGCTGCATGCGGCCGGCGTCCACCTCGAGCCCGCCCAGCATGAACCGCGCCTGGTGCAGCGCGCCAGCGCTGAGCACGAAGCTCTCGGGCACCGCGATCCACTCGGCATGCCAGGGGCCGGTGGCGCGTTCGAAGTCCTGCACCATCGCGTCGAGCATCAGGCCGGCGTGCTGGCGCACGGCCTTCGAGGCCGCCAGCATCAGCTCGCTCGAGATCGGGTTGCGCTTCTGCGGCATCGTGCTGCTGGCGCCGCGGCCGGCCACGTAGGGCTCCTGCAGCTCGCCGAACTCGGTCGAGGCCATGATCATCACGTCCAGCGCGATCTTGCCCAGCGAGCCGGTGACCAGGGCCAGGAAGTTCACCGCCTCGGCCAGGCCGTCGCGTGCCACGTGCCAAGGCGTGGCCGGCACGCCCAGGCCCAGCTCGTCCATCAGGGCCTGCTGCACCGCCAGGCCCTGTTCGCCCAGCGACGCGAGCGTGCCGGCCGCTCCGGCGAACTGCCCCACCAGCACCCGCGGCCGCAGCTGCGCCAGCCGCTCGGCATGGCGGTCGAACATCGCCAGCCAGACCGCGGCCTTGGCGCCGAAGGTGGTGGGCAGGGCCTGCTGCAGGTGCGTGCGGCCGGCCATCGGCGTGTCGCGGTGGCGCAGTGCCAGCGCGGCGAGCAGGCGGCGCAGCTCGGCGATGTCGGCCTCGACCAGGGCCAGCGCGGCGCGCAGCTGCAGCACGACCGCGCTGTCCATGATGTCCTGCGTGGTGGCGCCCCAGTGCAGCCAGCGGCCGGCCTCGCCGCACTGCTCGACGAGCTGGTGCACCAGCGGCAGGATGGGGTAGCCGACGATGTCGGTCTCGCGGCGCAGGCGCTCCAGGTCGAGCGCGTCGGCGCTGGCGTGCTGCTCGATGGCGGCCGCCGCCGCGGCCGGGATCACGCCCAGCCGGCCCTGCGCCCGGGCCAGCGCCACCTCGACCTCGGTGCAGCGGGCCAGGTAGGCGAGGTCGCCGAAGACCGCCCGCATGGCCGGCGTGCCGAAGGCGTCGCGGAACAGCACCGAGTCGAGCACGGTGGTGGCGCCGGGGTGGAAGGCTGCGGTCATGGCGGTCCTGGGCTTCGCACGCGGCTGCGGTGCGGGTGCGGCGGGGGCAGTGTAGTCAGCGCTGCTAAGCTTGATGCCCATGTTCACCGGCATCGTGCAGGGCATCGCCACCGTGGCCGAGGTGGCCGAGCGCCCCGGCCTGCGCAGCCTGCGGCTGGCCCTCCCGCGCGGCTTCGCGGCCGGCCTGGCCGTGGGCGCCAGCGTCGCCGTCGACGGCACCTGCCTCACCGTCACGGCCCTGCACGGTGAAGACGAGGCCGCCTTCGACGTCATGCAGGCCTCGCTGGCCCTGACCACGCTGGCCGGCTTGCGGCCGGGCAGCCGGGTCAACGTCGAGCGCGCCGCGCGCGACGGCGCCGAGATCGGCGGCCACCCGCTGTCGGGCCATGTCGACGCGATGGGCGTGCTGGCCCAGGTGCGCCGGCCCGAGAACAACCACGTGCTGCGCATCGCGCTGCCCGCGCCCTGGATGCGCTACGTGTTCGCCAAGGGCTACATCGCCGTCAACGGCGCCAGCCTGACCGTGGCGCAGGCGCAGCGCGAGGCCGGCGGCAGCGGCTGGTTCGAGGTCTGGCTGATCCCCGAGACCCTGCGCATGACCACCTTCGGCGAGAAGGCCGAGGGCGATGCACTGAACATCGAGATCGAGCGCCAGACGCAGGTCTTCGTCGACACCGTGCGCGAGGCCCTGGACGAGCGGCTGGGGCCGCTGCGGCCGGCGCTCGAGGCGCTGCTGCGCGCCCAGGGCCGCAGCCTGGACGAGCTCGCGCAGCCGCTGCTGCCGCGCTAGCCCGCCGCCGCGTGCCATGCCCATCCACTACGCGCGCAGCCTGACCAGCCCTCGGCGCTCGGCGCGGGCCAACCGCCACCTGGGCTTCGCGCTGGCCTTCGTCGCCGGGGCCACCAATGCCGGTGCCTTCGTCGCGGTCGGGATGTACACCTCGCACATGACGGGCATCGTCTCCTCGCTGGCCGACGACCTGGCGCAGGCGCGCTGGATGCTGGCCCGCAACGCGATCGGGGCGGTGGCCGCGTTCATCGCCGGCGCGGCCGTCTCGGCGCTGATGATCAACTTCGCGCGCCGGCGCCGGCTGCGCAGCGAGTTCGCGGGGCCGCTGCTGCTCGAAGGTCTGCTGCTCGGCGTGTTCGGCCTGCTAGGCACCCACCTCGAGCCCGCCGGCGAGCCCAGGCTGTCGGCGGCCATCGTGCTGCTGTGCTTCACGATGGGATTGCAGAACGCGCTCATCACCAAGATCTCGGGCGCCGAGATCCGCACCACCCACATGACCGGCGTCGTCACCGACATCGGCATCGAGCTCGGCCGGCTCGCGTACTGGAACCGCAGCGCCCGCGCCGGCCTGGCCCCGGTGCGCGCGCACCGCGGCCGGCTGCAGATGCTGGCGACGCTGCTGCTGTGCTTCGTCGCCGGCGGCACGCTGGGTGCGCTGGCCTTCCAGCACATCGGCGACCTGGCCACGGTGCCGCTGGCTGCCTTCGTGCTGCTGCTGGCCGGCGTGCCGGTGTTCGACGACCTGCGCCGCCTGCCGCGCCGGGCCCGCAGTGCCTGAGCGGCCGCGCTGGCGCCCCGCCCCAGACCGACCGTTCGTTGCGCCGGAGCGCCCGATGCGCGATCGCCCCTTGCCCAAGCCCGTGCCCGTGCCCGTGTCCCTGCCCACGTCCATGTCCATGTCCATGTCCTGGCCCTCGGACCGCGCCGGCCCCACCCGGCGCCACCTGCTCGCGGCGCTGGCCGCCGGCGCGGCGCCGGCCTTCCTGCGCCATGCCCGCGCCGCCGACCGGCCGCGCTTCGCGCTCGGCGTGGCTTCGGGCCAGCCCCAGGCCACCCGGCTGGTGCTGTGGACGCGGCTGGTCGGCGAGGGCCTGCCAGCCCAGGCCGACGTGGCCTGGGAGCTGGCCGAGGACGAGGCGTTCACCCGCATCGCCGCCCGTGGCACCGAGCTCGCCAGCTGGGACGACGCGCACAGCGTGCATGCCGAGCCGCAGGGCCTGCAGCCGGCGCGCTGGTACTGGTACCGCTTCAGCGCCCTGGGCCAGCGCAGCGCGATCGGCCGCACCCGCACGGCGCCGGCGCCGGACGCGGCGGTCGAGAGGCTGGACTTCGCCACCGCCAGTTGCCAGCGCTACGACGTGGGCCGCTACGCCGCCTGGCAGCACGCGGCCGCGCAGCCGCTGGACCTGGTGCTGTTCCTGGGCGACTACATCTACGAGTACCCCAGCGCCGCGCAGGCGGTGCGCCCGGTCGAGGGCGGCCGGGTGCGCCGGCTCGAGGAATACCGCGCCCGCTACGCCACCCACAAGTCCGACCCCGCGCTGCAGGCCGCGCATGCCGCCTGCCCCTGGCTGCTGGTCTGGGACGACCACGAGGTCGAGAACGACTACGCCGGGCTGCAGGGCGAGTTTCTCGAAGCCGACTTCGCCGACCAGCGCGCCGCCGCCTACAAGGCCTACTGGGAGCACATGCCGCTGCCCAAGGCGCTGCGCCCCGACAACGGCGCGATGCGCATGCACGGCCGGCTCGACTGGGGCCGCCTGGCGCGCATCCACCTGCTGGACGATCGCCAGATGCGCGACCCGCAGGCCTGCGCGCCGCGCGGGCGCGGCGGCTCCACCACCGTGCGCCTGGCCGACTGCCCCGCGCTGCTGGACCCGCGGCGCACCCTGCTCGGCCCGGCGCAGGAGCGCTGGCTGGCCGAGGGCTGGGCCCTGGACCGGCCCTGGAACCTGCTGGCCCAGCAGACGCTGATGGCGCGCTGCAGCTGGGACGACCCGGCCGGCCCCTCGCGCGGCACCTACTGGACCGACGGCTGGGACGGCTACCCCCAGGCGCGCCGCCGCCTGCTGTCCACGGTGGCCGAGCGCCGCGTGCCGGGCGTGGTGGTGCTGGGCGGCGACGTGCACGCCAATTACGTGGCCGACCTCGTGCCCGACCCCGACGCGCCGCGCGCGCCCGTGGTGGCGGCCGAGTTCTGCGGTACGTCCATCACCAGCCTGGGCCTGGACCAGGCGCGGCTGGACCGCGCCCGCGCGTTCAACCCGCACCTGCTGCACGCCCGCAGCGACCAGCGCGGCTACGGCCGCTTCACGCTGAGGCCGGGGCAGCTGCAGGCCGACCTGCAGGTGCTGGCCGATGCGCGCGACCCGGCCAGCCCGATCGGCTCGCAGGGCCGCTACGTCGTCGAGGCCGGCCGGCCGGCCGTGCAGCGCGCATGACGACCGCGCCCGATCCAGCCGACCCGGCCGACCCCGATCCGGCCGAGACGCGCGAGTGGATCGAGGCGCTCGAGGCCGTGGTGGGCCACACCGGGCCGGCGCGCGGCACCTTCCTGATCGAGCGGCTGCTGGCGCGTGCGCAGGAGCTGGGCATCGAGCCGCACGCCCAGCCCTACTCGGCCTACCGCAACAGCATCCCGCTCGAGCAGCAGGGCCCCTACCCGGGCGACCCCGACATCGAGGCCCGGCTGACGGCCATCCTGCGCTGGAACGCGCTGGCGATGGTGGTGCGCGCCAACGAGGCCCACGGCGAGCTCGGGGGCCACATCGCCAGCTATGCCTCGGCGGCCGAGATCTTCGAGGTCGGCTTCAACCATTTCTTCCGCGGCAGCGAAGACGGCCAGGGCGGCGACCTGGTCTACCTGCAGCCGCACTCGGCCCCGGGCGTCTACGCACGCGCCTACCTCGAAGGCCGGCTCGACGAGTCGCAGCTGGCCCGCTACCGGCAGGAGATCGGCGGCGGCGGCCTCAGCAGCTACCCGCACCCCTGGCTGATGCCGGGCTTCTGGCAGTTCCCCACCGGCTCGATGGGCCTGGGGCCGCTGAACGCGGTGTACCAGGCGCGCTTCATGCGCTACCTGGGCGCGCGCGGCCTCGCCCGCACCGAGGGCCGGCGCGTCTGGGGCGTCTTCGGCGACGGCGAGATGGACGAGCCCGAGTCCATCGCCGGCCTCACGCTGGCCGCGCGCGAGAAGCTCGACAACCTGTGCTTCATCGTCAACTGCAACCTGCAGCGCCTGGACGGCCCGGTGCGCGGCAACGGCCAGATCATCCAGGAGCTGGAGGCGCTGTTCAGCGGCGCCGGCTGGCGCGTCATCAAGGTGCTCTGGGGCAGCCAGTGGGACGCGCTGTTCGCGCGCGACACCGACCACGTGCTGCTGCGCGCCCTGAGCCGCACCGTCGACGGCGAGTACCAGACCCTGGGCGCCAACGACGGCGCCTACAACATCGAGCACTTCTTCCGCCGCGACCCCGAGGTGCAGAAGCTGGTGGCCCACATGAGCGAGGCCGAGATCGACGGCCTGCGGCGCGGCGGCCACGACGTGCGCAAGCTGCACGCCGCACTGGCCGCGGCGGCGGCGCACCGCGGCCAGCCCACCGTGGTGCTGGCCAAGACGAAGAAGGGCTACGGCATGGGCGGCGCGGGCGAGTCGCGGATGACGGCGCACCAGGCCAAAAAGCTCGACGGGGCCGCGCTGCGCGCCATCCGCGACCACTTCGCGCTGCCGCTGAGCGACGACGAGGTGGCCGGCCTGCGCTTCTACAAGCCGGCGCCCGACAGCGCCGAGCTGCGCTACCTGCAGCAGCGGCGCGCGGCCCTGGGCGGCCCGCTGCCGCGGCGCAACCCGGCCAGCCCGGTGCTGCCGGTGCCGCCGCTCTCAGCCTGGGCCGACTTCGCGCTGCAGGCCGACGGCCGGGCCATGTCGACCACCCTGGCCGCGGTGCGCATGATGGGCGGCCTGCTGAAGGACCCCGTGCTCGGCCCCCGCCTGGTGCCCATCGTGGCCGACGAGGCGCGCACCTTCGGCATGGCCAGCCTGTTCCGCCAGGTCGGCATCTACGCCCCCGAGGGCCAGCGCTACGTGCCCGAAGACGCGGCCACGATGCTCTACTACCGCGAGATCCGCGACGGCCAGCTGCTTGAGGAGGGCATCAACGAGGCCGGCGCGATGAGCTCGTGGATCGCCGCGGCCACCAGCTACAGCGTGCACGGGCTGCCGATGCTGCCGATCTACATCTACTACTCGATGTTCGGCTTCCAGCGCGTGGGCGACCTGATCTGGGCTGCGGCCGACCAGCGCTCGCGCGGCCTGCTCTTCGGCGCCACCGCGGGCCGCACCACGCTCGGCGGCGAGGGCCTGCAGCACCAGGACGGCTCGAGCCTGCTCGTGGCCTCGACGGTGCCCAACTGCCGCGCCTGGGAGCCGGCCTGGGCGGGCGAGCTGGCGGTGATCCTGCACCACGCGATGACGCGCATGCTGGTCGAGAAGCGCGACGAGTTCCACTACGTGGCGCTGATGAACGAGAGCTACCCGATGCCCAGCCTGGCGCCGGGCGCCGAGGCCGACCTGCTGCAGGGCCTGTACCGCGTGGCGCGGGCCGGCCCGGCGGGCGAGGCGGCGCAGGTTCGGCTGCTCGGCTCGGGCGCCATCCTGCGCGAGGTGCTCGAGGCCTCGCGCCGGCTGGCCGAGCAGCACGGCATCGCCAGCGAAGTGTTCAGCGCCACCAGCTTCAGCGAGCTGGCGCGCCAGGCCCGCGAGTTGCAGCGGCTGGACCGCCTGCACCCGCAGGCTGCGCCGCGCACCAGCCACCTCGGCCGGCTGCTCGCGGGCCCGGCCCCGGTGGTCGCCGCCACCGACTACGTGCGCGCCTGGCCGCAGCTGATCGCCGAGTACCTGCACGCGCCCTACCTGACCCTGGGCACCGACGGCTTCGGCCGCAGCGACACGCGCCAGCAGCTGCGCCGCTACTTCGAGGTCGACGCCGACAGCATCGTGCGCGCCGCGCTGCAGGCGCTGGGCCTTTCCGGCGCGGCGGGCGCGGCCGCCGGCCCTGGCGAGCCGCCGCCGCCCTGGAGCGGCTGAGGGCCCGGGTCACGGCCCCGCTCGCTCAGGGCGCCCGTCAGGGCAGCGCCGGCCGCCGCCCCAGCAGCGCGCGGAACAGCGCCGGCATCACCACCAGCACCAGGGGCAGCTGCACCAGCAGGCCCGAGACGATGGCCACCGCCAGCGGCTGCTGCATGGCCGAGCCCTGGCCGATGGCGAAGGCCAGCGGCAGCAGCGTCAGGATGGCGGCGAAGGTGGTCATCGCGATCGGCCGCATGCGGTTCTTGCCGGCCTCGATCAGGGCCTCGTGCAGGCCGCGCTCGCCGGCGAGCTCGCGGAATTCGGAGAAGTAGAAGATGGCCACCTCGGTGACGATGCCCACGATCATCGTCATGCCCATCATGGCCGAGATGTTGAGCTCGATGCCGGTCACCCACAGGCCCACGAACACGGCCGAGACCGCGATCAGCGGGATGGCCAGGATCGACAGCGCCATGATGAAGCTCTCGTACAGGAACAGCAGCAGCAGGAAGACCAGGCCCACCGCGGCCGCGAACACCGCCATCAGGCCGCGGAAGGCGATCTGCTGCTGCTTGTACAGGCCGCCGAGCTCGTAGTACATGCCCTTGGGCAGCAGGCCCGGGGCCTGCAGCGCGCGCTGCACGTCGGCGATCACGGGGCCGAGCGATCGGCCGCTGATGCGCCCGGTCACGGCCACCATGCGCTTCAAGTTCTCGCGCGTGATCTGCGGCTGGCCGCTGACGGGCACGATGGTGGCCACGCGCCTGAGCGGAAAGAGGTGCCCGTCGGGCGCGCGGATCAGCAGCCGGCCCACGTCGGGCACGATGGCGCGCTGGTCCTGCGGCGTCCACACGCGCACGCCGATCAGCTTCGGGCCGCGCTGGATCTGGGTCGTCACCACGCCGGCCAGGTCGCCGCTGACGATCTGCGTGATGCTGTCGGGGTTCATGCCCTCGAGCGAGGCCTTGACGCGGTCGATGTGGATCTCCAGCGCATCGCCGGCGGGGTTGATGCCGTCGCGCGTGTCGACCACGCCGTTCACGCGCAGGATCGCCGCCTGCACCTTGGTCGCCGCGAGTTGCAGCTCCTCGGGGTTGTCGGCGAAGAGCTTGATCTCGATCGGCTGCGGCACCGAGGTGAGGTCGCCGATCACGTCTTCCATCAGCTGCGCCAGCTCGATCTTCAGCCCCGGCACCTGGCTCTCGACCTGGGTGCGGATGTCGTTCATCACGTCGTCGATGGGCGGGCGGCCGCTGGCCTTCAGGCGGATGAAGAAGTCGCCCTCGTTGGCCTCGGTCACGCCGCCGCCGAGCTGGGTGCCGGTGCGGCGCGAGTAGGTCTGCACCGCGGGGTTGGCGCGGATGATGGCCTCCACCTGCTGCAGCAGCCGGTCGGTCTCGCTCAGCGAGGTGCCGGGCCGGCTGCGGTAGTCGAGGATGAAGCCTCCCTCGTCCATCGAGGGCATGAAGCCCGAGCCCACGCGGCCGAAGGCGAACCAGCCCAGCCCCAGCAGCGGCAGCACCAGCAGCAGCACCCACACCGGCCGCTTCAGCACGCGCTGCATCACCTGGCCGTAGCGCGCGTGCAGCCAGTCGGTGACGCGGCCGCCCTCGTCCTGGTTGGCGTCCTTCTCGCCCAGCCAGTGGTCGGCCAGCAGCGGCACCGCCAGCCAGGTGACGAGGAACGAGATCACCAGGCCCGCGGCCATGGTCAGCGACAGGGCCTTGAAGAAGGCGCCGGTGACGCCGGTGAGGAAGGCCAGCGGCAGGAAGATCACGATCGTCGAGGCCGACGAGCCCGCCAGCGGGCGCACGAACTCCATCGCCGCCGACATCACGCGGCCGTGGTGCTCGGCCCCGGCGCCGCGCAGGCGGCGCACGATGTGCTCGATCATCACGATGGCGTCGTCGATGATCAGGCCCACGGCCGCGGCCATGCCGCCCAGGGTCATGATGTTGAAGCTCATGCCCAGCGCGTACAGCAGCACGATGGTGGCCGACAGCACCGTGGGCACCACGATGGCGGCGATGATCGTGATCTTGACGTTGCGCAGGAAGGCGAACAGCACCAGCACCGCCAGGCCGGTGCCGATGAGGATGGCGTCGCGCACGCTGGCCGCCGAGTCCAGCACCAGCACGCTCTGGTCGTACCAGTTGGCCAGCTTCACGCCGGCTGGCAGCTGGGACTGGTAGGCCGCCAGGCGCGCCTGCACGTCCTTGGCGATCTGCACGCTGTTGCTGCCGGGCTGCTGGTAGATGTTCAGCAGCACCGCCGGGTGGCCGTCGGCGTTGACCTTGATCCACTGCGGCACCACGCCGTCGGTGACCTTGGCCACGTCGTCCAGCCGCACCACGCCGTTGCCGCCGCTCTTGACGATGGTCTGGCCGATCTGGGCCCCGTTGGCCAGCCGCGTGTCGGCGATGGCCAGGTAGAGCTTGTAGTGATCCTCGAGCTTGCCCACCGCGGTGACCACGTTGGCCGCCGACAGCGCCTGCGCCACGTCGGCCAGGGTCAGGCCGTAGGCCGTCAGCCGCGCCGGGTCGACCGTGACCTGGAACTCCTCGACCGCGCCGCCGGTGATGCCGATGCGGGCCACGCCGTTGACGCTCGACAGCAGCGGCCGCAGCTGGTACTGGGCCAGGTCGTGCAGCGCCGTCTGCGACACCCGGTCCGAGGTCAGGCTGTAGGCCAGGATCGGGAACACCGTGGGGTCCATGCGCCGCGTCGTGGCCAGCGTGCCCATGGGCAGGCTGGGCAGGATCTGGTTCACCGCCTCGTTCACCTGCGAGGTGGCCAGGCCCATGTCGATGCCCCAGTCGAAGCTGACCGAGACGTCGGCCGCCCCGCGGCTGGTGGTGGAGCGGACGTCGCGCACGCCGGGCACCCGGCGCACCGCCTCTTCCACCGGCTGCGTCACCGACAGCATCATCAGGTCGGCCGGCCGGTCGCCGGCGTCGATGGCGATGACCACGCGCGGGAAATCCACGTTCGGGAACAGCGTCACCGGCAGCTTGAACGCGGCCAGCGCGCCGGCGATCGACAGCAGGGCGAGCAGGAAGAGGATGGAGCGTCGGTGCCCCTGCATCCAGGCGCTGAAGTTCACTTCGGGGCTCCACGCACGGCCATGCCGTCCTGCAGTTCGTAGTTGCCCAGGCTGACCACCGGCTGCGCCGGATCGAGCCGGGCGCCGGCCGCAGCCTTCACCGCCTCCAGGCCGCCTTGCTCCAGGCCGGTGGTCACGGCCACGCGGCGGGCCTTGCCCTGCACCACCTGGAACAGGTAGGCGCCCTGCGCGTCACGAAGCACCGCCGAGCGCGGCACCACCCAGCCGCTGCTGCGGCCGATCTCGATCTGCGCGCTCACGCGGCTGCCGGCCAGCAGGCCGCTGGCCGGCACGTCGACCTGCACGTCCACGAGCTGGGTCTGCGGGTTGATCATCCCGAAGACCCGGCTCACGCGGCCGCGCA
Source organism: Burkholderiales bacterium (assembly GCA_028871575.1). Lineage (GTDB taxonomy): Bacteria > Pseudomonadota > Gammaproteobacteria > Burkholderiales > Burkholderiaceae_C > Rubrivivax. The sequence goes on along the minus strand of JAGWMW010000047.1, from coordinate 3,614 downwards.
CCCCTTCCGAGCTGTCGATCACCGAGCGCAGCTGCACCGCCATGCCGGGCCGCACCGTGCGCGCGTCGCCCGGCTCCAGCCCCAGCAGCACGCGCTGCGGGCCGTTGCGGGCCAGCTGCAGCAGCGGCGCGCCGGGGGCCAGCCGGTCGCCCTGGGCCACCGGCACCGCCATCACCACGCCGTCGTAGGGCGCCTGCAGCGCCTGCCGCGGGCGGTCGGCGCCGATGCGCTGCTGGGCGCGCACGGCGGCCTCGGCGTCGGCCAGCGCCTTCTGCGCCGCGGCCAGCTGCGAGCGCGTAGCCAGCTGCTGCGCCACCAGCGCGGCCACACGCTTGGCCTCGTCGCCGGCATAGGCCAGCGCCTGCTCGGCCTGGCGCCAGGCGAGGTCGGCATCGGCGCTGTTGCCGAACTCGAGCAGGGTCTGGCCGCGCTGGACGCGCTCGCCGGCGCGCACCCGCAGCCGCAGCACCTGGCCGGCGCGCGGCAGGCTCAGGGTCTCGAGGCTGGCGGCATCGGGGGCGATGACGCCGTAGCCCGAGACCCGCTCGACCAGGGCCTGCTGCGCGAGCGGCACGGTCTCGATCTGCACGCTCGGCGCCGGGTCGGCGGCGCCGGCGTCGGGGGCGGCGGACGCGGTGGAGGCAGCGAAGGCGGCGAAGGCGGCAGCCAGCCAGAGCCCGGTCAGGGCCGGGCGCAGGCCGGGGCGCTGTCCGGGGCGGTGGAGCAACTTCATCATCGGGGCATCTCAGGGTTGGCGGGGGTTTCGGGGCCGAGCAGGGTGTCCAGCGCGATCCGCTGCTCGGCCAGGGCCTCGTGCAGCTGCAGCGACTCGACCTGCTTGTCCAGCCAGGCCGTGGTCAGCCGCGTGTGATCGGCGGCGGTGAGGTTGCCCTGGCCGAACGCGAGGTCGGCGCGCCGGGCCAGCTGCCCCAGCGCGGCCACGGCGGCGTCGGTGCGCTGCTGCTGGGCCTGCAGCAGCGGGATGTTGGCCAGCGCGGCTTCGACCTCGGTCTCGGCGCTGGCCAGGCGCTGCTGGTACTCGTCGTACAGCCGGGTGCGGGTGGCGCGCTCGATCGCGATGTTGCCGCGGTTGGCGTTGAAGATCGGCAGGCTCAGGCTCAGGCCGAAGCCCATCGTGTACAGGCCGCTGGTGTCGCGGGCCCGCGTCAGGCCCACGTTCAGGCTCGGGAACTGCGCCAGCACCGCGCCGCGGAACACCGCCTCCTGCGAACGGTAGCCGGCCTGCAGCGCCAGCAGGTCGGGCCGCTTCGCCAGCCGTGGCACGAGGCCCGCGCGCAGCGCTGCGGCGTCGGCGGCTGTGTCGGTGGCGGCCTTGGGCAGGGCGCCGGAAGGAGTGCCGGGTACGGCGTCAGGCGCGGCCGATCCGGGCGATCCGGACGATCCTGACGATGAGGCCGGCTCGCCCACCAGGTCCAGCTTCGTGCCCGGCGCCAGGCCGAGCAGGCTCGTGAGCGCCACACGGTCCTGCAGCCGGGCCCGCTCGAGCTCGTTGATCTGGCGCTCGACGACCTGCAGCGCGGCCAGGTCGCTGACCGAGGTGTCCAGCGTCACGTTGCCGGCCTCGAGCGCCTGCCGGCTGCGGCGCGCGGCCGAAGACAGCAGGGCCTGCCCCTGCTGTAGCGTGGCCAGCAGCTGCTGCTGGGCCCGCAGCCGCGTGAACAGCAGCCGCGCCTGGCTCACCACCTGCCACTCCTGCCACAGCAGGTCGAGGTTGACGCGCTGCACCTCGGCGCCGGCCGCGGCCCTGCGCGAAGAGCGGGCGAGCAGCGCGCCCACGTCGTAGCCCAGGTTCAGGTTGAAGGCGTTGGTGTTGCCGGCCGTGCCGTTGGTGGGGTGGTCGGCGGTGATTCCGAGCTGCGGGTCGGGCAGCAGGCCGGCCGCGAAGGCCTGGGCGCGGGCCAGCCCCAAGCCGTCGCGGGCCAGCCGCAGCTGCGGGTTGTGCGCCACGGCGAGCATGGCCACCTCGTCGATGTCGAGGCCGTCGCTGGGGTCGAAGCGGTGCGCGCGCAGGCGGGCGAAGGGCAGCTGGTCGGCGCGCACGCTCAGGGCCTGCACCGAGCCCGGCAGTGTCACCGTCTGCGGCAGCGGGCGCGGGGCGTAGGTGGCGCAGCCGGCCAGGGTGGCCAGGGTGGCCAGCGCGGCGGCCGGCCGGCGGTGCCGGGCAGGCCGTCGGGGCTGCGCCGGCGGGAAGGGGGGCCGGGGCTGGGTCATGTCGGGATCAGGGGGTTCGCGGTGATTCGGGGACTCGAGCGGGGTCTGGGCGGCGAAGAGACTCTAAAGGGGCGGGAACAGCCGGCATCGCCCTGCATCGCCGTGGCCATGGCCATGGCGCGCCGGCCTGTGGGCCTGATCCGCCGGGGCCGACGGTAGCTGCTCCCGGCTTACAGCGGCCTTAAGTCTTTGCCCGGGCGAACTCCACCCGCACTTCGAGCCCGCGGCCGCCGGGGCCATCGTGAAGCGCGACCTGGGCGCCGTGGCGCTCGGCGATCGCGTGCACGATGGCCAGCCCGAGGCCGCTGCCGCCGCCGTCGCGGGCCAGCGCATGCGCATCGGCGCCGCGGTAGAAGCGGTCGAAGACGCGGCCGCGCTCGGCCTGGGGGATGCCGGGGCCGGTGTCGCTGACGCGCAGGCAGGGCCGCCCGTCGACGGTCGTGGCCGCCACATCCACCACGCCGCCGGCGGGCGTGTAGCGCAGCGCGTTCTCGACCAGGTTGTCCAGCAGCAGGTCGAGCTGTTGCGGGTCGCCCCGCGCCGGCACCGGGGCCGGGGCTTCGGCGCCGAGGTCGAGACCGGCCTGCTCGGCGCGCAGGCTGAAGCGCGCGACCGCGGCGCGCGCCAGGGCCGCCAGGTCCACCGGCTCGAGGCGGGCCTGGCTCGCGTCGGGCTCGGCGCGCGCCACCTGCAGCAGCTGCTCGACCAGGCGCTGCGAGCGCGCGATGCCGGCTTCCAGGTCGGCCAGCGCCTCGGCGCGGGCGGCGGCGTCGCGGCTGCGCTGCAGCCACTGCAGCTGCAGGCGCAGGGCCGTGATGGGCGTGCGCAGCTCGTGCGCGGCATCGGCCACGAAGCGGCGCTGGGCGGCCATCGCCGCGGCCAGGCGCTCGATCAGGCCGTTGATGGCGCGCACCAGGGGCTCGATCTCGGCCGGCAGCTCGTCGCTGGCGATCGGGGCCAGCGCCTGGGCGCTGCGCTCGCCGACGCTGCGCGCGGCCTCGTCCAGCGGCCGCAGGCCGCGCCGCAGCCCGAACACCAGCAGGCCGCCCACGACGGCCACCATCAGCAGCAGCGGCGGCAGCACCCGGGCCGCCGACTCCGCGGCCATCGACTCGCGCTCGGCCACGCGCTGCGCCGCCTGCACGATGCCGGTCTTGCGCACGCTGGTGTAGACGACCCAGGCATCGTCGCCCACCCGCACCCGCGACAGGCCCTCGGTGGCCGTGTAGGGCAGGGCGACGCGGCTGCCCGAGGCATCGAGGCGCCGGCCGTCGAGCGTCCAGGCCTGGGTCACGACGCCGGCATCGGGCGGGGCCTCGGCCTCGCCGGGCCGGCCGGCCGAGGCCGCCGCGCCGGCCGGCACCCCGGCGGCGGCCTCGGCC
>JAGWMW010000260.1 GCA_028871575.1 Burkholderiales bacterium | reverse complement strand
AGCTTGGCGCGCGGGTCGTAGTTCTTGTAGACGCGGTGGCCGAAGCCCATCAGCTTGACGCTGCTGTTCTTGTCCTTGACCTGCTTGATGAACTCGCCGATCTTCTCGACCCCGCCGCTGCGCTGGATGTCCTCAAGCATGTTCAGTGCCGCCTCGTTGGCGCCGCCGTGCGCCGGGCCCCACAGGCAGGCCACGCCGGCGGCGATGGCGGCGAAGGGGTTGGTGCCCGAGCTGCCGCACAGGCGCACCGTCGAGGTGGAGGCGTTCTGCTCGTGGTCGGCGTGCAGGATGAAGATGCGGTCGATGGCGCGCACGAGCACGTCGTTGGGCTCGTAGGGCTCGCACGGGGTGGCGAACATCATCCGCATGAAGTTCGCCGAGTACGACAGGTTGTTCTGCGGGTACATGTAGGGCTGGCCCACGCCGTACTTGTAGGCCATCGACACCAGCGTGGGCATCTTGGCGATCAGGCGGATGGCCGAGATCTCGCGGTGCTGCGGGTTGTTGATGTCGGTGCTGTCGTGATAGAAGGCCGACAGGGCGCCCACCAGGCCCGTCATCACCGCCATCGGGTGGGCGTCGCGGCGGAAGCCGCGCAGGAAGAACTGCATCTGCTCGTTGACCATCGTGTGGTGGCTCACGAGCTTGACGAAGTCGGCCTTCTGCACCGCGTTCGGCAGCTCGCCCTTGAGCAGCAGGTAGCAGGTCTCGAGAAAGTCGCAGTGCTGCGCGAGCTGCTCGATCGGGTAGCCGCGGTACAGCAGCTCGCCCTTGTCGCCGTCGATGTAGGTGATGGTGCTGTTGCACGAGGCCGTGCTGAGGAAGCCCGGGTCGTAGGTGAACTTGCCGGTCTGGGCGTAGAGCTTGCGGATGTCGATCACGTCCGGCCCGATGCTGCCCCTGTAGATCGGCAGGTCCATGCTCGGGCTGCCGTCCGAGAAGGACAGCATGGCTTTGACGTCGGAGGGGGTCATGGCTTCGGGCCTTTCTCGAGGTTGGTCAGTTCGGGCGGCAGCGCAGCAGGCTCAGCACCTCGCGCACCTCGGGCCCATCGATCTCGGCGGCCGGCTCGCGGCGCGCCAGCAGCAGGTCCAGCAGGTCGTTGTCGGGCAGGTCCATCAGGGTCAGCAGGCCGGCGGCCTGCCGCGCCGTCAGGCCCGCTTCGTGGCGGCGAAAAAAGCGCTCGATGAACAGGTCGTTCTCCAGCAGGCCGCGGCGGCAGCGCCAGCGCAGCTTGGAGAGGGCCCGCTCGTCCAGCAGCGGGCTCTGCGGCAGCGGGTTCATACGGCGCGGCGCACCATCAGCTCCTTGATCTTGCCGATGGCCCGGGTCGGGTTCAGGCCCTTGGGGCAGACGTCGACGCAGTTCATGATCGTGTGGCAGCGGAACAGCCGGTACGGGTCCTCGAGGTTGTCGAGCCGGCCGGCGGTGTCCTGGTCGCGGCTGTCGGCGATGAAGCGGTAGGCCTGCAGCAGGCCGGCCGGGCCGACGAACTTGTCGGGGTTCCACCAGAAGCTGGGGCAGCTGGTGCTGCAGCTGGCGCAGAGGATGCACTCGTACAGGCCGTTGAGCTCGTCGCGCTCCTCGGGGCTCTGCAGCCGCTCCTTCTCGGGCGGGGGCTCGTCGTTGACGAGGTAGGGCTTGATCGAGTTGTACTGCTTGAAGAACAGCGTCATGTCCACGATCAGGTCGCGGATCACGGGCAGCCCCGGCAGCGGCTTGAGCACGATGGTGCCCGGCAGCGTGCGCATGTTGGTCAGGCAGGCCAGGCCGTTCTTGCCGTTGATGTTCATCGCGTCGGAGCCGCACACGCCCTCGCGGCAGCTGCGGCGGAAGCTCAGGGAAGGGTCGACCTTCTTCAGCTTCATCAGCGCGTCCAGCAGCATGCGCTCGTGGCCGTCGAGCTCGACCTCCAGGGTCTGCATGCGCGGCCGGGCGTCGGCGTCGGGGTCGTAGCGGTAGATCTGGAAAGTGCGCAGGGTCATGGGGCGGTCTCGGGGCTTCAGAAGGTGCGGACCTTCGGCGGGATGCTGTCGACGCTCAGGGGCTTGAGCTGCACCGGCTTGTAGTCGAGGCGGTCGCCTTCGGAGTACCACAGCGTGTGCTTGAGCCACTGCTCGTCGTTGCGGCCGTTCGGGTGCGCCGGGGTGTCGCCGTAGTCGTCGACGGTGTGGGCGCCGCGGCTTTCCTTGCGCGCCGCGGCCGAGACGATGGTGGCGCGAGCGCACTCGACCAGGTTGTCGACCTCCAGCGCCTCGATGCGGGCGGTGTTGAAGACCTTGCTCTTGTCGGCCAGCGCGATGTGCCGCGCGCGCTGGGCGATGGCGGCGACCTTGGCCACGCCCTCGTCGAGCATGGCCTGGGTGCGGAAGACGCCGGCATGCTGCTGCATCGCCGCGCGCAGGTCGCCTGCCACGTCCTGCGCGTACTCGCCGCCGGTGCGGGCGTCGAGCTCGGCCAGCCGCGCCAGCGAACGGTCGGCGGCATCGGCGGGCAGCGGCTTGTGGGCCCGGTCGGCCTGCCTGAAGCCCTGGACGATGTGGTTGCCCGCGGCGCGGCCGAACACCAGCAGGTCGAGCAGCGAATTCGTGCCCAGCCGGTTGGCGCCGTGCACGCTGACGCAGGAGCACTCGCCCACGGCATAGAGGCCGTCGACCACGGCGTTCGGGTCGCCCTGCTTGGGCACCACCACCTGGCCGTGGATGTTGGTCGGGATGCCTCCCATCTGGTAGTGGATGGTCGGCACGACCGGGATCGGCTCCTTCGTGATGTCGACGTTGGCGAAGTTGTGGCCGATCTCCAGCACGCTGGGCAGGCGCTTGGCGATGGTGTCGGCGCCCAGGTGCGTCATGTCGAGCTGGATGTAGTCCTTGTTCGGGCCGCAGCCGCGCCCTTCCTTGATCTCCTGGTCCATGCAGCGGCTGACGAAGTCGCGCGGCGCCAGGTCCTTCAGGGTCGGGGCGTAGCGCTCCATGAAGCGCTCGCCGTCGCTGTTGCGCAGGATCGCGCCCTCGCCGCGGCAGCCCTCGGTCAGCAGCACGCCGGCGTTGTGCACGCCGGTCGGGTGGAACTGCCAGAACTCCATGTCCTCCAGCGGGATGCCGGCCCGGGCCGCCATGCCCAGTCCGTCGCCGGTGTTGATGAAGGCATTGGTGCTGGCGGCGAAGATGCGGCCGGCACCGCCGGTGGCCAGCAGCGTGCATTTGGCCTGCAGCACGTGCAGCTCGCCGGTCTCCATCTCGAGCGCGGTGACGCCCAGCACGCTGCCCTGGGCATCGCGGATCAAATCCAGCGCCATCCACTCGACGAAGAAGTTGGTCCGCGCCTTCACGTTCTGCTGGTACAGCGTGTGCAGCATCGCGTGGCCGGTGCGGTCGGCGGCCGCGCAGGCGCGCTGCACCGGCTTCTCGCCGTAGTTGGCGGTGTGGCCGCCAAAGGGGCGCTGGTAGATCGTGCCGTCGGGGTTGCGGTCGA
>JAGWMW010000259.1 GCA_028871575.1 Burkholderiales bacterium | reverse complement strand
CCCATCCTGTCGCTGGCGGACATGAAGGGGCTGAAGTTCCGCATCGGCGGATTCGGCGGCAAGGTGATCGAGCGCATCGGCGGCGTGCCGCAGAACATCCCCGGCGGCGAGATCTACCAGGCGCTGGAGAAGGGCACGATCGACGCCGCCGAATGGGTCGGCCCCTACGACGACGAGAAGCTGGGCCTGAACAAGGTGGCGCCGAACTACGCCTACCCCGGCTGGTGGGAGGGCGGGCCGCAGCTGGACTTCTACATCAACAACAAGGCCTGGGACGCGCTGACGCCCGAGTACAAGGCCATCGTCGAGGCGGCGGCCTCGCACGCCCACGTGGACATGCAGGCCAAGTACGACGCCCGCAACCCGGCGGCGCTCAAGCGCCTGGTGGGCACCGGCACGAAGCTGTTCCGCTTCCCGAAGGACCTGATGGACGCGGCGTTCAAGGCCTCGATGGACCTGTACAGCGAGCTCAACGCCAGCAATCCCTCGTGGAAGAAGGTGTACGAGGACTACGCCACCTTCCGCCGCGACGAGAACCTGTGGTTCCGCTTCACCGAGGCGACCTTCGACGACTTCATGCAGCAGCAGCGCCTGTAGCGCGGCCCGCTGCCCGCGGCCCGCGTCGGCGCGGGCCTACTTGCCGCCGGCGCGCGCCTTGTCCTCCCGGTTGGCCCGCAGGATGGCGGCCATCGGATCCTCGGCCCCGGCGCCGGCTGCACCGGATGCCGGCGCCGGGGCCGCCTGCTGCAGCTGCAACTGGTCGACCTCGCGCTGCAGCTCGTTGATGTGCACCTTCTCGCCGCCGCGGTCGCGGCTGACGATGCCGGGGAAGCCGATGATCAGGCCCACCATCGCGATCTGCACCAGCACGAAGGGCACCGCGCCCCAGTAGATCTGGCCCGTGGTGACGCGGCCGATGCGCTGCCCGGTGACGCGGTCCTGGTAATCCTCGGTCGGCGCCACGCTGCGCAGGTAGAACAGGGCGAAGCCGAAGGGCGGGTGCATGAACGAGGTCTGCATGTTCACCGCCAGCAGCACCCCGAACCAGACCGGGTCGATGCCGAGCTTGACGGCCACCGGCCCGATCAGCGGCACGACGATGAAGGAGAGCTCGAAGAAGTCGAGGAAGAAGGCCAGCACGAAGACCAGCACGTTGACCACGATCAGGAAGCCGAGCTGCCCGCCGGGCAGCGAGCGCAGCAGGTGCTCGACCCAGATCGGCCCGTCCACGCCCTGGAAGACGAGGCTGAACACGGTGGAGCCGATGAGGATGAAGACGACGAAGCAGGCCAGCTTCAGCGTCGAGTCCATGGCCTGGCGCAGCAGCTTCAGGTTCAGGCGGCGGCGCGCGGTGGCCATCGCCAGGGCCCCGACGGCGCCCATCGCGCCGCCCTCGGTGGGCGTGGCGACACCCAGGAAGATGGTGCCCAGCACCAGGAAGATCAGCCCCAGCGGCGGGATCAGCACGAACGTCACGCGCTCGGCCATGCGCGACAGCAGGCCGAGCTTGAAGGTCTTGTTCAGCACCGCGAGCGCAAACGCCGCGCCCACGCCCACGCACATCGACAGCACGATGCGCTCGTCGGTGGGCATGGCGTCGGGGCGGGTGCGGCCGAACCACAGCGCCAGCGCCACCGAGGCCGCGAACAGCAGCCCGAGCGAGGTCAGGCCCGAGCGGCCGTCGCTCTCGCGGATCGTGCGGGCCTGGGCCGGCAGCGCCGGCACCCAGTTCGGCCGCAGCAGGCTGACCCCCAGCACGTAGAGCACGTACAGCCCCGTCAGCACGAAGCCCGGAACGAAGGCGCCCTTGTAGAGCTCGCCCACGCTCTGGCCCAGCTGGTCGGCCAGCACGATCAGCACCAGCGAGGGCGGGATGATCTGGGCCAGCGTGCCCGAGGCCGCGATCACGCCGCCGGCCACGCGCCGGTCGTAGCCGTAGCGCAGCATGATCGGCAGCGAGATCAGGCCCATCGAGATCACCGAGGCCGCGACCACGCCGGTGGTGGCCGCCAGCATCGCGCCCACCAGGATCACCGCGTAGGCCAGCCCGCCACGGATGGGCCCGAAGAGCTGGCCGATGGTGTCCAGCAGGTCTTCGGCCATGCCCGAGCGCTCGAGGATCAGGCCCATGAAGGTGAAGAAAGGGATCGCCAGCAGCGTCTCGTTCTGCTCGATGCCGAAGATGCGCAGCGGCAGGGCCTGCAGCAGGGCCTCGGGGAGCAGGCCGAGCTGGATGCCGACGAGGCCGAAGAACAGGCCGCAGGCGGCCAGCGAGAAGGCGACCGAAAAGCCGATGAGCAGGAACGCGATCAGGCCCGCGAACATGATCGGGGCCATGTTGGCACTGAGGAAGGCGATCACGGCTTCGGCCCCCCTTCGGCCTGGGCGCGGACGAACTCGGCCAGCTCCTCCTCGGCGGTCTTGGCCTGCAGCTTGCGCGTCGGATCGTCGCAGCGGCCCATCAGGAAGCCGATGCGCTTGATCAGCTCCGACACGCCTTGCAGCAGCAGCAGCGCGAAGCCCAGCGGCACCATCGCGTAGACCGGCCAGCGGATCAGCCCGCCGGCGTTTTGCGACATCTCGCCGCTGAGGTAGGCGCGCGCCACCAGCGGCCAGACCAAAACGATCACGGTCAGGCAGAAGGGGAAGAGGAAGAGCACCAGGCAGGCGGCCTCGATCGCGATCTGGGTGCGCTTGGAGAAGCGGCCGATGACGACGTCGATGCGCACATGCTCCTGGCGCAGCAGGGTGTAGCCCGCGGCCAGCAGGAAGGCGGCCGAGAACAGGTACCACTGCACCTCGAGGTAGGCGTTGGAGCTCATGTCGAAGAGCTTGCGCACGACGGCGTTGAGCGCGCTGATCAGCACCGCGGCCATGATGAGCCAGGCGGCGTAGCGGCCCACGCGCGCGGTGAAGGCGTCGATGAGACGTGAGATCTGCAGCAAGGCGGACACCGGGGTTTCTCCTGCGGGGGTCGGCTCGCCCGTCGCGGGCAGGGCCCGCCAGGCGCGCGCCGGATTTTGGTGCCGGCGCAGCAGGCGCAGGGCAGGGGTTCGCCGCAGTAGGGGCCCCGGGCATTCCCCAGGGCGTCGACCCCGGGCCGGGTCAGAGCCGGGTCGCGGCCTCGTACAGGCGGGTCGAACGCGCGCCCGAGCGGCAGAACGCCAGCAGCGGCCGCGGCAGCTCGCGCAGCAGGGCCGCGAAGGCCGCGATTTCCTCGGGCGACTGCCAGCCGCCGTCCACCGGCAGGTGGCGGTACTGCAGGCCGGCGGCCAGCGCCGCGGCCTCGAGCTCGGCGCTGGTGGGCTGGTCGGGGCCGTGCTCGAAATCGGGCCGGTTGTTGACGACGCTGCGGAAGCCGGCGCGAGCGGCCTCGGCCATGGCCTCGGGCATCAATTGCGGGGCGACGCAGACGTCGGCGGCGATGGCGCGGGCGGGCAGGGAGGTCATGGGCCCTACTTTGCCAGGGCTTGAC
>JAGWMW010000258.1 GCA_028871575.1 Burkholderiales bacterium | reverse complement strand
CGCCGCCAGGCCGCCGCAGCGCTGGCCGCCGCCGTGGCCGCCGAGCTGGCCCCCGCGGCCTCCCGGCGCGCGGCCCCGGCCCCTGCCGCCGGGCCGGCTTCCGCTGCGGCTTCTGCGCCTGCTTCCGCCCCCGCTTCCGCACCTGCCCCCACGCCCGCCATGGACCCGAACCCCACCGACGACCCCTACCTCTGGCTCGAAGACGTGCAGGGCGAACGCGCGCTGCGATGGGTGCGCGAACACAACGCCCGCACCGAGCAGGTGCTGCAGGCCACGCCCGGCTTCGAGGCCACCCGCGCCAGCCTGCGCGAGGTGCTCGACTCGCAGGGGCAGATCCCCTACGTCACCCGCCGGGGCCGGTGGCTCTACAACCTCTGGCGCGATGCCGAGCACCCGCGCGGGCTGTGGCGGCGAGCGACGCTGGACGAGTACCGCCGCCGCGAGCCGGCCTGGGAGACCGTGATCGACGTCGACGCCCTGGCCCGGGCCGAGGGCGAGAACTGGGTCTGGGGCGGCGCGACGGCCCTCGGGCCCGAGTACCGGCGCTGCCTGGTGGCGCTGTCGCGCGGCGGCGCCGACGCGCGCGTGGTGCGCGAGTTCGACACCGAGCAGCGGCGCTTCGTCGAAGGCGGCTTCGCGCTGCCCGAGGCCAAGTCGCAGCTCGAGTGGATCGACGCCGACCATGTCTACGTCGGCACCGACTTCGGGCCCGGCTCGATGACCGCCTCGGGCTATCCGCGCGTCATCAAGCGCTGGGCGCGCGGCCAGCCGCTGGCCCTGGCCGAGACGGTGTTCGAGGCCCGGGCGGACGACGTCTACGCCTGGGCCAGCGTCGACGCGACGCCGGGCCACGAGCGCACCGTATTCGGCCGCGCGCTCGACTTCTACACGGTGCAGCTGTCGCTGCTGCAGGACGGCCGGCTGGTGCCGATCGACAAGCCGGCCGACGCCAAGCTCGCCTTCCACCGCGCCTGGGTGCTGATCGAGCTGCGCAGCGACTGGGCCCTGGGCGGCCGCACCTGGCCCGGCGGCTCGCTGCTGGTGGGCGATGCGGCGGCCTACCTGCGCGGCGAGCGCGGGCTCACGGCGCTGTTCACGCCCACCGCCACGCGCTCGCTCGCCGGCTGGAGCGCCACCGCCGGCGCGGTGCTGCTCGACGTGCTGGACAACGTGGCCAGCCGGGTCGAGGAATGGACCTGCCCCGGGGCCGGCGCCTGGCAGCGGCGCGAGGTGCACGCGCCCTACCCCGGCCACCTCAGCGTCACCGCGCTGCACGACCCGCTGCTCGAGGACGATCCGCTGGCCGAGGCCTACCTGCTGAACGTGGCCGACTTCCTGCGCCCCGATTCGCTGCAGCTCGGCCGCACCGGCAGCGACGAGCGCCAGACGCTGAAGTCGCGGCCCGCCTTCTTCGACGCCGAGGGCCTGCGCGTGGAGCAGCACTTCGCGCGCAGCAAGGACGGCACGCGCGTGCCCTACTTCGTGATCTGGCCCCGGGGCGCCAAGGCCGACGGCGACCACCCGACGCTGCTGTACGGCTACGGCGGCTTCGAGGTCTCGATGACACCGTTCTACTCGGGCATCGTCGGCCGCGCCTGGACCGCGCGCGGCGGCGTCTACGTGCTGGCCAACATCCGCGGCGGCGGCGAGTTCGGGCCCGCCTGGCACCAGGCCGCGGTGAAGGCGCACAAGCAGCACAGCTTCGACGACTTCGAGGCCGTGGCCGAGCACCTGATCGCCACCCGGGTGACGCGGCCGGCGCGGCTGGCCATCGAGGGCGGCAGCAACGGCGGCCTGCTCGTGGGCGCGGTGATGCTGCAGCGCCCCGAGCTCTTCAACGGCGTCGTCTGCCAGGTGCCGCTGCTGGACATGCGCCGCTACACCCGGCTGCTGGCCGGCGCCTCGTGGATGGCCGAGTACGGCGACCCCGACCGGCCCGAGGAATGGGCCTGGATCGCCCGCTACAGCCCCTACCAGAACGTGCGCGCCGACATGAAGTTGCCGCGCGTGCTCTTCACCACCAGCACGCGCGACGACCGCGTGCACCCGGGCCACGCGCGCAAGATGGCGGCGCGCATGCAGGCCCAGGGGCACGACCTGCTGTACTGGGAGAACACCGAAGGCGGCCACGGCGGCGCCGCCGACAACGCCCAGCGGGCGCAGATGCAGGCGCTGGAGTACGCCTTCCTGTGGCAACAGCTCGGCCAGCGGGCCTGACGGCCTGGATCGACGAGCAGACGCCGCTGCCGCCGGCAACGGCCGCGCTGGGCCCGGGCAGCGGCGCGGCCGGCCTGGTGGCCGCCGGCGGCGGCCTCGCCCCCCGGCGGCTCGAGGAAGCCTACCGCGGCGGCCTCTTCCCCTGGTACAGCCCGGGCCAGCCGGTGCTGTGGTGGAGCCCCGACCCGCGCATGGTGCTGCCCACCGCCGAGTTCAGGCTCAGCCGCTCGCTGGCCAAGACGATCCGCCGCTTCCGCCGCACGCCGGGCTGCGCGCTGCGCGTGGACAGCGCCTTCGAGCAGGTCATCGCCGCCTGCGCGACCCAGCCGCGCGAGGGCCAGGACGGCACCTGGATCGTGCCGGCCATGGTCGAGGCCTACACCGCCTGGCACCGGCTGGGCCGCGTGCACAGCGTCGAGACCTGGGTCGATGGCGAACTCGCCGGCGGCCTGTACTTCGTGGCCATCGGGCGCATGTGCTTCGGCGAATCGATGTTCGCGCGCCGCACCGATGCCAGCAAGATCGCGCTGGCGGCGCTGGTGGCGGCCTGCCGCGCGCACGGCGTGGGGCTGATCGACTGCCAGCAGAACACCGACCACCTGGCCTCGTTCGGCGCGCGCGAGATGCCGCGCGCCGAGTTCCTGGCCCGGGTCGCGCAGGCCACGGCCGCCGCCGGGGCGATCGATTGGTCCTATGATGATTCGCACTGGGCGCTGCTGGAGCGGGCGCCCGCCGTGCCCCCCGAAGCGCCCTGACCGCCCGCGTGACGCACCTCAAGGAATTGCCGCTGCGCTCGTTGCAGTTCTATGCAACGGCGCCCTATCCCTGCAGCTACCTGGCGGGCCGGCTGGCGCGCTCGCAGGTGGCCACGCCCAGCCACCTGATCCACGCCGACACCTACTCGGGCCTGGTGGCGGGCGGCTTCCGCCGCAGCGGCATGTTCACCTACCGGCCCTATTGCGACGGCTGCCGCGCCTGCGTGCCGCTGCGCATCCCGGTGGCCGCGTTCCGGCCCAGCCGCAGCCAGCGCCGCGCCGCGCGCACCCATGCCACCCTGCAGGCGCGCGTGCTGCGCCTGGGCTTCGTGCCCGAGCACTACCAGCTCTACCTGCGCTACCAGAGCGGCCGCCACAGCGGCGGCGGCATGGACCACGACAGCGTCGACCAGTACACGCAGTTCCTGCTGCAAAGCCGCGTCAACTCGCGCCTGGTCGAGTTCCGCGAGCCCGGCCGCGGCGACGAGCCCGGCGCGCTGAAGATGA
>JAGWMW010000257.1 GCA_028871575.1 Burkholderiales bacterium | reverse complement strand
CTGCGCCTGCCAGCCGGCGGCACGCAGGCGGCCCACGTCCATCAGCTTGCGCGGCGTGCCGTCGGGCTGGCTCGGGTCGTAGCCGATCTCGCCGTCGAAGCCCACCACGCGCGCGATCAGCGCCGCCAGCTCGGCGATGGTCACGTCCTCGCCGACGCCGATGTTCACCAGCGGCGGCTCGAAGCGGCCGCTGACGGCCTCGTCGCTGCCCAGCAGCTCGGCGTATCGGGCCTCGGGCAGGCTCATCAGGTGGACGCAGGCGTCGGCCATGTCGTCGCTGTAGAGGAACTCGCGCCGCGGCCGGCCGCTGCCCCAGACGGTGACACGGTGGCGGCCCTGCGCCCGGGCCTCGTGGAACTTGCGCAGCAGCGCCGGGATGACGTGGCTGTGCGTCGGGTGGTAGTTGTCGCCCGGGCCGTAGAGGTTGGTCGGCATCGCGGCCAGGTAGCGCGTGCCGTACTGCCGGTTGTAGCTCCAGCACATTTCGATGCCGGCGATCTTGGCCAGCGCGTAGGGCCGGTTGGTCGGCTCCAGCGGGCCCGTCAGCAGGTCGCACTCGCGCATCGGCTGCGGCGCCAGGCGAGGGTAGATGCAGCTGCTGCCCAGGAACAGCAGCCGCTGCACGCCGGCGCGGTGGGCGGCGTCGATCACGCTGGTCTGGATCGCCAGGTTGTCGCGGATGAACTCGGCCGGCCGGCCCTGGTTGGCGGCGATGCCGCCCACCTTGGCCGCAGCCAGGAACACGAACTCGGGCCGCTCGGCCTCGAAGAAGGCGCGCGTGGCGCGCTCGTCGGCGAGGTCGAGCTCGGCGTGGGTGCGCGTCAGCAGCCGCGTGTGGCCGCCGGCCTGCAGCCGGCGCACGAGGGCGCTGCCGACCAGGCCGCGGTGGCCGGCGACGAAGATGCGGCTGTCGGGCTGCAGCATCGCCTCACTCGTGGTAGTCGTAGGCCTGGAAGCCGGCCAGCTTGACCAGGCTGTCGCGCCGGGCGCTGGTGTAGTCGCTGTCCACCATCTCGCGCACCAGTGCCTCGAACGGGGTCGTCGGCACCCAGCCCAGCCGGGCCTTGGCCTTGGACGGATCGCCCAGCAGGGTCTCGACCTCGGTCGGGCGGAAGTAGCGCGGGTCCACCCGCACGATCACCTCGCCTGGCTTGCAGCGGGCGCGCAGCTCGCCCCCCACCTTGGCCACCGCCTCGACGATGCCGACCTCCTGCTCGCCCGCGCCCTCGAAGCGCAGCACGATGCCCAGTTCGGCGGCGGCGCGCTGCACGAACTCGCGCACGCTGTGCTGCACGCCGGTGGCGATGACGAAATCCTCGGCCTGCGCCTGCTGCAGCATCAGCCACTGCATCTGCACGTAGTCGCGCGCATGGCCCCAGTCGCGCAGCGCGCCCAGGTTGCCCAGGTACAGGCAGTCCTGCAGGCCGAGCGCGATGCGGGCGACGGCGCGCGTGATCTTGCGCGTGACGAAGGTCTCGCCGCGGATCGGGCTTTCGTGGTTGAACAGGATGCCGTTGCAGGCGTACAGCCCGTAGGCCTCGCGGTAGTTGACCGTGATCCAGTAGGCGTAGAGCTTGGCCGCCGCGTAGGGGCTGCGTGGGTAGAAGGGCGTGGTCTCCTTCTGCGGCACCTCCTGCACCAGGCCGTAGAGCTCGCTCGTGCTGGCCTGGTAGAAGCGGGTCTTCTTCTCCAGGCCCAGGATGCGGATCGCCTCCAGCAGCCGCAGCGTGCCGATGCCGTCTGCGTCGGCCGTGTACTCGGGCTGCTCGAAGCTGACGGCCACGTGGCTCATCGCGCCCAGGTTGTAGATCTCGTCGGGCTGCACCTGCTGCACGATGCGGATCAGGTTGGTGCTGTCGGTGAGGTCGCCGTAGTGCAGCGTGAAGCGGGCGTGCTCGACATGCGGGTCCTGGTACAGGTGGTCCACGCGGTCGGTGTTGAACGACGAGGCGCGGCGCTTGATGCCGTGCACCGTGTAGCCCTTTTGCAGCAGCAGTTCGGCCAGGTAGGCGCCGTCCTGGCCGGTCACGCCGGTGATGAGTGCGGTCTTGGTCATGGGGCTCGTGCGATGGAAGAGCGGCGAAGATAGCACCCGGTCGCGGCCGGCCTGCGCCGGGCGTCCCGCATTCATCCTGGCTTCACGTGCCCGCCACGAGGCCGGGCGACAATGCCGGCATGAAAGTCACAGTCATCGGCACCGGATACGTCGGCCTGGTCACGGGGGCCTGCCTGTCCGAGATGGGCAACCACGTGGTCTGCCTGGACATCGACGCGCGCAAGATCGCGCAGCTCAATGCCGGGGGCATCCCGATCCACGAGCCGGGGCTCGAGGCGATCGTGCAGCGCAACACCGCGGCCGGCCGGCTGCAGTTCACCACCGACGTGGCGGCGGCGGTGGCGCACGGCACGATCCAGTTCATCGGCGTGGGCACGCCGCCCGACGAGGATGGCTCGGCCGACCTGCAGTACGTGCTGGCCGCAGCCACCAACATCGGCCGCCACATGACCGACTACAAGGTCATCGTCGACAAGAGCACGGTGCCGGTGGGCACCGCCGACCGGGTGCGCGCCGCGGTGCGCAGCGCGCTGCAGGCGCGAGGCCTGGGCGACATGGCCTTCGCCGTGGTCAGCAACCCCGAGTTCCTGAAGGAGGGCGCCGCGGTCGAGGACTGCATGCGGCCCGACCGCATCATCATCGGCGCCGACGACGAGCGCGCCGTGCTCCACATGCGCGCGCTGTACATGCCCTTCATGCGCAACCACGAGCGGCTGCAGGTGATGGACGTGCGCAGCGCCGAGTTCACCAAGTACGCGGCCAACGCGATGCTGGCCACCCGCATCAGCTTCATGAACGAGCTGGCCCTGCTGGCCGAGCGCGTGGGTGCCGACATCGAGCAGGTACGCAAGGGCATCGGCAGCGACCCCCGCATCGGCACCCACTTCCTCTACCCCGGCACCGGCTACGGCGGCAGCTGCTTCCCCAAGGACGTGAAGGCCCTGATCCACACCGGGCGCGAAAGCGGCATGGCGCTGGGCGTGCTGCAGGCGGTCGAGGCGGCCAACGAGCGCCAAAAGCACGTGCTGGTGGACAAGATCACGGCCCGCTTCGGCCAGGACCTGGCCGGGCGCACCTTCGCGCTCTGGGGCCTGGCCTTCAAGCCCAACACCGACGACATGCGCGAGGCGCCCAGCCGCGTCATCGTGGCCGAGCTTGCCCGCCGCGGCGCCTCGCTGCGCGCCTACGACCCGGTGGCGATGCCCGAGGCGGCGCGCGTGCTCGAGGGCACGCCGGGGCTGCACTTCGCGGCCAGCCAGGCCGACGCGCTGGTGGGTGCCGACGCCCTGGTGCTGGTCACGGAGTGGAAGGAATTCCGCAACCCCGACTTCGACGCCATCAAGGCAGCGTTGAAGCAGCCGCTGATCTTCGATGGCCGCAACCTCTACGACCCGGCGCTGATGGCCCTGCTGGGCATCGACTACCACGGCATCGGCCGGCGGCCCGCCGCGGCCGCGGGCAGCTAGGCGGGGCGGATT
>JAGWMW010000256.1 GCA_028871575.1 Burkholderiales bacterium | reverse complement strand
CGGCCGCGCCTCGGCCGGTGCCGGCCGCGCCCGCCGGGCCGGCAGCAGCAGCGCCAACTGCCGGGCCCACCGCACAGGGCACGCGCGTGTCCAAGCTGATGACCGAGCGCGGCCTGGCGTCGCGGCGCGAGGCCGACGAGTGGATCGCGGCCGGCTGGGTGCGGGTGGACGGGCGTCCGGCGGTGCTGGGGCAGCGCGTGGCCCCGCAGGCCGCCATCGACATCGACCCGCGCGCCCGCGTCGAGCAGGCACGCCGCGTCACCGTGCTGCTGAACAAGCCGATCGGCTACGTCAGCGGCCAGGCCGAGGACGGCCACGAGCCGGCGCTGCGGCTGGTGACGCCGGCCAACCGCTGGCCGGGCGACGCCTCGCAGATCGAGTTCCGCGGCGTGCACCTGCAGCACCTGGCGCCGGCGGGGCGGCTGGACATCGACTCCACCGGCCTGCTCGTGCTGACGCAGGACGGCCGGGTGGCCAAGCGGCTGATCGGCGACGAGACGCGGGTCGAGAAGGAATACCTGGTGCGCGTGGCGCGCGTCGACGGCCGGGCGCCGGCCGAGACCGACCTCGCCCCGCTGCGCCTGGGCCTGTCGCTGGACGGCCAGCCCCTGCGCCCGGCGCGGGTGAGCTGGCAGAACGAGGACCAGCTGCGCTTCGTGCTGCGCGAAGGGCGCAAGCGCCAGATCCGCCGCATGTGCGAGCTGGTGGGCCTGCGCGTGCTGGGCCTCAAGCGCGTGCGCATCGGCAGCGTCGTGCTCGGGGCGCTGCCGCCCGGGCAGTGGCGCTACCTGCGCGACGACGAGCGCTTCTAGGCGGCCGCGCATGGCCAGCCTCGCCGAGCCCGCGACCCGCAGGCCGCCGCCGATGTCGCCCGCGATGGCGGCCTTTGCGCTGGCGCTGCTGATGGGCCTGCAGTCGGTGACGACCGACATCATCGTGCCCGCGCTGCCCCTGCTCACGCAGGCGCTGGGCGCGCGCATCGCCCAGGCCCAGCTCACGATGTCGGTGCTGATCCTGGCCTTCGGGCTCACGCAGATGGTGTGGGGCCCGCTGGCCGACCGCCTGGGCCGGCGCCCGGTGCTGCTGGCGGGGCTGTCGTTGTACCTGCTGGCCAGCGTGGGCTGCGTGACGGCCGGCCGCATCGAGACCCTGGTGGCCTGGCGCGGCCTGCAGGGGGCGGGGCTGGCCGCAGCCGTGGTGTGCGCACGCGCCATCGTGCGCGACCTCTACCCCCCGCTGGCCGGGGCGCGCGTGATGGCGCTGGCGCTGTCGGGCCTGGGCGTGATCGCCGTCGCCGGCCCGCCGCTGGGCGGGGCCGCGGCGGCCTGGCTGGGCTGGCGCGGCACGCTGGGCGTGATCGCGGCGGCCGGCGCGCTGGCGCTGGGTTTCGTGGCCTGGCGGCTGCCGGAGACGCTGCCCGCGCCGTCGCAGGCCCCGGTGTCGTCGCTGCCCGGCACCTGGTGGCAGATCGCCCGCCACCCGGTCTTCGGTGCCTGGACGCTGCTGGTGGCCTGCAGCTACGGCGGCGTGTTCACGCTGCTCGCAGCCTCGTCCTTCGTCTACATCGGCGTGCTCGGGCTGTCGCCGCAGGGCCAGGGCGCCGTGCTGGCCCTGGCCTCGCTGAGCTACCTGGCGGGCACGCTGCTGTGCCGGCGCTGGATCGTGCGCCACGGGCTGGCGGGCGCGGTGCGCCGCGGCGCCTGGTTCAGCCTGGCCGGCGGCGGCCTGATGGCGGCCGGCGCCGCCTCGGGCCTGCACGCGCTGTGGGCGGTGCTGCTGCCCCACGTGCTGTTCATGTTCGGCCACGGCATGCACCAGCCCTGCGGCCAGGCCGGCATCGTGGCGCCGTTTCCGCGCAGCGCCGGCGCGGCCTCGGCGCTGGCGGGGCTGGGGCTGGCCCTGGTGGCCTTCGCGGCCGGGCAGTGGCTGGGCCTGGCGCTGGACGGCACGCTGCGCCCGATGGCCTACACGCTGGCGTTCTGGGCCGCAGCCACCGCCGCCGTGGCCTGGCGCCGCGTGCCGCGCGACGCCTGATGGCGCTGCTGGGCCTGTGCCTGGCCGGCCCCACCGCGGCCGGCAAGAGCGCGCTGGCCCTGGCGCTAGCGGCCGACCGGCCGCTGGAGATCATCAGCGTCGACTCGGCCCTGGTCTACCGAGGCCTGGACATCGGCACCGCCAAGCCCGGCGCCGCCGAGCGCGCCGCAGTGCCGCACCACCTGATCGACGTGATCGAGCCGACCGAGGCCTACTCGGCGGCGCGATTCGCCGACGACGCGCGCCGCCTGGCGGCCGAGATCCGCGCCCGCGGGCGCCTGCCGCTGCTGGTGGGCGGCACCCTGCTCTACTACCGGGCCCTGCGCCAGGGCCTGCACGCGCTGCCTCCGGCCGAGCCCGCGCTGCGTGCGCAGATCGAAGCCGAGGCTGCGGCGCGCGGCTGGCCGGCCCTGCACGCCGAGCTGGCGCGCGCCGACCCGGCCACGGCGGCGCGCCTGGCGCCGGCCGACGCGCAGCGCATCCAGCGAGCGCTCGAGGTGCTACGCGCCAGCGGCCGGCCGCTGTCGGCCTGGCTGGGCGATGCCCCGGCCCGCGCCGATGACGCGGCACGCTGGCCGCTGATCTCGCTGGAGCCGCGCTCTCGTGCCTGGCTGCACGAGCGCATCGCCCAGCGTTTCGACGCCATGCTGGCGGCCGGCTTCGTCGACGAGGTGCGTGCGCTGCGCGCGCGCGGCGACCTCCACCCTAGCCTGCCGGCGCTGCGCTGCGTGGGCTATCGCCAGGCCTGGCAGGCGCTGGAGCGGGGCGACCTGGCGCCGCTGCGCGACGCCGGCATCGCGGCCACGCGCCAGCTCGCCAAGCGACAGCTCACCGCCTTGCGGTCGATCGCGCCGCGGCACACGATCGCCTGCGACGACGCCGGTGCCCTGGCGGCGGCCCGGGCCCTGCTGCGCCAGCATGGCGCAGGCTGAGCCCGCGGACGGTGCACGCCCCGACGGCGTGGCGCCGGGAGGTCGGGGCGCCACCCAGTGGCCTCGATCTTGCAACCGAGTAGAAGTCGGCCGTGCGGGCCCCTGCCGGGGGTCCGGAGCGGCTAGGGTGTCGCCCGGCCTGGAGGGGGGCACGCCTCGCGATATAGTCCCGGCGCTTGACCGCCTCCGGTTGGGGCGGCCGTGACAGTCGAATACGAAACACACAAGGACGTCCGCTCCGGCATGGGGCGCAGCAGTCTGGAGAATTGAGTGGATTACGCCCAGCAACAACGCAACCCGGGCAAGCACATGGTGGGCATCGGCATCGTGCTGGCCCTGCATCTGCTCCTGGGCTGGGCCCTGATCAACGGCCTGGCGCAGCGCCTGGTCGATGTGATCAAGGCGCCGATCGAAACCAAGATCATCGAAGAGACCAAGCCGCCGCCGCCGCCGCCGCCGGAGAACCTGCCGCCGCCGCCGAAGTTCGCGCCGCCGCCGCCGGCCTTCGTGCCGCCGCCCGAGGTCAACGTCAACCCGCCGCCGACCCCGGCGCCGAGCATCACGGTGACCA
>JAGWMW010000046.1 GCA_028871575.1 Burkholderiales bacterium | reverse complement strand
TGGTCGCGGCAGAAACGGCGCACCTCGCGCAGGCCGAGCTCGGAATGATCGCCGCCGCGGCCCTTGGCGATGTCGTGGAACAGCGCCGCCACGTACAGCAGCCAGGGCTGGTCCCAGCCCGCGGCGAGCTGGCTGCAGAACGGGTACTCGTGCGCATGCTCGGGGATGAAGAAGCGGCGCACGTTGCGCACCACCATGAGGATGTGCTGGTCCACGGTGTAGACGTGGAACAGGTCGTGCTGCATGCGCCCGACGATGCGCCTGAAGACCCAGAGGTAGCGGCCCATCACGCTGGTCTGGTTCATCAGCCGCAGCGCGTGCGTCAGCTGCTTGGGCTGGCGCAGGATGTCCAGGAACAGCTCGCGGTTGATCGGGTCGCGGCGCCAGGCCGGCGTCATGACCTCGCGCGCGTTGTACAGCGCGCGCAGCGTGCGCGCCGACAGCCCGCTCAGGCCGGGTGTCTGCTGGTAGACGAGGAAGGTCTCGAGGATGGCGTGCGGGTTCTCCGCGTAGAGCTCGTCGTGGGCCACCTCGAGCATGCCGCCGCGGTCGTAGAAGCGCGCCGTGATGCGGCGCATGGGCGCCGCCTCCGAGCCGTTGATGCGCTCCTCGATGTTGAGCATCAGGATCTGGTTGAGCTGCGTCACCGCCTTGGCCGCCCAGTAGTAGCGGTGCATCAGCACTTCCGAGCTGCGCTGCCCGTTGTGCGCGGCCGGGCTGGCCTGGTAGCCGAAGCTCTCGGCCACGGCGGTCTGCAGGTCGAACACCAGCCGGTCTTCGCGCCGCGCCGCCACCACGTGCAGCCGGGCCCGGATCAGCTGCAGCGTGCCCTCGTGCTTGCGCAGCTGGCGCGCCTCGAAGGGCGTGATCAGGCCCTTGCTCGCGAGCTCGCTCCAGGTGCGGCCCAGCCCGCCCGCGCGAGCGACCCAGATCACCACCTGCAGGTCGCGCAGGCCGCCCGGGCTCTCCTTGCAGTTGGGCTCGAGCGCGTAGGGCGTGCCCTCGTACTTGACATGCCGCTGCTGCATCTCGAGCAGCTTGGCGCGCAGGAAGGCGCGCGCATCCATCGCCGCCGCCTGGGCCTGCTGCAGTCGCTCGAACAGCCGCCGCGCGCCGCAGACCCGCCGCGCCTCGAGCAGCGCGGTCTGCACCGTCACGTCGCGGGCCGACTCGGCCACGCACTCCTGCACCGTGCGCACCGACGAGCCGATCTCCAGCCCGATGTCCCAGCAGGCGGTGAAGAAGCGCGCGATGGCTTCGTTGGCCGCCTCGTCCTGCACCGCCGGCAGCAGGACCAGCACGTCGATGTCGGAATGCGGAAACAGCTCGCCGCGGCCGTAGCCGCCCACGGCCACCAGCGCGGCGCCGGCCGGCAGGCCGCTGTCTGCCCAAAGTGCGGTCAGCGTGGCGTCGACATGGCGCACCAGCGCCTTGAGCAGGCGCGATGCCGAAGGTGCCGTCGCCCTCGACGCCGCGAAGTCGGCCAGCAGGGCGGCCTTGCCGTCGCGGAAACGGGCGCGCAGCGCCGCCAGGCTGCCCGCCGTGGGGCGGGTCGCGTCGAGCCGGGCCGACATGGCCTCAGCCGGTCGTGGCCAGCAGCGGCGGCGTCTGCGCCGGTGCCAACGCCGCGGCCGCGGCACCGCCGTAGCCGGCGCTGGCGAAGGCCGGCGGCGGCGGGCTGCCCGCCGAGACCGTCAGCACCTCGTAGCCGGTCTCGGTGACGAGCACCGTGTGCTCCCACTGGGCCGAGAGGCTGCGGTCGCGCGTGACGATGGTCCAGCCGTCGTAGGGGCGGTTGCCGCGGCGGTCTTCCTTGATGTCGCGCCGGCCGGCGTTGATCATCGGCTCGATCGTGAAGATCATGCCCGGTACCAGCGTCTCCAGCGTCCCAGGCCGGCCGTAATGCAGCACCTGCGGCTCTTCATGGAAGCGCGCGCCGACGCCGTGGCCGCAGAACTCGCGCACCACCGAATAGCCGGCGTGCTCGGCGAACACCTGGATCGCGTGGCCGATGTCGCCCAGCCGGGCCCCGGGCCGCACCTTGACGATGCCCTTCCACATGGCCTCGAAGGTCACCTGGCACAGCCGGCGGGCCGCGATGCTGCCTTCGCCGACGATGTACATGCGGCTGTTGTCGCCGTGCCAGCCGTTCTTGATGACGGTGACATCGATGTTGAGGATGTCGCCGTCGCGCAGCGGGCGGTCGTCGGGGATGCCGTGGCAGACCACGTCGTTCAGCGACGAGCACAGCGAGGCCGGGTAGGGCGGGTAGCCCGGCGGGGCGTAGCCCAGGGTGGCCGGGATGCCGCCTTGCACCTGCACCATGTGCTCGTGCGCCAGCCGGTCGAGCTCGCGCGTGGTGACGCCGGCGCGCACATGCGGGGCCAGCATGTCCAGCACTTCCGACGCCAGCCGGCCGGCCAGGCGCATGCCCTCGATGTCGGCGGCGGATTTGATGGAGATGGCCATCGCAGGATTATCCCACCGCGCCCCTAAAATCGCAGCTTTGCCCCGGCTCCGGCCGCGACCGCATGACTGCCACGCCGCTCCACCTGATGCACTTCGAGGGCGGCGATGCGCTCCCGGCCTTCCGCGCGCAGGCCCTGCTCGAGCGCCTGCGCGCCGTCTGCCCGCGCATCGCGGGCGTGCGGGCCCGGCATGTGCACTGGGTGGCGTTCGACGCCGCGCCCGGGCACGAGGCGCTCGACAAGGTGCAGGCCCTGCTGCACTACGGCGACCCCTGGGTCGGGGTGGCCACGCCCGAGCCGGTGGTGGTGATGCCGCGCCTGGGCACGGTCTCGCCCTGGGCCAGCAAGGCCACCGACATCGCCCGCAACTGCGGCCTGGTGCTGCACCGCATCGAGCGCGTCACCGAGTTCCACCTGGCCGTCCAGGGCGGCCTGCTGGGCGCCGGCCGGCCGCTGGGCGCCGACGAGCGCGCCGCCGCGGCCGCGCTGCTGCACGACCGGATGACCGAGAGCGTGGCCTTCGAGCGCGGCGCGGCGGCGCGGCTGTTCGACCCCCGACCCGCGGCGCCGCTGGCGCAGGTGGACCTGCGAGGCCGCGGCCGCGCGGCGCTGGACGAGGCCAACCAAGCCTTCGGGCTGGCGCTGTCGGACGACGAGATCGACTACCTGCTGGCCGCCTTCACGCGGCTGGGCCGCAACCCCAGCGATGTCGAGCTGATGATGTTCGCGCAGGCCAACAGCGAGCATTGCCGGCACAAGATCTTCAATGCCCGCTTCAGCATCGACGGCGTCGAGCAGCCGCAGTCGATGTTCGCGATGATCCGCCACACCGAGGCCGTCTCGCCGCAGCACACGGTGGTGGCCTACGACGACAACGCCGCGGTGATGGAAGGCGCGCCGATCGAGCGCTGGCTGCCGCAGGGGTTCATGAACGCGCCGCCCTACGCCGCCCGGCCCGACACGGCGCATGTGCTGATGAAGGTGGAGACGCACAACCACCCGACCGCGATCTCGCCCTACCCGGGGGCGGCCACCGGCGCCGGCGGCGAGATCCGCGACGAGGGCGCCACCGGCCGCGGGGCGCGGCCCAAGGCCGGGCTCACCGGCTTCTCGGTCGGCAACCTGCACCTGCCGGGTACCGACGAGCCCTGGGAGCGCGCGCCCGTGGGCCGGCCCGGGCACATCGCCTCGGCGCTGCAGATCATGGTCGAGGGCCCGCTGGGCGGCGCGGCCTTCAACAACGAGTTCGGACGCCCCAACCTCTGCGGCTACTTCCGCGTCTTCGAGCAGCGGGTGGCCGGCGTGCAGCGCGGCTACCACAAGCCGATCATGATCGCCGGCGGCCTGGGGCAGATCAGCGCCGGCCAGGTGCGCAAGCAGCCCTTCGGGCCCGGCACGCTGCTGGTGCAGCTGGGTGGTCCGGGCATGCGCATCGGGCTGGGCGGCGGCGCCGCCAGCTCGCTGGCCGCGGGCAGCAACACCGCAGCGCTCGACTTCGATTCGGTGCAGCGCGGCAACCCCGAGATCCAGCGCCGCGCGCAGGAGGTCATCAACCACTGCTGGGCCCTGGGCGAGGCCAACCCGGTCCTCGCGATCCACGACGTGGGCGCCGGCGGCCTCAGCAATGCCTTTCCCGAGCTGGTGCACGGCGCCGGCCGCGGCGCCACGTTCGACCTGCGCCGCGTGCCGCTAGAGGAGTCGGGCCTGGCGCCGAAGGAGATCTGGTGCAACGAGAGCCAGGAGCGCTACGTGCTGGCCGTCGATCCGGGCTCGCTGCCCCTGCTCGAGCAGATGTGCCGGCGCGAGCGCTGCCCGTGGGCGGTGGTGGGTGTCGCCACCGCCGCGCGCGACCTCGTGCTCGAGGACGGCCCGCTGGGCGAGCGCCTGATCGACATGCCGATGGACGTGCTGCTGGGCCAGCCGCCCAAGATGCACCGCCAGGTCCGGCGCGTGGCCCGCACCGAGGCCCCGCTGGACCTTACCGGCGTGAAGCTCGACGAGGTGGCGCTGACCGTGCTGCGCCACCCCACCGTGGCCAGCAAGCGCTTCCTGGTGACGATCGGCGACCGCACCGTGGGCGGCCTCAGCCATCGCGACCCGATGGTCGGGCCCTGGCAGGTGCCGGTGGCCGACTGCGCGGTGACGCTGGCCGACTACAGCGGCTTCGGCGGCGAGGCGATGAGCCTGGGCGAGCGCACGCCGCTGGCCGCGCTCGATGCCCCGGCCTCGGGGCGGATGGCGGTGGGCGAGGCGATCACGAACCTGCTGGCGGCCCCGATCGCGCTGCACCGCGTCAAGCTCAGCGCCAACTGGATGGCGGCCTGCGGCGAGCCCGGCGAGGACGCGGCGCTCTACGACACCGTGCGCGCGGTCGGCCTCGAGCTGTGCCCGGCCCTGGGCCTGGGCATCCCGGTGGGCAAGGATTCGCTGTCGATGAAGACGCGCTGGCAGCCGGACGGCGAGGGCGGCCGCACCGAGCAGGTCACGGCGCCGGTGTCGCTCGTCGTCACCGCCTTCGCGGTGCTGGACGATGTGCGGGGCACGCTCACGCCGCAGCTGCAGCCGGGCGACACCACGCTGGTGCTGGTCGACCTGGGCCAGGGCCGCAGGCGCATGGGCGGCTCGATGCTGGCCCAGGTGCTGGGCCGCTTCGGCGACTGCGTGCCCGACCTCGACGAGCCGCTGCAGCTCAAGGCCCTGGTGGCGGCCGTCACCGAGCTGCGCGAGCAGGGCCGCCTGCTGGCCTACCACGACCGCAGCGACGGCGGCCTGTGGGCCACGGTCTGCGAGATGGCGTTCGCCGGCCGCATGGGCGTGAGCCTGAACGTGGACATCCTGGTGACCGAGGGCGACGGCATCGGCGACTCCCGCGCCGAGATGGGCGACTCGAAGAACTGGGCCGCGCAGGTCGCCGAGCGCCGCAACGGGCTGATGCTCGAGGCCCTGTTCAACGAGGAACTGGGCGTCGTGCTGCAGGTGCCCACGGCCGTGCGCAACGAAGTGATGGCCACGCTGCGCGGGCACGGCCTGTCGCGCCACGCGCACTTCATCGGCAAGACCCAGGAGCGCGCCGTGCTCGAGGTCTGGCGCGACGCGAAGTGCCAGTACAGCGCGCCGCTGGCCACCCTGCAGCAGGCCTGGGACGAGGTGAGCTGGCGCATCGCCCGGCTGCGCGACCACCCCGATGCCGCCGACCGCGAGCACGCGGGGGCCGGCGCGGCCGACGATCCCGGGCTGCACCGGCACCTCACCTTCGAGCCGCTGCCGACGCCGGCCGTGCACGCGCGCCGGCCACGGCTGGCCATCCTGCGCGAGCAGGGCGTGAACTCGCAGCTCGAGATGAGCTACGCGATGGCGCTGGCCGGCTTCGACACCTTCGACCTCCACATGAGCGACTTGCAGTCCGGTGCGGCCCGCCTGGCCGACTACCAGGGCTTCGTCGCCTGCGGCGGCTTCAGCTACGGCGACACCCTGGGCGCGGGCGAGGGCTGGGCGCGATCGATCCTGTTCAACCCGCCGCTGGCCGAGCAGTTCGCCGCCTTCTTCGCCCGGCCCGACCGCTTCGCCCTGGGCGTGTGCAACGGCTGCCAGATGATGGCGGCGCTGTCCCCGCTGATCCCCGGCACTTCGGCCTGGCCCCGGTTCACGCGCAACCGCAGCCAGCAGTTCGAGGCCCGGCTCTCGATGGTCGAGGTGCTGGACTCGCCCAGCCTGTTCTTCGCCGGCATGGCCGGCACCCGGCTGCCGATCGCGGTGGCGCACGGCGAGGGCTACGCCGACTTCTCCCAGCGCGGCGACCCCGGCGCCGTGCACCGTGCGCTGCGCTTCGTCGACGGCCGCGGGCAGGGCACCGAGGCCTACCCGGCCAACCCCAACGGCAGCCCGGCGGGCCTGACCGCGGTCACCACGGCCGACGGCCGCTTCACGGCGCTGATGCCGCACCCAGAGCGGGTGTTCCGCAACCTGCAGATGAGCTATGCCGCAGGGGGCGATCCGTCCGGGCACAGCCCCTGGATGCAGATGTTCCACAACGCCCGGCGCTGGCTGGGCTGAGCGCGGCCGCGGCGTCCAGCCCCCCAGGCCGCGTCGCGGCCCCGCCTGGGCCGCGACCGGGCCAGGCTCAAGCCGCCTGGGGCAGCGGCACGGCTTGCGCGGCCGCAGCGAGCAGCTCGTAGCTGCGCAGGCGCGCGGCGGGGTCGTGCACGGCGCAGGCGACGATCAGCTCGTCGGCCGCGGTCAGGGCCAGGATGCGGGACAGGCGCTGCGCGATCGTCGCCGGCCCGCCGACGGCCGACATCGACAGCATCGCCTCCACGTCGGCGCGCTCGGCCTCGGTCCACAGGCCGTCCATGCTCGGCACCGGGCGCGGCAGCGGGCCGCGCACGCCGCGCCGCATCCCCAGGAAGCGCTGCTGCAGCGAGGTGAAGTGGAAGGCGGCCTCTTCGTCGGTCGGGGCGGCCACCCCGTTGAGCCCCACCATCGCATGCGGCCGGGGCCAGCGCGCCGAGGGCCGGTAGGTGGCGCGGTAGACCTGCAGCGCCTGCAGCAGCAGCGCCGGCGCGAAGTGCGAGGCGAAGGCGAAAGGCAGGCCCAGGTGGGCGGCGAGCTGCGCGCTGTACAGGCTCGATCCGAGCAGCCAGATCGGCACTTGCGTGCCGCTGCCCGGCACCGCATGCACGCGCTGCCCGGCACGTGGCTCGCCCAGGTAGGCCTGCAGCTCCTGCACGTCGCGCGGGAAGTCGTCCTCGCTTTCGCCGGCCCCGTGGCGCCGCAGCGCCCGCATCGTCAGCGCATCGGTGCCGGGGGCGCGGCCCAGGCCGAGGTCGATGCGGTCGGGGAACAGCGTGGCCAGGGTGCCGAACTGTTCGGCCACCACCAGCGGGGCATGGTTGGGCAGCATCACCCCACCCGAGCCGACACGGATG
Organism: Burkholderiales bacterium; assembly: GCA_028871575.1. GTDB lineage: Bacteria > Pseudomonadota > Gammaproteobacteria > Burkholderiales > Burkholderiaceae_C > Rubrivivax. Next base: position 12,302 of record JAGWMW010000046.1, on the reverse strand, counting down.
CGCCGCGTGGCCGCCGCCACCTGCCCGATCAGCACGGCCGTAGCCGAGCTCGCCACGCCGGCCATGTTGTGGTGCTCGGCGAGCCAGAAGCGCCGGTAGCCCAGCGCCTCGGCATGGCGTGCCAGGTCCAGCATGCGGCGCAGGGCCTCGGCGGCATCGCTGCCTTCGACGATCGGGGCCAGGTCGAGGACGGAGAGATCGATCATGGCCCGCATGTTGCCCGAGTCGGCATCGCGGCGCGCGAGAGGCTGCTGATGGCCCTGGCCGGCCGGCTTCGGCCCTCAGGCCCCGGCCAGGCGGCCGAGCCACTCGTGCAGCGCGGTCCAGGTGCGGGCATAGCCCGCGTTGCTGGGCAGCCAGTCGATGCCGCGCAGCCGGTCGCCGGAGGGCAGCCCCATCGGGGCCGGCACGAGGCGGATGCCCATGCCCTGCGAGGCGTGCTCGAAGTTCGCGAGCGCGCGGCGCATGTGGTTGTCGCGCGTGACGATCACGATCTGCCGAATGCCCAACGGCTGCAGCAGCGCGATCGTCTTGATCGCGTTCTCGCGCGTGTCGCGCGACTCGCCTTCCTGCCAGCGCAGCTTGAAGCCGAACTCGCGCTCGGCCACGCGGGCGGCGATCTCGGCTTCGGTCGGCCCCGGCTCGGCCCCCCAGCCGATGCCGCCGCTGAAGGCCAGCGGCAGCCCGGTGGCGCGCGCCAGCCAGATGCCGTAGCGCAGCCGCTCCATCGTGCGCGGCTTCAGCGAGGACAGGCCGTACTCCGGCGCCAGCGAGCGGCGGCCGCCACCGAGCACCACGATGGCGGTGTCGCGGGCGCGCCGCAGGTCCTCGATCTCGCCGCTGCTCAGCGCCGGCGGTGGCCGCAGCAGCAGCTGCGTCAGCGTGCGGCCCGCGGCTTCGGTCGTCGACAGCCACAGCCCGGTGCAGGCCAGCAGGATCAGCAGCCAGGCCAGCAGCCGGTGCCTGAACATCAGCCGCGCCCCCACCAGCACCAGCAGCAGCAGCGGCAGCGGGGAGACGACCAGGGCCGACAGCAGCGCCTTCGACGACTCGATGCCCAGGCTCAGGAAGATCTGGTTCACGATCCGGCTCCGCGGCGGCTCATCGCGGCTGCGCCGCCAGCGGCTCGGGGCCGGCCACGTGCTCGCCGATGAAGAGGTAGGCCATGCGCGGTGGCGAGCCCGGCGGCGGGGCCAGGGCGCCGACGTCGATGGCGATCTGTCCGGCGATGCGCGCGCCCTCGGCCACCGGCGCCGCGCCGTACACCGGCACCCGCCAGCGCAGCACCGTGGGCCGGGCGTGGTCCAGCGTCACCAGGGCCAGCGTCACCGGCACCACCGCCACCACCTGGCGCGGGCCGCTGCCGGTGGCCAGGGCCTGCGGCACCGCCAGCCGCTCGCTCGCCGAGGCGCGCTTGGCGAAGCTGGCCAGCAGGGCCTGCCCGCCGTCGCGCAGGGGCTCGAACTTGAAGGCCACGCCGGCGTCGGGCATCGGCGGGTGGTGGCGCGTGGCCTCGTAGCTGGGCAGGCGGCCCGGGGTCGAGGCCGGCGCGGGCTCGATCGCTGGGGACGAGCTGGGGCGGCCCGGGCCGCCACCGCTGCGCAGGACCGGCGCGCTGTTGGAGACCCAGTCGTAGGCCAGCGCCACCAGCTGCATCGGGCCGGGCCCGGCTGGCGGCGCCATCAGCCGGGCGGCATCGAAGCGGTAGGCGCGCGTCATCACGGTCTGCGCGGCGCTCGCCGGCGGGCGCGGCGGACGCGCCAGGTCGGGCGGCGGCCAGGCCCGGCCCTTGGCATCGTCCAGGGCCGGCACCACCTCGAGCCGCCCCGTGTCGGGGTCGAAGGCGGCCAGCGACAGGTTGGACTCCTCGTTCACTTCCCAGCCGCGCAGCGAGGTCTTCTGCACCAGCAGCACGACCGGCAGCGGGCCCCCGGCCGCGGCCTGCGAGGGCGCCAGCAGCGCCAGCCCGCGGAACGGCAGGTCCGAGGCCTGCAGCTCCAGCGTCTGCAGCGCCTGGGCATCGCCCTGCAGCAGGGCCGGCGCCAGCGGCCGCATCAGCGACGCGATCTCCTCTGGGCCGGTCATGGCAGGGGGTCCTTTCTGGGCCGCGGCCAGGCAGGCCGGCAGGGCCAGCAGCAGCAGGGCAAGGCGCGGGCGGGATAAGGGGGTGAGCATCGCATGCGGCGGGCTCGGCCGGTCTAGGTGAGGGCGGCCATGTCCTGCAGCCGCAGGTGCGGCTCGCAGGTGGCGCAGAAGCGCTGCTTGCAGCCGCCGGGGTTGACCTGGTGGAACATGATGCAGCTGCCATTGGTCCAGCGCTTGCCCGACGTCATCGTGGCGTCGGCGACCTCGGTGGCCTCGGTGCTGCAGTGCGAGCCCTGGCCGCCGTGGGCATTGTCGTACTGGTGGGCATGCGGGGGCAGCGGCGCGATCTCGCTGCCCGGACGCGGCGTCTGCCCGAAGCCGTGGCCGAACTCATGCGCCACCACCTGCGTGAAGTTGGCCGCTTCGCCGCGGTAGACGATGAGCATGTGGTGGCCGTTGGACTCGCCGGCGTAGTACTTGCCGTAGTTGAGCTTGAGCTTGACGGTCACCGGCGCCTGCGTCGGGTCGGGCGCGCCGGCCGGCAGCTTCACCTTGATGCAGTTCAGGCCGCTGCGGCCCTTGACGATCTGGATGTCGTCGTCGCCCAGTGTGCCGCTTTGCGTGCCCTGCTGCCATCGTCCGAGCGCGACCAGGCTGCCGGAGAGCGCCGGCTTGACCAGGCCCGCGTTCCAGGCCTTGAGGTCGACCACGATCTCGGCCGAGGGGTTGCTGGCCACCTGCGCCGTGACGAGGTCGGAGCTGCCGATCGGGTCCCACTGGTGCTGGCAGACGATGAGGTGGCCCTTCACGGGCTTGCCGGGCTCGTCCTTGTAGAGCTTGTAGAACTCGCTGCGGTTGTGGCCGCCGATCACCGACTCCTCGGCATCGCCGCCGCCGGCGCGCACCATCCAGCCGGGGTAGAAGGTGCTGGCCGGTGCGCTGGCCTTGGTGAAGGTGGCCTCGTCGGCGGCCAGCATCTCGGCGGCCAGGGCCTGGTAGGCCGCGATCGACTTGTCGGGGGCCGGCACCGCATGCGTGTTGGCGCGCGTGACCTGGTACCAGAAGCGGCGCCAGACCTCGAAGGTGCCGATGCGCTTCTCGGCTCCGCCTTCGGCGAGCCGGGCGTACACCTCGAACTGGTCGCCCGCGTACTGCGAGAGGTGGAAGGAGACCGTCCCGGTCCAGCCCTCGGCGTCGGTGGTGGCGCTGGCGGTGCTGCCGCCGCCGGCCGAGCCGAAGCCCTCCTGCGGCGTGCCGGCCAGGCCCGCGGGGCGCTGCGGCCCGGCGTGCAGGACGCAGCGGAAGTCGACGCCGATGCCCGCCAGCGCGCCTTCGCCCTCGACCCGCGCCCGCAGCTCCACGGCGCGGCCGTATTCGGGGTGGCGTTGGTCGGCGCCGTCGATGTCCTTGCCCAGGTTGACGTACTGCTTGAAGGCCGCGCCGCTCTTGTCCTTGCGGGTGGTCTTGGTGGCGAGCCGGGCCGAGGCCGCTCCCGCGCCCACCACGGTGCCCAGCGGCGAGCGCGCCACGACTTCGATCAGCTCCACCAGGTGCGGCTTCTTCAGCGGACAGGTCTGCGTGGTGGCGCCGGGCGGGCAGGTGCCGGCGCCGTTGGCGCTGGGCTTGGGAGGCTTTTCGCCGCTGCCGCACATGGGCGCGGTCAGTGCAGGGCCGAGGCCGCCGGCGGGGCCGCCTGGTCCCACCAGCGGCGCAGGGTCTCGGCGCCGGTGGCGAACAGGCGGTCGACCCGGGCCGCCTCGTCGGCGTCGGCGTGCAGGATCGGCGGCACCCAGGGCAGCAGCGGATCGTCGTCGAAGCCGTGCCCCAGCACGAAGGCCAGCAGCGCCACCAGGGCCGCCCCGCGACGCCCGACCAGGCCATGGCCGCGGGCGCGCCGGCAGCCCTCGCGCAGCGCTGCCGCGGCCGGCCCCGGGCCGACCACGGCCAGCTTGGCCGGAAAGTAGGTGGCCAGCAGGCCCAGCAGCGAGTCGGCGAAGGCCGGCACCTCGGCCTCGGGCAGGGCATCGCGCGGCAGCGCCCGCAGCTCGCGCAGCAGCCGCACCAGACGCTCGGTGACCGGGGCGCCGCGGTCGTCGCGGTAGTCGGGCACGATGCGCTCGATGTAGTGCCAGGCGGCCTCGTGGAGGCGGTCGCCGCGCGGCACCGGGTCGGTCCGGTGCGGCTCGCCCAGGATGGCCGCGGCCCAGGGCAGCAGCGGGTCGGCGTCGAAGCCGCTGCCCAGCAGGCACATCAGGTCGAGGTAGCCGAGCACCGTGCATTCGGCCTGCAGGCCGTAGCGCCGCGCCTGCGCCAGGCCGCGCCGCACCAGCAGCCGCATCGGCGCCGGGCCCAGCAGCCGGCAGTGGCGCGGCATCCAGCGCTGCAGGTGCGCCAGCGCGCGGTCCTCGAATTCCCGCATCCGCAGCTCGGCCAGGACGTCGAGCTGCGCTTGGCGGATGATCAGCATGGGCGAAGGGGCACTGTCAGAACGGTGGCCTGGGTCCGACTTCATCTTACGCTGGCAACCCGAGGAGACAGGCGATGGCGGTCGAGGTGATCACGCTGGCAGGCGGCTGCTTCTGGTGCCTGGAGGCGGTGTACGAGCTCGTCGACGGCGTGACCGCCGTCGAGTCCGGCTACAGCAACGGCCATGCCCACCGGCCGAGCTACGAGCAGGTGTGCGCCGGCAGCACCGGGCATGCCGAGGTCGTGCGCGTGAGCTTCGACGCCGGGCGCATCCCGCTCGAGGAGATCCTGCAGATCTTCTTCACGATCCACGACCCGACGACGCTGAACCGCCAGGGCAACGACATCGGCACGCAGTACCGCTCGGGCATCTACTGGCACACGTCGGCGCAGGAAGCCGCGGCGCGCGCGGTGCTCGAGGAAGCCCGCCGCGCCCACGGCGGCCGGGTCGTCACCGAGCTGGCGCCCGAGGCCAACTACTGGCCGGCCGAGGCCTACCATCAGCATTACTTCGCCAACCACCCCGAGCAGGGTTACTGCGCCTGGGTCGTGGCGCCCAAGGTCGAGAAGTTCAGGCGCACCTTCAAGGCCCGCGTCCGCGCCGCCTGAGCTGCGGCGAAGCCGCGCCGTCTCGAGCAAACGTGGCTTTGCCACTTTGCTTGAACCCCCGCGGGGGGCGGGCTGGGCGCAGCCCGGCTCTGGGGGCGCTCTCAGGCAAACGTGGCTCTGCCACTTTGCTTGAACCCCCGGGGGGGGCGGGCTGGGCGCAGCCCGGCCCTGGGGGCGCTCAAAACGCCGTGAAGGCGCTGACCGGGTCGTCGAGGTCGGGAAAGGCCGAGTCGAGGCCGCGCCGCAGCAACTGGCGCCGCCGGCGCTGCTCGGGCTGGCCGCCCCCGAGCGCGGCGAACACGGGCGCCCGCAGCAGCCACAGGTCCACCGGGGCCTCGGCGGCGCGCACCTGCAGGCGCAGCCACTCGGCCTGGGCCAGGCCGTCCAGCGCGTGCAGGTAGGTCTGCTTCAGCTCGACGAAGGCCTGGCGCGAGGCATGTCGCGCGCCCCGGTCGCCGGCCATGCCGCTGCCCAGCAGGCCGGCCGAAAACGAGCGCGGGCCGGCGGGCTGCATCACAGCGGCGCGAACTGCGACCGCGGCGAGCGGGTCGGGAAGTGCCGGTTCAGCAGCGCCAGGCGCTGCCCGGCCTCGGCCTGGCTGTGGGCCACGCCGACGACGCGAAAGACCTCGGCGCGCAGATGCCAGAGTTCGCGCAGCGTCGCTGCCTGGGCCACGCGCTGGCGCAGGCGGTCGGCGGAGTCGGAGCCCAGGTCGGCGACGGCGGCGAGGAAGTCGGCCCGCACCCGGGGCAGGCGGTCGGGCGCCGCCGAGGCCTGGTGAGGCGCCGGTGCCAGCAGCCAGAACAGCAGGCGCTGCCAGGGGCTGGCCGTGCCGATCGGCAGGCAGCGCAGCGACGGCGGGCAGACCTCGACACGAAGGCCGCTGGCCCCGCCGAGCGTGGATCGGCGGCCCCATACCGGGACACCGAGGCGGGCAAGCAAGGTCGACGATCGGGTCATGTCGGTGATATCGGACACGGAACGCGGGACTCAAGCCCGATCGTCGCCGGATGTTTCCGGCCCGAAGCGTCGAAAAAGCCTGGATCGGCGGCCCAATTGAGCCCGGCTCGGAGCCGGCCGAGGGGCGGCCCCGGGCGGGCCCGGGCTTGACCAGGGGTTGGCCCGAGGTTGGCCCGGGGTTGGCCGCAAGCCGGGCCCGCCTTGCGACCCGTTGCGCGACGGCGCAATTCGTTACGAAGCGGGCTTGGCGCGCAGCAGGGCGCGCCTCGAGCGGTCGGCCGCGCCGGCTACATGAGCATGGTGTTGCGGATCAGGCCCACGGCCACCCCCTCGAGCTCGAAGTCTTCGGCGCCAGGCGCGACCAGGATGGTCTGGAAGTCGGGGTTTTCGGGGATCAGCTCGATGCCGGCCTTGGTGCGGCGCAGGCGCTTGACGGTGACGTCGTCGCCCAGCCGTGCGACGACGATCTGACCGTTCTTGGCATCGCGTGCCTTCTGCACCGCGAGCAGGTCGCCGTCCATGATGCCGGCATCGCGCATGCTCATGCCGCGCACCTTCAGCAGGTAGTCGGGGCGGCGCGGGAACATCGAGGCCTCGACCCAGTAGGTCTGGTCGATGTGCTCCTGCGCCAGGATCGGGCTGCCCGCGGCCACCCGGCCCACCAGGGGCAGCGTGAGCTGGGCCAGGTTGGGCAGCGGCAGCAGGTACTGCTTGCCGAACGGCGCCATCCGGGCCTCGTTCAGTGCACGCAATGTGTCAGACTTCAAGCGGATGCCGCGCGAGGTGCCGCCCACCAGCTCGATGACGCCCTTGCGGGCCAGCGCCTGCAGGTGCTCTTCGGCGGCATTGGCCGACTTGAAGCCGAGCTCGGCCGCGATCTCGGCCCGCGTGGGCGGGGCGCCGCTGCGTTCGATCGCGCTCTGCACGAGATCGAGGATCTGCTGCTGGCGCGGGGTGAGCTTGGGGCTTTCGGACATGGCGCTTCGATCAAGGCACTGGCGGTTCATCCAGTAGCTGTATTTTTATCCAGAAAGCATGGCGATGGAAGGCCCGGCCCGAAAGATCGTGGTCCTCGGCACTGGCGGCACCATCGCCGGCACGGCCGCACGGCCCGAAGACCACACGGGCTACCGCGCCGCCCAGCTCGGAGTGCAGGCGCTGGTGGCGGCCCTGCCGGCGCTGCAGCGGTGGCCGCTGGAGGCCGAGCAGGTGGCGCAGATCGACAGCGCCGACATGACGCACGCGGTCTGGCAGCGGCTGGTGCAGCGGGCCGCGGCCCACATGGCGCGCGAGGACGTCGGCGCGATCGTGGTCACGCATGGCACCGACACGCTGGAAGAGACGGCCTACCTGCTGCACCGGTTGCTGGCGCCGGCCAAGCCGCTGGTGCTGACGGCGGCGATGCGGCCGGCCACCGCGCTGCAGGCCGATGGCCCGCAGAACCTGCTCGATGCCGTGACCCTGGCCGCCGAGCCTGGCGCGCGCGGCGTGCTGGCCGTGATGGCCGGGCAGGTCTGGTCCGGCGCCGAGCTGCGCAAGCGGCACCCCTACCGGCTCGATGCCTTCGACGCCGGCGATGCGGGTGCCTTGGGCGCGATCGAGCAGGGCGTCCTGCGCCGCTGGCGCGACTGGCCGGCCGGAACGCCGCTGGGTGCCGCCCTGGTCGAAGCCGATCCGGCGCAATGGCCGCGGGTGGAGATCGTGACCAGCCATGCCGGCAGCGACGGCCGCCTCGTCGACGCCGTCTGCGCCCAGGGCGTGGACGGCCTGGTGGTGGCCGGCGTCGGCAACGGGCAGGTGCATGCCGGGCTGGGCGCCGCGCTGGAGCGGGCGCGCGGGCAGGGCGTGGCGGTGGCCGTCACCACGCGCTGCAGCGGCGGCGTGGTGGTCGGCGCCGGCGCCGGCGCGTATGGCGCGCTGACCCCGGTGCAGGCCCGGATCGAGCTCATGCTGGGCCTGCTCGCCCAGCGGCGGCCGGCCCGTTGAATCTGCGCGGTCAGACCACCTTCAGCGCCACCTCGACGTTGCCGCGCGTGGCGTTGGAGTACGGGCAGACCTCGTGCGCCGTGGCCACCAGCTTTTCGGCCGCGGCCCGGTCCATGCCGGGCACCGAGACGGCCATCGACACGGCAATGCCGAAGGCGCCGGGCTTGCCGCTGAGCGGGCCGATGGAGACATCCGCGCTGATCGAGACGTCGGCCGGCAGCTTGATCTTCTCGCGCGCGGCGACGGCCTTCATCGCCCCGATGAAGCAGGCCGAGTAGCCGGCCGCGAACAGCTGCTCGGGGTTGGTGCCGGGGCCGCTGTCGCCGCCGAGCTCCTTCGGGGTGGACAGCTGAAGCTTGATGCGGCCGTCCGAGGATTCGGTGCTGCCGGTGCGGCCGCCGGTGGACGTGGCGTGGGCGGTGTAGACGGCTTGGTCGATGGCCATGGGGTTTGCTCCTGAAGGGTTGCGGGTGGGGGTGGATCGGCGGAAGTGCCGGGGTGCGAGGGCCGCGGCGGCGCTCAGGCCGCGCGTGCCGGGGATTCGACGAGGCGCCGGCGCAGCGCCTGCAACCGGGCCGTGAGGGCGCCGATCTCGCCCGGCTCGCAGCCGGTGGCGCGCGCGATGGCCGCCGGCACGGCGCGGGCACGGGCCTGCAGCGCGCGGCCGCGCCCGCTCAGGCGCAGCAGCACGCGGCGCTCGTCGGCGGCGTCGCGCAGGCGCTGCACCAGGCCCAGCGCCTCGAGGCGCTTGAGCAGCGGCGTCAGCGTGCCCGAGTCCAGCGACAGCCGCTCGCCCAACTGCGAGACGGTCAGGCCGTCGGCCTCCCACAGCGCCAGCATGGCCAGGTACTGCGGATAGGTCAGCCCGAGCGGAGACAGCAGCGGCTTGTAGAGCTTGGTCATCGCCAGCGAGGCCGAGTAGAGCGCGAAGCAGAGCTGGCGGTCCAGCGCCAGCCACTCGGGCGGCGCGGTGAGGGCGGGCGGGGCGGTGCGGGCCATGGCCGAATTATCGATCGCAATTGAATTGCGTACAAGCTATTGACCGCGAACCGGGCGCGGGCATCGAAGCCGGTTGAGGGCCGTGCCAGGCCTGCGGCGCGCCGGCCGCCGGCCCGCTCAGCCCGCGGCGTTGAGGGCCTCCAGCGCGGTCTGCAGCTCGAGCCAGCGCTCTTCCTGCATCGCCACCTCGGCGGCGATGTGGTTGAGGCGGCGCCCGTCCTCGGCCATGTCGGCGGGCGGGCGCTTGCCCGCGGCGAGCCGCGCCTCAACGGCCAGGCGCTCGGCCGCGAGCTGCTCCATGCGGGCGTCGATCTGCTGCAGCTCCAGCCGCAGCGGCCGCGTGCGGTTGGCCAGCTGCGAACGGCTTTGCGCAGCCAGCCGCCGGTCGTTGCGGACGGAGGCGGGCGAGGGCGCAGCCACGCCTGCAGGTCGGGGCCCCTTCGGACCCGCAGCGGGCGTCGCGGTGGGCGTCCTGGCCGCCGGGGCGGGGGCGGCGGCGCGCGGCACCGGCGGCGCCGGCTGACCCTTGGCCGCGGCACGCGAGACGTCGAGCAGCCAGCGCTGGTAGTCGTCGAGGTCGCCGTCGAAGGGCTGCACCCGGCCGCCGGCCACGAGCCAGAACTCGTCGCAGGTCTCGCGGAGCAGCGCGCGGTCGTGGCTGACCAGCATCACGGTGCCCTCGAACTCGTTGAGCGCGATCGACAGCGCCTCGCGCGTGGTCAGGTCGAGGTGGTTGGTCGGCTCGTCGAGCAGCAGCAGGTTGGGGCGCTGCCAGACCAGCATCGCCAGCACCAGGCGGGCCTTTTCGCCGCCGGAGAGGCTGCCCACGGCCTGCTGCGCCATCTCGCCGGTGAAGCGGAAGCGGCCGAGGAAGTCGCGCAGCTCCTGCTCGCGCGCCGGCGGGCCCACGTCGCGCGCCAGCCGCACCAGGTGCATCAGCGGGCCGTCGTCGAGCTGCAGCACGTCCAGCTCCTGCTGCGCGAAGTAGCCGATGACCAGGCCCTTGCCTTCGGTGACCCGACCGGCCAGCGGCGCGAGTGCGCGCGCGATCGTCTTGACCAGGGTCGACTTGCCCTGGCCGTTGGCGCCCAGGATGCCGATGCGCTGGCCGGCCAGCACGCTGCGGCTGAAGCCGCTGACGATCGGCGTGGCGCGCCCGGTGCCGGGCCGCCCCGCGCCGGGCGCCGCCCGCTCGGCAGGTCCGCCGCCGTCTGCCGAGGCCGTGGCGGACGACGGGTAGCCGCAGGACAGGTCGTCGAAGCTCAGCATCGGGTTCGGCAGGCTCTGGGGCTCGCGGAACTCGAACTCGAAGTCGCCAGCGGTGAGCACCGGCGCCAGCCGCTCCATCCGCGCCAGCGCCTTGACCCGGCTCTGCGCCTGGCGCGCCTTGCTCGCCTTGGCCTTGAAGCGGTCGATGAACTTCTGCAGGTGCGCGATGCGGTCCTGCTGCTTCGCGAAGGCCGCCGCGGCCAGCTGCAGGCGCTCGGCCCGCATCTCCTCGAAGGCGCTGTAGTTGCCGCCGTAGCGCGTGAGCGTGCATTCATCGAGGTGCACGGTGACGCGGGTGACGGCATCCAGAAACTCGCGGTCGTGGCTGATCACCACCATCAGGCCCTCGAAGCGCTTCAGCCAGGCCTCGAGCCAGACCAGCGCATCGAGATCGAGGTGGTTGGTGGGCTCGTCCAGCAGCAGCAGCTCGGCCGGGCACATCAGCGCGCGCGCCAGCTGCAGCCGCATGCGCCAGCCGCCGCTGAAGCTGTTGACCGGCGCATCCAGCTGCCCGGTCTTGAAGCCCAGGCCGAGCAGCAGCGCCTGGGCGCGGGCACGGGCGTCGAAGGCGCCGGCCTCGTCCAGCGCCAGGTGGGCATGGGCCATCGCATGGCCGTCGCCGCTGGCCTCGGCCGCGGACAGCTCGGCCTGCGCGGCCACCAGCGGCGCGTCGCCCTGCAGCACGAAGTCGGTGGCGCCGTCCTCCGTCTCGGGCATGTGCTGGGCCACCTCGCCCACGCGCCAGCGCGGCGGGATCTCGACGTCGCCGGTGTCGGCATGCAGCCGCCCGGTCAGCAGCGCGAACAGGCTGGACTTGCCGGCGCCGTTGCGGCCGATCAGGCCCACCTTCTCGCCCGGCTGCAACGTCAGGTTGGCGCCCTGCAGCACGACCTTGGTGCCGCGGCGCAGCGTGATCTGGCGCAGCGTGATCAAGCCAGGGCCTCGCGCGTGAGCAGCAGCACCTGGTCGTCGCCAGCACTGGTGGCCAGCCACAGCGGGTTCAGGCGCGGGAAGGCGGCCTCGAAGTGGGCGCGCTCGTGGCCGATCTCGAGCACCAGCGCGCCCTGCGGGTTCAGGTGGGCCGGCGCCGCGGGCAGCAGGCGGCGCACGAAATCCATGCCGTCGTCGCCGCCGTCGGCATTGCCGTCCAGCGCCAGTGCCGGCTCGGCGCGGAATTCAGGGGGCAGCAGGGTCATCGATTCGCGGTTCACGTAGGGCGGGTTGCACAGGATCAGGTCGAAGCGGCCGGCAGCGGCGGCCAGGCCGTCGCCCTGGGCCAGGGTGATGCGGTCCTGCAGGCCGTGGCGCCGGACGTTGCGCCCGGCCACCGCCAGCGCAGCGTCCGACAGGTCGGTGGCGCGCACCTGAGCCGCGGGCCAGGCCCGCGCGGCCAGCACCGCCAGGCTGCCGTTGCCGGTGCACAGGTCGAGCACCGAGCGCGGCGGCTGGGCCAGCCAGGCATCGAGCGTGCCCTGGGCCAGGGGTTCGGCGATCAGCGAGCGCGGCACGATCGCGCGCTCGTCGCTGTGGAACGGCACGCCCTGCAGCCAGGCCTCGCCGGTGAGGTAGGCCGCGGGCCGGCGGCTTTCGATGCGCTGCTCGACCAGCGCCTGCACCTGCGCCACCTCGGCCGCGTCGAGCACCCGAGCCGCCTGCGTGCCCAGCGTGTCCAGCGGCAGGCCCAGGCGCCACTGCACCAGCCAGGCCGCCTCGTCGTAGGCGTTGGTCGTGCCCTGGCCGTAGGCGACGCCGGCGGCGTCGAGCCGCGCGGCCATGCGCTCGACCAGCGCGCTCAGGCTCGGGCCCTTCGGCACGGCCTTCAGGGCTTGATCGACCAGGGCGAGAGCTCGCCGAAGCGAGAGCCCTCCGGGCGCACGTCGATCGTGAAGTCGGTGAACACGGCGGCCTCGGGCTCTTCCTTCTTCGCG
>JAGWMW010000255.1 GCA_028871575.1 Burkholderiales bacterium | reverse complement strand
GGGCGGCCCGGCGCCTGCGGCCCGGGGGCGGGTGGGGACGGCGGGGACGGCGGGGTGACGCGGCGGCCGCGGCTGGCCGGGGCTGGGGCCGGTGCAGTGGCTTGGGCCGGGGCCTGCGCCGCGGCGCGCCAGTCCTGGCCCAGGAACAGCGCGCGCTCGGCGCGCCGGCGCCGCGTCAGGCCGGGCAGCGGCTGCAGCACGCCGTTCACGCGCCCCTGGTTCCAGGCCAGGAACTGGTCGGCCGCCCCGGCGCGGTCACCGGCATTCAGCCGCCGCAGCAGCGTGGACTTGGCCAGGTTGCCGCTGCCCGCGTTGAAGGCGAAGCTGACGAGGGCGCCGAACTCGCCGTCGTCGAGCGCCACCGTGACCAGCCGGGACACGGCCGCGGCGGTGTCCAGCAGATCGCCGCGCAGCAGCGTCTGGGCCTGCGAGCGCGTGATGCCGCCCGGGTAGAGCGAGCGCGCCAAGGCCTGGTTCTGCGCACCGCGCAGGAAGCTGCCCCGATAAGTGATCGCATGGCCCCAGCCGATGGTCCAGATGCCCACCGGGTCGAGGTAGGGATCGATGTTGACCGTGCTCGGGTCGCCGTCGGGGATGCCTTCGAAGCTCTGGATCAGCTCGATGCCCTCTTCGGGCACGTCGCGCAGCGGGGTGGGCATGGCAGGCCTCGCCAAGCGGAATGCGTGGGCTTCGATTCTGGAAGTCGAGCCGGGCCCGCGACACCCCCAGCCTGGCAGGGCCGGCACCCCCTTGAAACCGCGCGGCCCGGGCCCTATCTCGAAGGTCGAGCCGGCTCGGCCGCGAGCGCCTGCCGGCCCCAACCCTGAACCGGAGGATCCTTGCCATGTACGAATCGATCCTGAATCAGCCGTACAGCCTGTTCGGCCAGTTCGAGCGCCTGCGCCGCGAGCTCGACGATGTCTTCGGCGTCTCGGGCCTGCCCAGCAGCATCCGCTCGGTGGCGCCGGGCACCCTGCCGGCGATCAATGTCGGCCGCACCCCGTCCAGCGTGGAGATCTACGCCTTCGCGCCCGGCCTGGACGCCTCGAAGATCGAGGTCACGATCGACCGCGGCGTGCTGCGCATCGCCGGCGAGCGTGCCGCCGCCACGCCCGGCGACGGTGCCCAGGCCTACACGCGCGAGCGCGGCAGCGGCAGCTTCACCCGCGCGGTGGCGCTGCCCGACGACGTCGACCCCGCGCACGTGAACGCCAGCTACCGCCACGGCGTGCTCCAGGTGAGCGTCGCCCGCCGCGAATCGGCCCAACCCAAGCGCATCACCGTGCAGTGACGCGCCCGCCCCCGAAGGAGAACCCATCATGAGCGACAAGAACCCCGTCACGCGCACCGGTGCCGAGCCGGAGGAACAGCGCGCGGTGCTGCCGGCCGTGGACGTGTTCGAGGATGCCTCGGGCATCACGCTGCTGGCCGACATGCCCGGCGTGCCGAAGGAGCAGCTCGAGCTGAAGGTCGAGGGCGACGCGCTGCGCATCGAAGGCGTCGTGCAGGCGGCCACGCCGGAAGGCCTGGAAGCCGTGTACGCCGAGGTGCGGGTGCCGCGCTATCGCCGCAGCTTCACGCTCAGCCGCGAGCTCGACACCTCGCGCATCGAGGCCAACCTGAAGGACGGCGTGCTGACGCTGCGCATCCCCAAGCAGGCCCACGCCCAGCCGCGCCGGATCACGGTAAACGCGGGCTGAGACGGGCCACCGGGCCGCCCGGGCGGCTGCCCGGCCCGCTGCAATCCCTTGGCGCGCCGCCGCCCGATGCGGTCGCGCCCGGGGTCGCTCAGGCCTCGCAGGCCTCGATCACCATCTGCACGCGCTGCCGGCCGTTCCACTCGTCCAGGCTGAGCCGGTAGGCCAGCCGGGCCCGGGCCGGCAGCGGCTCGGCGCGGCCGAACCAGATGGCGTCGCGCTCCTGCCCGGCGTGGCGCAGGCGCAGCTTGAGGTGCTTGTCGCCCACCAGGCGCTGCTGCAGCACCTGGACCTCGTCGCAGAACAGCGGCGCCTCGAAGCCCTGGCCCCAGACCTGGGCATCCAGCAGCGCCACCGTGGAGGCGTTGAACCACTCCAGCGCCAGCGGGCCGTCGGTGCGCAGCGTGCGCTGCAGCGTGGCCGCATCCAGCCACTCGGCCGCCACCTCGCGCAGCGCCTGCGCGAAGCGCTCGGTGCCGGCCTCGGCCAGCGTGCAGCCGGCGGCCATCGCGTGGCCGCCGAAGCGCAGCAGCAGGCCGGGGTGGCGCTTGGCCACGAGGTCGAGCGCGTCGCGCAGGTGGAAGCCCGCGATCGAGCGGCCCGAGCCCTTGAGCCGGCCGTCGGCGCCGCGCGCGAAGACGAAGGTCGGTCGGTGCAGCCGGTCCTTCACGCGGCCGGCGACGATGCCGACCACCCCTTCGTGGAAGCTCTCGTCGAACAGCGTCAGCGCCGGCGGCGCGGCGCCCGGATCGGCGCCATTGCCCGTGCCGGCCAGCTGCGCCAGCGTGCGCTCGGCCAGCTCGCGCATGCCCGACTCGACCTCGCGCCGCTCGCGGTTGATCGCGTCGAGCTGCGCGGCCAGCTCGGCCGCGCGCGCGGCATCGTCGGTGAGCAGGCATTCGATGCCCAGCGTCATGTCGGCCAGGCGGCCGGCGGCGTTGATGCGCGGCCCCAGGGCGAAGCCGAAGTCGAACCCGGCGGCGCGCGCCGGGTCGCGCCCGGCGGCCCGGAACAGCGCCGCCACGCCGGGCTGCAGGCGGCCGGCGCGGATGCGCTTCAGGCCCTGGGCCACCAGGCGGCGGTTGTTGGCGTCGAGCCGCACCACGTCGGCCACCGTGCCCAGGGCCACCAGGTCGAGCAGCCCGTCCAGGCGCGGCGGCTCGCGGCCCTCGAAGGCACCGCGCGCGCGCAGCGCGGCGCGGGTGGCCAGCAGCACGTAGAACATCACGCCCACGCCGGCCAGCGCCTTGCTCGCGAAGGCGCAGCCGGGCTGGTTCGGGTTGACGATGACGTCGGCCTCGGGCAGCGCCACCCGGCCCGCCTCGTCCAGCGCGGGCAGGTGGTGGTCGGTGACGAGCACCTGCAGGCCCGCGGCGCGCGCGTGCGCCACGCCGGCCAGGCTGGCGATGCCGTTGTCCACCGTCACCAGCAGCTCGGGGCGGCCCTGGCGGGCCGAGGCCAGCGCGAGGTCGACGATGGCCGGCGTGAGGCCGTAGCCGTGCACGGCGCGGTCGGGCACGACGTAGCCCAGCGTCGCGCGATCGGCCCCCAGCAGGGCCAGCCCGCGCAGGGCCACGGCGCAGGCGGTGGCACCGTCGCAGTCGTAGTCGGCGACGACGCAGATGCGGCGCCGCTGCTGCACCGCGTCGGCCAGCAGCCGCCCGGCCTCGGTGCTGCCGGCCAGGGTCTCGGGCGGCAGCAGGCGCGCCAGGCTGTCGTCGAGCTCGTCGGCGCTGCGCACGCCGCGCGCGGCCAGCAGCCGCGCCAGCAGCGGGTGCACGCCGGCCTGCTCGAGCGCGAAGCTCACGCGCGGGGGCACGTCGCGCAGGGTCAGCATCGCAGCGC
>JAGWMW010000254.1 GCA_028871575.1 Burkholderiales bacterium | reverse complement strand
GCACCTGGCGCTCGAGCTCGTCGCGCGCCCGGCGCGCGGCCGCGCCGGTGAGGGTGCCGTCCTGGATCAGCGCGTCGAGCTGCGCCAGCCGCTGCTTGAGCTCAGCCAGCGTTGCCGGGCTCGCGGCCATCGTCGGGGGGGTCGGGGTCGAAGGCATCGGGGCTGGCGCGCTGGCGGCGCCGCAGGGTCAGGAACAGGGCCGCCAGCGCCAGCAGCAGCAGCAGCGGCGGGCCCAGCCAGAGCAGCCAGGTGCTGGACTTGAAGGGCGGCTTGTACAGGACGAAGTCGCCGTAGCGCTCGGTCATGTAGTGGCGGATCTGGGCATCGCTCATGCCGCGCAGCATCATCTCGCGGATTTCCTGGCGCAGGTCGACGGCGAGGTCGGCGTGCGAGTCGGCGATGGTCTGGTTCTGGCAGACCAGGCAGCGCAGCTGAGTGGCCAGCGCCATCATCCGGGCCTCCAGCCGCGGGTCGGCCGCGGCTGGCGCGGCCTGGTCCGCCGTCGAAGCGGCTGCCCTCGTTGCCGCGGGCGCAGCCGCTGCCGCGGTCTGCGCGCGGCATTCGCCCGCCCCGCCGCCCAGCAGCAGGAGAGCCAGCGCCAGCCCGGCCCATGGCCTGCGCCGCCTAGCCACGCTCGCCCAGCAGCTGCCGCACCAGCGGCTCGAGCTTGTCGCGGATCACCGCCGGCGTCAGCGGGCCGATGTGCTTGTAGCGGATCACGCCGCCGCGGTCGATGACGTAGGTCTCGGGCACGCCGTAGACCCCGTAGTCGATGCCGATGCGCCCGTCGGGGTCGACCAGGGTCTCGGTGTAGGGGTTGCCGCCCTGGCGCAGCAGCGCCTCGGCCGCCGCGGGCTGGTCCTTGTAGTTGAGGCCGTACAGCGGCACCAGGCCCTGCCGGGCAAACTGCACCAGCAGCGGATGCTCCTCGCGGCAGGGCACGCACCACGAGGCCCAGACGTTGAGCACCCACACCTTGCCCAGCAGGTCCTGGCGGCTCAGCGTCTGCTCGGGGTGGCCGAGCAGCGTGGTGGTGAAGGCCGGGGCCGGCTTGCCGATCAGCGGCGAAGGAACCTCGCGCGGGTCCAGGCGCAGACCGAAGGCCAGGAAGCCCGCCAGCACCAGGAACAGCAGCAGCGGCCAGACGTAGCGGTTCACGCCCGGCCGTCTCCGGTGGCCAGCGCGGCCGGCACCGGGGCGGGCTGGCGAGCGCGGTAGCGGCGGTCGGCCAGCGCCAGCGCGCCGCCGGCCATCATCACCAGGCAGCCGCCCCAGATCCACGTCACGAAGGGCTTGTACTGCACGCGCACGACCCAGTCGCCGCCGGGCAGCCGCTCGCCCATCGAGACATAGAGGTCGCGCAGCGGGTTGGTGTCGACCGCCGCCTCGGTCATCGGGCTTTGCTGCACGGTGTAGACGCGCTTCTGCGGCCGCAGCACGGCCACCGCCTCGCCGCCCCGCGTGACCTCGATCCGGGCCTGCGTGGCGACCCAGTTCGGGCCCTGCACGTCGCGCAGGCCGGTCATGTGGAAGCGGTAGCCGGCGAGCTCGGTGGCCTGGTCCGGGCCCATGCGCACGTCGCGCTCGACCTGGTAGGTGTTGACCATGGCCACGCCGAAGGCGAAGGCGGCCACGCCCAGGTGCGCCACCATCATGCCCATCATCGAGCGCGGCAGCTGGCGCAGGCGGTGCGGCAGCTGGGCCAGCCGGGCGCCGGCGGGCAGCAGCCGCTCCTTCAGGTCGAGCGCCAGCGTGGCCACGATCCAAAGCGCCATCATGAATCCGCCGGTGGCCAGCGCCGAGATGCGGCCGGCCGCCAGGCCCACCGCCAGCGCGCCGGCCAGGGCGAGCACCAGCGGCCAGCGCAGGCGGCGCAGCAGCGGGCCGGCGTCGTCGCTCTTCCAGCGCACCAGCGGCCCCACGCCCATCACCGCCACCAGCGGCACCATCAGCAGGCCGAACACGCTGTCGAAGTAGGGCGGGCCGACCGAGATCTTGCCCAGGCCGAGCGCATCGAGGAACAGTGGGTACAGCGTGCCCAGCAGCACCGCGGCGCAGGCGGCCGCCAGCACCATGTTGTTGACCAGCAGCATCGACTCGCGCGAGAACAGGTCGAAGCGCTGACCGAGACCGACCCTGGGCGCGCGCCAAGCAAACAGCGCCAGCGAGCCGCCGATCACCACGACCAGGAACACGAGGATGAACAGGCCGCGGCGCGGATCCGTGGCGAAGGCGTGCACCGAGGACAGCACCCCCGAGCGCACGAGGAAGGTGCCCAGCAGCGAGAGCGAGAACGCGACGATGGCCAGCCACACCGTCCAGACCTTGAAGCCGCCGCGCTTCTCGCTCACCGCCAGCGAATGGATGAGTGCCGTGCCGGCCAGCCAGGGCATGAACGAGGCGTTCTCCACCGGGTCCCAGAACCACCAGCCGCCCCAGCCCAGCTCGTTGTAGGCCCACCAGCTGCCCAGGGCGATGCCGAAGGTGAGGAACATCCAGGCCGCGGTGGTCCAGGGCCGGGTCCAGCGCGCCCAGGCGGCGTCGAGATTGCCGCCCAGCAGCGCCGCGATGGCGAAGGCGAAGGCCACCGAGAAGCCGACGTAGCCCATGTAGAGCATCGGCGGGTGCGCCACCATGCCCGGGTCCTGCAGCAGCGGGTTGAGGTCGTTGCCGTCGGGCGCCGCCGGCAGCAGGCGCAGGAAGGGATTGGAGGTGGCCAGCGTGAACAGCAGGAAGCCCACCGCCACCAGCCCCATCACCGCGAGGATGCGCGCCACGAAGGGCAGCGGCAGGCTGCGGCTGAAGCGCGCCACCGCCACCGTCCACAGGTTGAGCATCAGCATCCACAGCAGCAGCGAGCCTTCGTGGCCGCCCCAGACGGCGGCGAAGCGGTAGTACGCCGGCAGCGCCGAGTTGGAGTTCGACGCCACGTACAGCACCGAGAAGTCGTTGCGCAGGAACGAGGCCGCCAGGCAGCCGAAGGCGACGATCACGAAGAAGGCCTGGGCCGCGGCGGCCGGCCGCGCCAGCGCCATCCAGCCGGCCCAGCCGCGCTGCGCGCCCACCAGCGGCACGACCGACTGCACCAGCGCCACCGCCAGCGCGAAGAACAGCGCCAGGTGGCCGAGCTCGGGGATCACCGGCCGTCTCCGACGACGAGCGTGCCCTGCATCCGCGCCTCCATCTGCTTGGCCCGCTTGACGGCGTCGGCGGCCTCGGGCGGCATGTAGTTGGCGTCGTGCTTGGCCAGCACCTCGCGCGCCACGAACACGCCGTCGGGCCCGAGCTGGCCCTGCGCGACCACGCCCTTGCCCTCCTGGAACAGGTCGGGCAGCACGCCGCGGTACGTCACGGGCACGGTCTTGGCGGTGTCGGTGACGAGGAAGTGCACCGTCACGCCGCTGCGCACCAGGCTGCCGGCCTGCACCAGGCCGCCGATGCGGAAGGTGCGCCCCTCGGGCGCCTGGTGCTCGGCGATCTGCGACGGCGTGTAGAAGAAGACCAGGTTGCTGTTGAAGGCGTTGAGCACCAGGGCCACCGCGGTGCCCAGGGCGGCCAGGCCGCCGAGCACGATGGCCGCGCGCTTGT
>JAGWMW010000045.1 GCA_028871575.1 Burkholderiales bacterium | reverse complement strand
CGCGCCGACGCGATGAGCGCCGCCTTCGAAGGCCTGCGCCGGCGGCAGGCGCCCCGGCCGGACGCCGCCGTGGCCGCCACTGCGGCGGCGGCGACGGCTGGCGCTGCTGCCGCTGCCGTATCGGTTGCCCCTGCAGTTGCTGCCTCTGCGGCCACTGCGGCACCCGCCGCGGCCGCCGTGCCTGCGCCTGAAGCCGCCCCCCGGGCGGCGGCGCCGGCCCCGATGGCGGCCGAACCCGGCCGGCATCCCGCCAGCGCCGAGGCCGCCGGCGCGGTGCCGACCGAGGCCGGCGAGCCTGCCGAGCCCGTCGAACCCGCCGCCGCGCCGGCAGCGATCGACTGGGGCCGCTTCGCCGGCAGCGAACGGCCGGCCGCGCCGGCCGCAGAGGCCGAGCGCGCGAACCCGGGCAATGCCGTGGTGCGGGTGCGCGCCGCCCTGCTCGACCGCATGGTCAACCAGGCCGGCGAGGTCAGCATCGCCCGGGCCCGCATCGACAGCCATGTCAAGCAGTTGCAGGGCTCGCTGGGCGAGCTCAGCGACAGCCTCGAGCGGCTGCGCCGCCAGTTGCGCGACATCGAGCTGCAGGCCGAGACCCAGATCAGCTCGCGCATCGAGGCAGCCAAGTCCTCGGCCCAGGGCTTCGACCCGCTCGAGATGGACCGCTTCACCCGCTTCCAGGAGCTCACGCGCTTCATGGCCGAGTCGGTGAACGACGTGGCCACGCTGCAGCGCAGCCTGCAGCGCACGCTGCAGTCGGCCGAGGACGAGCTGGCGGCGCAGACCCGGCTGACGCGCGAGCTGCAGGACGACCTGCTGCGCACGCGGATGGTCGAGTTCGAGAGCCTGGCCGAGCGCCTGTACCGGACGGCGCGGCAGGCCGCCAAGGACAGCGACAAGCCGGTGCGCGTGGAGATCGTGGGCGGCGCGATCGAGATCGACCGCGGCGTGCTCGAGCGCATGGCGGGCGCCTTCGAGCACCTGCTGCGCAACGGCGTGGCCCACGGCATCGAGCCGCCGGCGCTGCGCGCCGAGCGCGGCAAGGACGCCACCGGCCGCATCACCATCACCGTCGCCCAGGTCGGCAACGAGGTCGCGATCGAGTTCGCCGACGACGGCGGCGGGCTCGACTTCCTGCGCATCCGCCAGCGCGCGGTCGAGCGCGGGCTGCTCGCCCCCGAGGCCAGCATCGGCGAGGAAGGGCTGTGCGAGTTCATCTTCAGCCCCGGCTTCAGCACCGCCGGCACGGTGACCGAGCTGGCCGGCCGCGGCGTCGGCCTGGACGTGGTGCGCGCCGAGGTCAACGCGATGGGCGGGCGCATCGAGACGCGCAGCGAGCCCGCGCGGGGCACGCGCTTTCGGCTGCTGCTGCCGCTGACGACCGCGGTGACGCAGATCGTGATGCTGCGCTGCGGCGCGATGCAGCTGGCGCTGCCGGCGCCGCTGGTGGAGATCGTGCGCCGGGTGCCGGCGGCCGAGGTGGCCGCCGCCTACGCCAGCGGCCGCTTCGAGTACGCCGGCGAGCCCATGCCCTTCTTCTGGCTGGGCGCGCTGCTGCAGGCCGGCGCGCCGCCGGCGCCCGGCGAGCGGGCGCAGACCGTGATCGTGGTGCGCAGCGCCGCGCAGCGCGTGGCGGTGCACGTGGACGAGGTGCTCTCCAACCAGGAAGTGGTGGTCAAGAACGTGGGCCCGCAGCTGGCGCGGCTGCCGGGCCTGGTGGGCGTGACGCTGCTGCCCTCGGGGGCCGCGGCGCTCATCTACAACCCGGTCGCGCTGGCCGCGCTGTATGCGCAGGCCGCGCGCAGCGAGCCGGCGGCAGGCGCCGCGACGGCCACCGCCGTGCCGGCCGCGCTAGCCGAGGCCGCCGAGGCGCCGGCGGCGCTGGTGATGGTGGTCGACGATTCGCTCACCGTGCGCCGCGTGACGCAGCGCCTGCTGGTGCGCGAGGGCTACCGCGTCGTCACGGCCAAGGACGGGCTGGAGGCGCTCGAGCGCCTGGCCGCCGAGCGGCCGGCGGTGCTGCTGTCGGACATCGAGATGCCGCGCATGGACGGCTTCGACTTGGTGCGCAACGTCCGCGCCGACCCGGCGCTGGCCGGGCTGCCGGTGGTGATGATCACCTCGCGCATTGCGCAAAAGCACCGGGACTACGCGGCCGAACTGGGCGTGGCCCATTACCTCGGCAAGCCGTATGCCGAAGAAGAGCTGCTGGCCCTGGTGGCCCGCTATGCCGGGGCCGACATCCCGGCCTGAGCGCGGGCCCGACCGGGTCTGAGCGGGCCGCCGGCCGGGGCCCTTTCATCGGGCCGTCGGCGCAGGATCGGAGCGGGGTCACAGCGATGTCGCGGGTGGTGGAGCATCTGGCCGAACTCACGGGCTGTCGCGACCGCGACCTCGTCGACGTCACGCTCGTCGGCGCGCTGAAGGACCTGCTGCGCCCGCACGCGGTGGCCGTCTACCGTTGCGTCGGCGAGCCCGGTGCGCAGCGCTGGCTCACCCGCGCCCGGCTCGGGCCGGGCGACATCACGCCGGCGGCCGATCCGGCCTGGACCCCGCTCGAGCAGCTGCCCGAGTTGGGCTCCCGGCCCGAGCGCCTGGCCTGCTGGAAGCAGCAGCGGGCCCTGACGGTGGCGGGCATGCCGGCCCTGGCCTATTTCCCCCTGGTGGGCGAGCGCGAGCCGCTGGGCGTGCTCGAGCTCGCCACCCGCCAGCCCCTGGCCCGGCCCGAGATGCGCCTGGTGGAGAGCATCTTGCGCATCTACCGCAACTTCGCCGGCCTCCTCGACGCCGGCGAGCGCGACCCCCTGACGGGGCTGCTCAACCGCAAGACCTTCGACGAGAACTTCCTGCGCACGGTGCTGCGCGAGCCGCCGCCGGGCCAGGCGACGACGGTGCCCGAGGCCCGGCGCGCGCCGGGCCTGGGCGAGCCCTGGCTGGGGCTGATCGACATCGACCACTTCAAGCGCGTCAACGACCGCTGCGGCCACCTCATCGGCGACGAGGTTCTGCTGCTGATGGCGCGCCTCATGCGCAGCAGCTTCCGACTGCAGGACCATCTCTACCGCTTCGGCGGCGAGGAGTTCGTGGTGCTGATGCACTGCGGCAGCGGCGAGGATGCGGCGGCGGCCTTCGAGCGCCTGCGCGCCAACGTGGCCGGCTACGCCTTCCCGCAGGTCGGCCGCATCACGGTCAGCGTGGGCTTCACGGCGCTGCGCGTGGGCGATGCGCCGTCGCAGGCCTTCGAGCGCGCCGACCGCGCGGTCTACTACGCCAAGCAGAACGGGCGCAACCAGGTCCAGCACCACGCGGCGCTGGTGGCCGCGGGCCGGCTGGCCGAGGCCGCCCGCGGCAGCGACGTCGAACTGTTCTGAGCACCCCCAGGGCCGGGCTGCGCCCAGCCCGCCACCCGCGGGGGTTCAAGCAAAGTGGCAAAGCCACGTTTGCTCTAGAGCGCCCCCAGGGCCGGGCTGCGCCCAGCCCGCCCCCCGCGGGGGTTCAAGCAAAGTGGCAAAGCCACGTTTGCTCGAGACGCGTCGCCCCCCAGGGGCCGGGCGCTCAGCCGCCCTTGACCACGGCGTAGCGCGCCAGCGTCTTCTCGCGCGCCGCCGCGTGGTCGACCACCGGCAGCGGGTAGTCGCGCCCCAGTTCCACGCCGGCCGCCGCGAGGTCCGCCGGCCGCGCCAGCCAGGGCGCGTGGATGAGCTTGTCGGGCAGCCGTGCCAGCGCCGGCAGGTAGCGGCGGATGAAGCGGCCCTCGGGGTCGAACTTCTGGCTCTGGGTGACGGGGTTGAAGATGCGGAAGTAGGGCTGCGCGTCGCAGCCGCTGGAGGCGGCCCATTGCCAGCCGCCGTTGTTGGCGGCGAGGTCGAAGTCGTTGAGGTGGCGCGCGAAGTAGGCCTCGCCGCGGCGCCAGTCCAGCCCCAGGTCCTTGGTCAGGAAGCTGGCCACCACCATGCGCAGCCGGTTGTGCATGTAGCCGGTCTGGTTGATCTGGTGCATCGCGGCGTCGACCAGCGGGTAGCCGGTGCGTCCCTCGCACCAGGCCGCGAACAGGGCGTCGGCGGCCTTGCCCTGCTCCCAGCGGATGCGGTCGTACTCGGGCTTGAAGGCCTGCGTCGCCACGCGCGGGTGGTGGTGCAGCACCTGGTGGTAGAAGTCGCGCCAGATCAGCTCGGCCAGCCAGACCTCGGCCCCGCGCGAGCCCGCGCCGGCGCGCTGGCGGGCCTCGCGCACCAGCTGCCGGACCGAGACGGTGCCGAAGCGCAGGTGCGTGCTGAGGTAGCTCGGCCCCTTGACGGCGGGGAAGTCGCGCGTCTGGTGGTAGCTGTCGATGCGGGCCAGGAAATCGGCCAGCAGCTCGCGCGCGCCGGCCGGGCCGCTGGGCAGGCGCAGTTGGTGCAGGTTGGTGGGTGCGAAGCCGAGGGCCGCCAGCGCCGGCACGCCGGCCGCTGCCTCCGCCGCCACCGGGCCCGCGGCCGGCAGCGGCGCCAGCGCTGCTGCGTGGCGGGCCACCGGCCAGGCGCTCTCAAGCAAAAGTGGCTCTGCCACGTTGCTTGAACCCCCGCGGGGGGCGGGCTGGGCGCAGCCCGGCCCTGGGGGCCTCGGAAAGTAGTCGTCGGCCCGGCGCAGCCAGGCGTTCTTGTAGGGCGTGAACACCGAGAACGGCGTGCCGCCCTGGGTCAGCACCTCGCCGCGCTCGAACACCACGTGGTCCTTCGAGGTGTGCAGCGCCACCCCGATCTCGGCCAGCCGGCCGCGCACGCGGGCATCGCGCGCCAGCGCCGCCGGCTCGTCGTCGTGGCTGGCGTAGACCGCCTGCACGCCCAGGGCCGTGGCCAGCGCCGGGATCTCGTCGGCCGGCCAGCCCTGGCGCACCAGCAGGCCGGCGCCGACCACGCCGTGCGAGGCCGCCAGCGCCCGCAGCTCGGCGTCGACGCCGACCAGGCTGTCGCGGATGAACTCGACGCGGCGGTCCAAGGCCCCGCCCGGCGCGGCCCGCAGCGGGTCGAGGATCTCGCGGTCGAACACGAAGGCGCACCACACCTGGCGCGCCGCGCGCAGGGCGTGGTGGAGGGCGGCATGGTCCTCGGTGCGCAGGTCGCGGCGCAGCCAGACCAGCGCCCGGTCCAGCGTCGGGCTCGGAGCTTGGGGCATGGCCCCGAGTTTGGCCCCGGAACTACAATCCCGCCATGGCTGCCGGCCCGCGCATCGACCTGACGAACCAGTTCCTGATCGCCATGCCGGGCATGGCGGACGAGACCTTCGCCGGCACCGTGGTCTACCTGTGCGAGCACAACGACAAGGGCGCGCTCGGGCTGGTCATCAACAAGCCGATCGACATCAAGCTGCGCCGGCTGTTCGAGAAGGTCGAGCTCAGCCTGGACCGCGAAGAGCTGGCCGAGCAGCCGGTGTTCTTCGGCGGGCCGGTGCAGACCGAGCGCGGCTTCGTGCTGCACGAGAAGCTGGGCGAGGCCGACGCCCACTACAACTCCACGCTGTCGGTGCCCGGCGGCCTGGAGATGACCACCAGCAAGGACGTGCTCGAGGCCCTGTCCGAGGGCAGCGGCCCGCGCCGCGTGCTCGTCACGCTGGGCTACAGCGGCTGGCAGGCCGGCCAGCTCGAGGACGAGCTGGGCCGCAACGGCTGGCTCACCGTCGGCGCCGACCCCAAGGTCATCTTCGACACCCCGATCGAGCAGCGCTACGACACCGCGCTGTCGCTGCTGGGCATCGACCCGCACATGCTGTCGCAGGAGGCGGGGCACGCATGACCGGCGGGGGCTCGTTCCTCGCCTTCGACTACGGGACGCGCCGGGTCGGCGTGGCCGTCGGCAACACCCTGCTGGGCCGGGCGCAGCCGCTGAAGACCGTGGCTGCCGTCGGCGACGCGCGCTTCGCCGCCATCGCGGCGCTGGTGGCCGAGTGGCAGCCCGACGCGCTGGTCGTCGGCGTGCCCTTCCACCCCGACGGCGCGGCGCACGAGAACACGCTGCGCTCGCGCCGCTTCGGGCGCCGGCTGCAGGGCCGCTTCGGCCTGCCGGTGCACGAGGTCGACGAGCGCTACACCACCACCGAGGCGCGGGCCGAGGGCGCCACCGACGCCGATGCCGCCGCGGCGGCGATCATCCTCGAGCAGTTCCTGCGCGAGCGGGCCGGGCATGCCGCCGCTTGACGCCGAGGCCCTCTACGCCGAGCTGCGCCAGGGCGTGCGCGCCCTGCTGCGGCCGGGCGGGGTGCTGGTGGGCATCTGGTCGGGCGGCGCCTGGCTGGCCGAGCGGCTGCAGCGCGATCTGGGCCTGGCGGGCGCGCCGGGCGTGATCTCGAGCACGCTGCACCGGGACGACTTCTCCGAGCGCGGCCTGGCCGCCGGCACCGACCCGACGCAGCTGCCGTTCGCCATCGACGGCCGCCACATCGTGCTCGTCGACGACGTGCTCTACACCGGCCGCACGATCCGCGCCGTCGTCAACGAGCTGTTCGACTTCGGCCGCCCGGCCAGCGTGCAGCTCGCGGTGCTGGTCGACCGCGGCGGGCGCGAGCTGCCGGTGGCCGCGGCCTATGCCGCCACGCGCACCGAGCTGCCGGCCGGGCAGCGCCTGTCGCTGGCGCGCGATGCCGCCGGGCGGTTCCACTTCGCGGTCGAGGCCGAGGCCTGATGCTCTCGCGCCGCAACCCGCAGCTCAACGCTCACGGCGAGCTGATCCACCTGCTGTCGATCGAGGGCCTGCCGCGCGCGGTGCTGACCCAGATCCTGGACACCGCGGGCACCTTCCTGAGCGTCAACGACCGCGAGGTGAAGAAGGTGCCGCTGCTGCGCGGCAAGAGCGTGTTCAACCTGTTCTTCGAGAACAGCACCCGCACCCGCACCACGTTCGAGATCGCGGCCAAGCGGCTGTCGGCCGACGTCATCAACCTCGACATCGCGAAGAGCAGCACGGCCAAGGGCGAAAGCCTGCTCGACACCATCGCCAACCTCTCGGCGATGCATGCCGACATGTTCATCGTGCGCCATGCCGAGAGCGGCGCGCCCTACCTGATCGCGCAGCACGTGGCGCCGCACGTGCACGTCGTCAACGCCGGCGACGGGCGCCATGCGCACCCCACGCAGGGGCTGCTCGACATGTACACGATCCGCCACTACAAGCGCGACTTCACGCAGCTGACGGTGGCCATCGTGGGCGACATCGCCCACTCGCGCGTGGCGCGCAGCGACATCCATGCGCTGACCACGCTGGGCGTGCCCGAGATCCGCGTTGTCGGCCCCAAGACCCTGGTGCCGGGCGACCTGCAGGCGATGGGCGTGCGGGTCTGCCACGACATGGCCGAGGGCCTGCGCGATGCCGACGTGGTCATCATGCTGCGGCTGCAGAACGAGCGCATGGGCGGCGCGCTGCTGCCCAGCGCCGGCGAGTTCTACAAGAGCTTCGGCCTCACGCCCGAGAAGCTGGCGCGGGCCCGGCCCGACGTCATCGTCATGCACCCCGGCCCGATCAACCGCGGCGTGGAGATCGACTCGGCCGTGGCCGACGGCCGCCACAGCGTGATCCTGCCGCAGGTGAGCTTCGGCATCGCGGTGCGGATGGCGGTGATGAGCACGATCGCGGGGAACACGGCCCACCCCCGGAGCGGCTTCGCCGCTCCCCCTCGAGGGGGCGACGCCAGTGGAGCGGCGGAGCCGGATCCGCGGCGTCTGCCGGAGCACGATGCCGGGGCCGGCGCATGAAGATCCTCGTCCGCGGCGGCCGCGTGATCGACCCCGCCTCGGGCCGCGACGGGGTGGCCGACGTGGCCATCGCCTCGGGCCGCATCGTCGGCATCGGCGCGCTGGCGGACTTCGAGGCCGAGCGCGTGATCGAAGCCGCGGGCCGGGTGGTGATGCCGGGGCTGGTCGACCTCTCGGCGCGCCTGCGCGAGCCCGGGCGCGAGCACGAGGGCATGCTCGAGAGCGAGCTGGCCGCGGCCGCCGCCGGCGGCGTGACGAGCCTGGTCTGCCCGCCCGACACCGAGCCCGTGCTCGACGAGCCGGGCCTGGTGGAGATGCTGAAGTTCCGCGCCCGCAAGCTCAGCCGCTGCCGGGTCTTCCCGCTGGGCGCGCTGACGCGCGGCCTGCAGGGCCGCTCGCTGACCGAGATGGCCGAGCTCACCGAGGCCGGCTGCGTCGGCTTCTCGCAGGCCGACGTGGTCGTGGCCGACACCCAGGTGCTGCAGCGCGCCCTGCAGTACGCGGCCACCTTCGGCTACGGGGTGTGGCTGCGACCGCAGGACGCCTGGCTCGGCCAGGGCGTGGCGGCGCAGGGCGCGGTGGCCACGCGGCTGGGCCTGTCGGGCGTGCCGGTGCTGGCCGAGACGATCGCGCTGCACACCCTGTTCGAGCTGGTGCGGGCCACCGGCGCGCGCGTGCACCTGTGCCGCCTGTCCAGCGCCGCCGGCGTGGCGCTGCTGCGCGCGGCCAAGGCGGCGGGGCTGCCGGTCACGGCCGACGTCAGCGTCAACTCGCTGCACCTGAGCGACATCGACATCGGCTACTTCAACCCCGACATGCGGCTGGTGCCCCCGCTGCGCCAGGGCGCCGACCGCGAGGCGCTGCGCGCCGCGCTGGCCGACGGCACCATCGACGCCCTGGTCTCCGACCACAACCCGGTGGCCGACGACATGAAGCAGCTGCCTTTCGGCGAGGCCGAGCCCGGCGCCACCGGCCTGGAGCTGCTGCTGAGCCTGGCGCTGCGCTGGGGCCGCGACGCCGGCCTGCCGCTGACGACCACGCTCGCGCGCGTGACGCACGATCCGGTGCGCGTGCTGGGCGACGCCCTGGGCTCGCTGGCCAGCAGCGCGGGGCGCCTGGTCGAGGGTGGCGTGGCCGATGTCTGCGTGTTCGACCCGGCCGCCGAATGGGCGGTGTCGCCGTCGGCCCTGGCCAGCCAGGGCAAGCACACGCCGTTCTCGTTCGCCGCCACCGGCATGGCGATGCCGGGCCGGGTCTGCGCCACCCTGGTGGCGGGCACCATCGCCTACGAAGGCGCGCCGGGCCGCCACGGCGCCGCCTGATGTCGACGCTGCGCGCCGCCTGGCGGCTGCTGCGCGCCGTGCTGCACGTGCTGCACGGCCTGTGGGTGATGCGGCGCTTTCCGCGCCTGGACGCGACGGCCCGCCACGAACGCATCCGCTGGTGGTCGGCGGGCCTGCTGCGGGCAGTGGGCATGACGATCGAAGTGAGCGGCCTGCCGCGCCCCGGCGCGACCCTGCTGGTGGCCAACCACGTCTCGTGGATCGACATCGCCGCCGTCCATGCGGCGGCGCCGCAGGCGCGCTTCGTCTCCAAGGCCGACGTGCTGCGCTGGCCGCTGCTGGGCGCGCTGATCCGCGGCGCCGGCACGCTGTTCATCGAGCGCGAGCGCAAGCGCGACGCGCTGCGCGTGGTGCATGCGATGGCGCAGGCGCTGGCCGCCGGCGAGACGGTGGCCGTGTTCCCCGAAGGCACCACCGGCGAAGGGCCCCTGCCGCTGCCCTTCCACGCCAACCTGCTTCAGGCCGCAGTGGCCGGCGGCACGCCGGTGCAGCCGGTGGTGCTGCGCTACGCCGACGCCGAGCAGGCCTACAGTCGGGCCGTGGTCTACGTCGGCGACACCACCCTGCTGCAGAGCATCTGGCGCGTGGTCTCGGCGCGCGGGCTGCGCGTGCACGTCGAGCTGCTGCCGCCGGTGGGCACGCGCCACGCCGAGCGGCGCGCCCTGGCGGCCCACCTGCGCGAGCTCGTCGCCGAGCGGCTGCCATGACGCTGCTGCTGGCCTTCGACGACGAGGCCGCCCTGGCCGGGCGGCTGGCGGCCGCGCTGGGCGCGGCGCTGGCGATCGTCGAGCGCCACGCCTTCCCCGACGGCGAGACCCGGCTGCGCCTGCCGCCGGTGCTGCCCGAGCGCGTGATCGTGCTGCGCGGCCTGCAGGACCCGAACGCCAAGCTGACCGAGCTGCTGCTGGCCGCCGGCGGCGCGCGCGAGCTGGGCGCGCGCCACCTCACCCTGGTCAGCCCCTACCTGGCCTACATGCGGCAGGACATCGCCTTCACCCCCGGCGAGGTCGTCAGCCAGCGCCTGCTGGGCCGACTGCTGGGGGCCCACTTCGAAGCCCTGCTCACGGTCGACCCGCACCTGCACCGCGTGCCCACGCTGGACGCGGTGCTGCAGCGCCCGGGCGGCGTGGCGCTGTCGGCGGCGGCTTTGCTGGGCGCGCATGCGGCGCAGCAGGTGCCCGGCGCGCTGCTGGTGGCGCCCGACGAGGAGGCCGGCCAGTGGGTGCGCGCGGCGGCCCGGACGCAGGGGCTGGCCTACGCCGTCTGCCGCAAGCAGCGCCTGGGCGACCGCGAGGTGACCGTGACCCTGCCCGAGGCCGAGGTGGCCGGCCGCGCCGTGGTGCTGCTCGACGACGTGGCCAGCACCGGCCGCACCCTGGCCGCCGCCGCGCGCGGCGTGCTGGCGGCCGGCGCGGCCAGCGTGGACGTGGCGGTCACGCACGCCCTCTTCATCGGCGACGCGCTGGCCCAGATCCATGCCGCCGGCGTGCGCCGGGTCTGGAGCAGCGACTGCGTGCCGCACGCCAGCAACGCGGTGTCGGTGGTGCCGCTGCTGGCCGCCGCGCTGCGCGTCGGCGCCGGCGCCGGCGCGGCCTAGGGTTCGACAACGCGGCCGCGCGGCTGCAGACTGCAGGCCGCTCACCAAAACGCCGCAGCGTGCTGCAGCGCCCGGCCGCCCGTACGGGGTCGCGCCGCCGCGCGATGCAGGAAGGTCGCCGCATGAGCCGCCAGGCGCTGTCCGATCTGCTCGACCTCTGCCCGCCGGGCGAGCCGCTGCCGTTCCGCGTCATCGACGGCCAGGGCCGGCTGCTGCTGGCGCGAGGCCAGGTGCTGCAGGACGCCCGCCAGCTTCAGGCGCTGATCGACCGCGGCGCCTGCGTCGATGCCGAGGAGGCCGCGGCCGCGCGGCTGGCGCGCTCGGGCGCCACCGACGACGGTGAGGCCGGCGCCGCGGCGGTGCCGCGCGCGTTCACCTGGTTCGACCGCTTCGAGCGCCAGGTCTGGCAGCTCGATGCCCTGCTGCGAGCGCTGCAGGCCGGCGAGCCGGTCGCGGCCCGGCTGGCCGAATTCGGCGCCGTGCAGCGGGCCCTGGTCGAGCGCCAGAGCGACGCCGCGCTCTTCGTCGCGGTGCGCCAGGACGACCGCCGTTTCGCCCTCTACGGCCTGACCCATACGCTGCACTGCGCCACCGTGGTGCTGCTGACGGCGCGGCTGCTGGGCTGGCCGGCGGAGCGCCTGCAGTCGGCCTTCATGGCCGCGCTGACGATGAACGCCGCCATCGTCGAGCTGCAGGCGCGGATGGCCGAGCAGGCCGATCCGCCCACGCGGCGCCAGATCGAGCAGATCCGCGCCCACCCGCTGCGCTCGGCGCAGCAGCTGCGCGAGGCCGGCGTGGCCGACGACCTGTGGCTGGCGAGCGTCGAGCAGCACCACGAGCGGGCCGGCGGCCGCGGCTACCCGCAGGGCCTGCCCGCCGTGGACGAGACCGCCCGGCTGCTGCGCGCGGCCGACGTCTACACCGCCAAGATCAGCCCGCGCGCGCTGCGCCCGGCGGTGCGGCCGCAGCAGGCCGCGCGCGAGTTGTTCCAGGAGGAGCAGGGCAGCCCGCTGGCGGCCGCGCTCATCAAGGCCGTGGGCCTGTACCCGCCGGGCGAGTTCGTGCAGCTCAAGAGCGGCGAGGCGGCGATCGTGGTGCACCGCGCCGGCGCCGAGCGGGCGGCGCAGGTGACGGCCCTGCTCGACGCGGCAGGCCGTCCCCTGCCGGCCGCGCCGCGCCGCGACACCGGCACGCCGGCCTGGGCCATCGCCGCCCCGCTGGCCGAAGCCCGGCGCGAGGGCTTGCCGCGCGTGCTGCCCGAGCAGGTGTACGGACTGCTCGAGGCCGAGCCGACGGGCTAGGCGGACGTTCCGGATCCGGGTCCCCCGGTCCGGAACGCGCCCCCTCGGGGGGGGTGAGCCTGCGCCGAGCGAGCGCCTGCGCGCTCGCGAGTGGCTGGCGAACGCAGCCGGGCTTGCAAGCCCGGCTGCCGCGAGCGCAGCGAGCTGGGGGGCTAGGTGCCCCGGCCCTGCGCCGCCACGGCTGCCGCCGCCTGCGCCGCCGCCTCGGCGTCGCCCAGGTAGTAGCGGCGCAGCGGCTTGAGCTGGGCGTCGAGCTCGTAGACGAGCGGGATGCCGTTGGGGATGTTCAGGCCCACGATTTCGGCGTCGCCGATGCCGTCGAGGTACTTCACCAGCGCGCGGATGCTGTTGCCGTGGGCCGCCACCACCAGCCGCTGGCCGCCCAGGATGGCCGGTGCCAGGCGCTGGTTCCAGCAGGGCAGCACGCGCGCCACCGTGTCCTTCA
Organism: Burkholderiales bacterium; assembly: GCA_028871575.1. Lineage (GTDB taxonomy): Bacteria > Pseudomonadota > Gammaproteobacteria > Burkholderiales > Burkholderiaceae_C > Rubrivivax. Next base: position 7,771 of record JAGWMW010000045.1, on the reverse strand, counting down.
GGCACTCGGTCAGCGGCACCTCGTCGGCGTCGAGGCGGGCGTAGCGCCGGTCGCCGCGCTGGCCGCGCGGGTCGTCGGGCGTCAGGGGCGGCGGCGGCGTGTCGTAGCTGCGGCGCCAGGCCAGCACCTGGGCCTCGCCGTACTCGCGCGCCATGTCGGCCTTGTTCAGGCCCTGCAGCGCGCCGTAGTGGCGCTCGTTCAGGCGCCAGTCGTGCAGCACCGGCAGCCAGGTGCGGTCCATCTCGTCGAGCGCATGCCACAGCGTCCAGACCGCGCGCTTGAGCACCGAGGTGTAGGCGAGGTCGAACTCCAGGCCCGCCTCGCGCAGCAGCCGGCCGGCCTGCCGCGCCTGGGCCACGCCGGTGTCGGTGAGCGGCACGTCGGTCCAGCCGGTGAAGCGGTTCTCGAGGTTCCAGGTCGATTCGCCGTGGCGGATGAGGACGAGCTTGTACATGGCCCGGATTCTATAATTCGCGGTTTTGCGCCCCTGGCGCCGGCCCGCCTCATGAGCTTCATGAAGTTCCTCCTGGACAACTGGATCCTCGTCGTCGCGGCGCTGGCCTCGGGCTCGCTGCTGGCGTGGCCGCTGATCAAGCGCGGGGCCGGCAGCGGGGGCGTGAGCACGACCGAGGCGGTGCGCCTGATCAACCGCGAGCGGGCGGTGCTGGTGGACGTGGCCGAGCCGGCCGAGTTCGCGGCCGGCCATGCCGCCGGGGCCCGCAACATCCCGCTGGGCGGCCTGGAGGGGGCCAAAGGCCTGCCCAGCAACAAGGCGCTGCCAGTGCTGCTGATGTGCCCCAGCGGCGCCCGCGCGGCGCGCGCCGCGGCGCTGCTGCGCAAGCTCGGGCACGAGCAGGCCGTGGCGGTGGCCGGCGGCACCGCGGCCTGGCGCGAGGCCGGCCTGCCGATGGACAAGAGCGCTTGACGCGGCAGCCCCCAGGGGCATGGCGCGCGCCCGACAATGTCGGCGCAGGAGGGAGCGCAGAGCGATGGAGGAGACGGCGATGGGCGCGACGAGCGCAGTGAAGATGTACACGACCCAGGTCTGCCCGTTCTGCGTGCGCGCCAAGGCGCTGCTGCGGCAGCGCGGGGTGGAGGCGATCGAGGAGATCCGCGTCGACCTGCAGCCGCAGGAGCGCGACCGCATGATCGAGCTCACGGGCCGGCGCACGGTGCCGCAGATCTTCATCGGCGCCACCCATGTCGGCGGCTGCGACGACCTGATCGCGCTCGACCGCAGCGGCGGCCTGCTGCCCCTGCTGGGCGGCTGAGGCGCAGGCGCCCTCGGCCATAATCGCGGGCTGCGGTCCGGCGCCAGCGGGCGCCGTGCTTTGCCTCATTGGAATCCCAGCATGTCCGACGCGACCCCCGTGTTCCAGATCCAGCGCATGTACCTCAAGGACCTGTCGCTGGAGCAGCCCAATTCGCCGCAGATCCTGCTCGAGCAGGCGCAGCCGCAGGTGGACATCAACCTGGCCATGGGCGCCGAAGCCGCCGGCGAGGGCATCTTCGAGGTCACCGTCACCGCCACCGTCACGACCAAGGTCAACGACAAGGTGCTGTTCCTGGTCGAGGCCAAGCAGGCCGGCATCTTCGAGATCCGCAACGTGCCCGAGGACCAGATGCAGGGCATCATCAGCATCGTCTGCCCGCAGATGGTCTACCCGTACCTGCGCGCCATCGTCTCCGATGTCTGCACGCGCGCCGGCTTCCCGCCGATCCTGCTGACCGAGGTCAACTTCCAGGCCATGTTCGAGGCCCAGCAGGCCCAGGCCGCGGCGCAGGGCAACGGCGGCTCGCAGATCATCACCTCGATCAACTGAGCCCCGGGCCCGGGCGGCCGCCGGCATGAAGATCGCCGTCCTCGGCGCCGGCGCCTGGGGCACGGCGCTGGGCTGCGCCGCGGCGGCGGCCGGCCGCCACGACGTCCTGCTGTGGGCGCGCGACGCCTCACAGGCGCTGGCGATCCGCCAGCAGCGGCGCAACGCGCGCTACCTGCCCGACGTGGCGCTGCCCGCGTCGCTGGCCGTCACCGGCGACACGGCCCAGGCGCTGGACCACGGCCGGGCCGGCCTGACCGTGATCGCCACGCCAATGGCGGGCCTGCGCGGGCAGCTGGCCGCGCTGCCCGATGCGCGAGCGGTGCTGTGGCTGTGCAAGGGCTTCGAGGCCGGCAGCGGCGCCCTCGGCCACGAGATCGCGCGCGCGCTGCGGCCGGCCGCGGCCGGCGGCGTGCTGTCGGGACCGAGCTTCGCGCTCGAGGTGGCGCGTGGCCAGCCCACCGCGCTGGTGGCGGCCAGCAGCGACGCCGCGCTGGCAGCTGCCGCGGTCGAGGCCTTCCACGGCCCGGCGCTGCGCGTCTACACCAGCGGCGACGTCGTCGGCGTGGAGGTGGGCGGGGCGGTCAAGAACGTGCTGGCCATCGCGGTGGGCATCCTGGACGGCATGGCCGCCGCGCCGGGCGGCGCCCCGGGGCCGGGGCTGAACGCGCGCGCCGCGCTGATCACGCGCGGCCTGGCCGAGATGACGCGGCTCGGCGTGGCGCTGGGGGCGCAGGCCGCCACCTTCATGGGCCTGTCGGGCCTGGGCGACCTGGTGCTCACGGCCACCGGCGACCTCTCGCGCAACCGGCGCGTCGGCCTCGGGCTGGCGGCCGGGCGCGCGCTGCCTGGGCTGCTGGCCGACCTGGGCCACGTGGCCGAGGGCGTGCCGAGCGCGGCCACGGCGCTGGCGCGGGCCGGCGCGCTGGGCGTGGCGATGCCGATCACCGAGGCCGTGGCCGCCGTCCTCGCGGGCCGGATCGCGCCACGCCAGGCGCTGCAGGAGCTGATGGCGCGCGAGGCGCGGGCCGAAGCCTAGGGAGGCCCCCGGCGCGCGCCCGGCCGGGCCTTCACGCGCCGCCCGCGTAGCCGTTCTGGCGCCAGGCCTCGAAGACCGCCACCGCCACCGCGTTGCTCAGGTTCAGGCTGCGCTGGCCCGGGCGCATCGGCAGGCGCACGCGCTGTGCCGGCCCGAAACCCTCGAGCAGGGCCGCCGGCAGACCCGCGGTCTCGCTGCCGAAGACGAGCCAGTCGCCGGGCCGCCAGCGCACCTCGGCCAGGGGCCGGCTGCCGCGGGTCGTGAAGGCGTAGCAGCGCAGCGGATCGGGGCCGGACCCGGCCTCGTGCCGCAGCGCGTCCCACGAGGCGTGGCGCCGCACGGCCGCGGCCTCGTGGTAGTCGAGCCCGGCGCGGCGCAGCAGCCGGTCCTCCATCGAGAAGCCCAGCGGCTCGACCAGGTGCAGCGTGCAGCCGGTGTTGGCCGCCAGCCGGATCACGTTGCCGGTGTTGGGCGGAATCTCGGGCGCCACCAGGACGATGTGGAACACGGTGTGCGGGCGATCAGGCAGGCGATCAGGCGGACGGGCAGGAGGGCAGGCCGCGGGATCAGTCGGCCTCGGCCGCGGTGCGCGCCACGACCCAGGCGTCGACCGCGGACGCGCCGGCGTGCCGCAGCGCCGCCGCGGCTTCGCGCAGCGTGGCGCCGGTGGTCATGACGTCGTCCACGAGCGCGACGCGCAGGCCCCGCACCGCGGCGCGCCGCAGCGGGTCGACCATGAAGGCCGCACGCAGGTTGCGCTGGCGTGCCGCGCGTCCCAGCTCCGCCTGGTGCGCGGTGGCCAGCGGTCGCTGCAGCAGGCGCGGCTCGGCCGGCAGGCCCAGCTCGCGGGCCAGCACGCGCGCCAGGGCCCAGGCCTGGTCGTAGCCGCGCTCGCACAGGCGCGCGTCGGCCAGCGGCACCGGCAGCAGCAGGGCCGGCCGCGGCGGCACGGCCCGCCGCACCGCCGTGGCCAGCAGCCCGCCCAGCGCGCCGGCCAGCTCGACGCGTCCCCGGAACTTGAACTCGGCGATCAGCCCGACCCAGGGAAAGGCGTAGTCGGCCGCGCAGACGGTCTGCTCGAAGGGCGGTGGCTCGCGCAGGCAGGCGCCGCAGGCCGCGCTGGCCATGCCCAGGCCGAGGCCGCAGCGGGCGCAGCGCGGGCGGGGTGATGCATAGCGCGCGATGCAGTCGGGGCAGAGCACCGAGGCCGACCAGCGCCGGCAGACCTCGCAGGGCGCGTGCAGCCGCGGCCGCCACGCGGGGCGGGCCGGGGCGGGCGCAGGCCAGGCGGCGGGCATCGGCTCAATATACTGGCCGGGATGGCTGCCTCCGAGCCGCGCAGCGCGCGACCGATCGACGTCGCGGCGCTGGCCCAGGTGCGGCGGCGGCTGCAGCGCGCCGCCGAGCCGCCCTGGCTGCATGCCGAGGTGGCGCGACGCATGGCCGAGCGGCTGCCGCTGATCCTGCGCCGGCCGCGCACCGTCATCGACTGGCAGGCCTTTCTCGGCGCGGGCGGCATGCTGCTGCGCCAGGCCTATCCCCAGGCCCGCCTGCTGCCGGTGGAGCCCGATGCCCAGCGGCGCGCAGCGGCGGCGGCTTCGGCCCGGCCGTGGTGGCAGCGGCTGCGGACGCCGCCGCCGGTGCCCGCGCCGCTGGACCCGGCGGCGCTGGTGGCCGGCCAGGGCGAGCTGCTGTGGGCCAACATGGTGCTGCACGCCGTGGGGGACCCGCCGGCCCTGATGCGCGAGTGGCACCGCGTGCTGGCCGTCGACGGCTTCCTGATGTTCTCGACGCTGGGCCCGGGCTCGCTGACCGGGCTGCGCTCGCTCTACGCTGAACAGGGATGGCCGACGCCGTTCGCCCCCTTCGTCGACATGCACGACCTGGGCGACATGCTGCTCGAGGCCGGCTTCGCCGACCCGGTGATGGACCAGGAGACGCTCACCCTGAGCTGGCCTTCGGGCTCGGCCCTGCTGGCCGAGCTGCGGACGCTGGGCGGCAATGTCGATCCGCGGCGCGGCGCCGGCCTGCGCACACCGCGCTGGCGCCGGCGCCTCGAGGCGCTGCTGGACAGCGCGGCCGACGCGCGGGGCCGGGTCGCGCTGCCGTTCGAGATCGTCTACGGCCACGCCTTCCGCGGCCTGCCGCGGCCGCGCGTGGCGGCCCAGACGGCGGTGCCGCTGGACGACTTGCGCACGATGGCGCGCGCAGGCCGCCGCCATCCCTGAGCGCGCGATGGGGGCGTGCTGCGCTGCGATAGAATCACGCGCTGTCCGCAAGGGTGGGGATTCGCGGTTATTGCAGTCCGATCCGCCTGCCGCCCCTCGCCCGATCGGCCACCTTCTCCGCCCCCGCCCCGAGCCCAGCCCGCCGCCCCGCGCCCCGACCGCATGACCGCCGCCCTCGCCCCCAGCCCGTGGACGACCCTGCCGGGTGCAGCCGCGGGCCGGCCCTGGCTCTTCGGGCGCGAGGTGGTGATGACGGCCCTGCCCGGCGCGCCGCGCGGCCTGCAGTGGCTGCTGGGGCGAAACTGCTCGATCTCGCCGCGCCAGCTCGGCGCCGTGTACCTGCTGCTGTGCGGCGTCTCCGGGCTGATCGCCACCTTCTTTTTCCTCAACGGCGCGACCCTGATCCCGATGTTCACGGGCCTGGAATTGGCCGCCGTGGGGCTGGCGCTGCTGAGCTTCGCGCGCCACGCCGCCGACCGCGAGGTGCTGACCCTGGTGGGCCCCTCGCTGCGCGTGGAGCAATGCTTCGGCAGCCAGGTGGCCTGCACCGAATTCGCGGCCGACTGGCTGCGCGTGGAGCCGGCCGCCGGCCAGGGCTCGCTGGTGCAGCTGAGTGCGCGCGGCAACTCGGTGCGGGTGGGGCGCTTCCTGCGGCCCGAGCTGCGCGCGGCCTTCGCGCTGGAGCTGCGACAGGCGCTGCGTTGGGCCGGCGGCGCGGCCGCTCGCCCGGCCCAGGCCCCCGAGAACGATTCGAACTGAATGAACCCGATGATGCCGACGACCCCGAACCCCTTGCACCGCCTGCGACAGGGCCTGCGCCGCCTGCCGGCGCCGCGCACGCTGGCCCTGCTGGCGCTGGCGGCCTGCAGCCGCGCTGCGCTGGCCGTCAACGACCTGCCGGGCGGCCCGTCCGTCAACCAGATCGACCTGCACGACCCGGTGACTCCGATCGCCCGCCAGGAGATGTGGCTGCACAACTTCATGCTGGTCGTGTGCCTGGTGATCTTCGTGCTGGTGTTCGGGGTGATGTTCTATTCCATCCTCCGGCACCGCAAGTCGCTGGGCCACAAGGCAGCGAATTTCCACGAGAGCACGGCGGTCGAGATCGCCTGGACCGTGGTGCCCTTCCTGATCGTCATCGTGATGGGCGGCCTGGCCACCCGCACCGTGGTGGCGATGAAGGACACCAGCAACCCCGACCTCACGATCAAGGCCACCGGCTACCAGTGGAAGTGGGGCTACGACTACCTGCAGGGGCCGGGCCAGGGCATCAGCTTCCTGTCCACGATCGACCTGAAGCAGCGAGAGGCCTCCGACGCCGGCAAGCCGCAGGGCGACGACTACCTGCTCAAGGTCGACCACCCGCTGGTGGTGCCGGTGGACCGCAAGGTGCGCGTGATCACCACCGCCGGCGACGTGATCCACGCTTTCGCCGTGCCGGCCCTGGGCATCCAGCAGGACGCGATCCCGGGCTTCGTGCGCGACACCTGGTTCCGCGCCGAAAAGGTCGGCGACTACTACGGCCAGTGCGACAAGCTTTGCGGCAAGGAGCACTCGTACATGCCGATCCACGTCAAGGTGCTGAGCCAGGCCGACTACACCGCCTGGGTGCAGGGCCAAATGAAGGCGATGGCCGCGGCCGCCGACGACCCGACCAAGGTTTGGGTGATGGACGACCTGCTGGCCCGCGGTGCCCAGGTCTACAGCGCCAACTGCGCCGTCTGCCACCATCCCGACGGCAAGGGCGGCGGCGCGGTCAAGCCGCTGGATGGCTCGCCGGTGGTGCTGGCGGCCGACAAGAACGAGCAGATCAACGTCGTGCTGCACGGCCGCAACAACGGGGCCATGCCGGCCTGGGGCAAGACGCTGTCGCCGACCGAGATCGCGGCCGTCATCACCTACACCAAGAATCACTGGAGCAACAAGACGGGCCAGCTCGTGCAGCCGGCCGACGTGGTTGCCGACCTCGCCAAGTAAGCCGACCCCGCGCCCGCCGCGACCAGGAGTTTTCCGCATGAGTGCCGTCCTCGACCACCCCGCCCACGATGCCCATGGCCCTGCGCACGATCACGCGCATGACCACCCCCACGGCTGGCGGCGCTGGCTGTTCGCGACCAACCACAAGGACATCGGCACGATGTACCTGTTGTTCGCCTTCGCGATGTTCATCTTCGGCGGGATGATGGCGATGGTGATCCGGGCCGAGCTCTTCGAGCCCGGGCTGCAGTTCGTCAACCCCGACCTGTTCAACCAGCTGACCACGATGCACGGGGTGGTGATGGTCTTCGGCGCCATCATGCCGGCCTTCGTGGGCTTCGCGAACTGGATGATCCCGCTGCAGATCGGCGCCGCGGACATGGCCTTCGCGCGCATGAACAACCTCAGCTTCTGGCTGCTGATCCCGGCCGCGCTGATGCTGGCCAGCGGCTTCTTCCTGCCCGGCGGCGCCCCGTCCACCGGCTGGACGCTTTACGCGCCGCTGACGCTGCAGATGGGCCCGAGCATGGACTCGACCATCTTCGCCCTGCACATCCTGGGCGCCAGCTCGATCATGGGCTCGATCAACATCATCGTCACGGTGCTGAACATGCGCGCGCCGGGCATGACGCTGATGAAGATGCCGCTGTTCGCCTGGACCTGGCTGATCACCGCCTTCCTGCTGATCGCGGTGAGGCCGGTGCTGG